>NZ_JAMYLG010000004.1:0-353233 GCF_040317865.1 Mesorhizobium sp. M1365
CCGTGCTCAAAGGCCGGACATATGGACGCAAGCGATCGAAAACGACGCAAAACAACCGTTGCAGGCAGGGCGCCGTCCACATATGGATCCTAGGGTCTCCGCTACGGACGTAGCGGAGACCCTAGGATCCATGCCGTTACCGTGGCCGTGGAGTGCAGCGATCCAGGATTGCTTGCGCGCCCTCATCTCCGGCTCACCCCGCGCTGCTCTGCGGATAACAGATGATCGACAAATACCGCATCGGCAGGACGCTCAGCACTTCCGGTCCGTGCGGCGCATCGGCGTCGAAGAACAGGCTGTCGCCGGGCCTCATCGGGTAGAGATTGCTGCCGTGCCGGTAAACCACCTCGCCCTCGAGCATATAGAGGAATTCCATGCCTTCATGCTGGAAGGTCGGGAACACGTCGGAATCCTCGGTCAGCGTGATCAGATAGGGTTCGACGACGACGCCGCTGGTGTTGGAGCCGATATGGCCGAGCAGATTGTACTGGTGGCCGGCGCGCGTGCCGCGGCGTTCGACGTCGAGGCCTTCGCCGGCCTTGACGAAGACGGCACTGCGCTCTTCCTCGAAGCGGCGGAAGAAGGCGGTGACGGGAACGCCGAGCGCCCGCGACAGCGCCTGCAACGTGGTCAGCGATGGCGAGGTGATGCCGTTCTCGATCTTCGACAGCATGCCAAGCGAAATGTCGGTGGCGGCAGCCAGATCGGCGACGGTGATGCCGAGCTTCTTGCGGAAGGCCCGCACCTCGCGGCCGATCGCGACCTCCAGGACTTTTTCGCGGGTGTCGCGAATGGCGTGCGGGTTCTGGGTGAGCGGCGCGCGTATCTTGCGCGGATCGATTGCAGCGACCGACGGCTTGGCCTTGGCGGCGACGACGGCCGCAGCGGGCTTTAGACTGGATGCTTTTTTCGCCATGTTGCCACCCCGGACCTTGCCGATTCATTTCACTCACGGTGAACATATTCGGTGCCGATACAGAAGCGCAACTGCCACGGCAAGCCACCCGTGTCGAATTGCGCAATGTCTGGATTTCGCCCGAGCTACTGCGTCGCTTGGAAATCCAGCTGGGCGAAACGCGGTTTCGCGACAAGCCCTGTTGACAGCATCGAAGGGGCAATTACTGTCCTGTCAGTGAAATTTGTTTCGTTAGGGAAATGAGATCGGGAGGCCCGCAATGAAAGATCGTGTTGCCGTCATCGGAGCCGGGCCGTCCGGCATGGCTCAGCTCAGGGCCTTCAAGTCGGCTGCCGACAAGGGCGCCGACATTCCCGAGATCGTCTGCTTCGAAAAGCAGTCCGACTGGGGCGGCCTGTGGAACTACACCTGGCGCACCGGCCTCGACGAGCACGGCGACCCGGTGCACGGCTCGATGTACCGTTACCTCTGGTCGAACGGCCCGAAGGAATGCCTCGAATTCGCCGACTACACCTTCGAGGAGCATTTCGGCCGGCCGATCGGCTCCTATCCGCCGCGCGCCGTGCTGTGGGACTACATCAAGGGCCGCGTCGAAAAATCCGGCGTTCGCCAATGGGTGCGCTTCAACAGCCCGGTGCGCATGGTCACCTTCTCCGAAACGACAAAAAAATTCACCGTCACCGCGCATGACCGCACCAGCGACGTCACCTACTCGGAAGAGTTCGACCATGTCGTCGTCGCCTCGGGCCATTTCTCCGTGCCCAACGTTCCCTATTTCGAGGGCTTTTCGACCTTCAACGGCCGTATCCTGCACAGCCACGATTTCCGCGACGCCATGGAATTCAAGGGCAAGGACATTTTGATAATCGGCCGCTCCTATTCAGCCGAGGACATCGGCTCGCAATGCTACAAATACGGCGCCAGATCGATCACCTCCAGCTACCGCTCGAAGCCGATGGGCTTCAAATGGCCGGAGAACTGGAAGGAAGTGCCGCTTCTGCAGAAGGTCGTCGGCAAGACGGCGCATTTCAAGGACGGCAGCACCAAAGACGTCGACGCCATCATCCTGTGCACCGGCTACCTCCATTCCTTCCCGTTCCTCACCGAGGATTTGAAGCTGAAGACCGCCAACCGCATGTGGCCGGACGGGCTCTACGAGGGCGTCGTCTGGGAGAAAAACCCGAAGCTGTCCTATATCGGCATGCAGGACCAGTTCTACACCTTCAACATGTTCGACGCGCAGGCCTGGTTCGCCCGCGACGTCATCATGGGCCGCATCAATCTGCCCTCGGCCGAAGCCATGGCCGAGCACGGCCGGAAATGGCGGGCACGCGAGGAAACACTTGAAGACGCCGAGCAGATGATCTGGTTCCAGGGCGACTACACCAGGGAGCTGATGGAGCAGACCGACTATCCCGGCTTCGATGTCGAGGCTGTCAATCAGACCTTCATGGAGTGGGAGCACCACAAGGCGCAAGACATTATGGGCTTCCGCGACCATGCCTACCGCTCGCTGATGACCGGCACGATGGCGCCGCTGCATCATACGCCCTGGCTGCAGGCGATGGACGATTCGATGGAAAGCTATCTCGAGATGAAGGGCGTGGCGGCGGAGTAGCAGTCCGAACGGCGATTGACTTGCCTCAGACAATTTCCCGCGCCGGGTCGGCCGCCAGCGCCAGGGAATTTGCGACGTGCTCGAGGTGCTCCTCGTCCAGAATGCTGGTCGCGACTCGGACAGCGTTCGTTTTTCCGGTCGAAAACTTCGCCCCGGCATGGACCGCGATGCCGTGGGCGGCCAGCGTGACCATCGCGTAAGGTTCCGAAGCAACCGGAATGAGGACGCTGAGACCGTGTCCGGCGTCGATATCGACATTGCGTTTGGCCAGTTCGCCGGCGAGCCGTTCGCGACGGCCGCGGTATACCTCCTTCGCCTGCTCCACCAGGGCGGCCGTGGCCGGGTCGTGCAGCAGCCAGGCGGTGGCCGCCTGCAGGATGCGGCTGGTCCATCCCGAGCTGAAGCTGCGGTAGGACTGGATCTGCTCGACGATCGTCGCCGATCCGGACAGCACGGCGAGCCGCAAATCCGGGCCGTGGGTCTTGGAATAGGACAGGATATGGACGACGCGATCGGGAAAACGCCGGCCAAGCGAAATGCGCGGCGCCGAGGCAATATCGCCGACGCCGTCATCTTCGACAATCAGCACGTCGGTGCCGGCGAGCAGGTCGCCGATGACTTCCAGCCGCGCCGACGACATGCAGGCGCCGGTCACCGAATGGACGCGCGGCTGGAACAGGAACGCGACGGGCCGCTGCCGCAGAGCGTTGGCAAGTGCATCCGGCAAGGGACCGTCGCTGTCGCAGTCTACCGGGATGATCGGCACATCGAGATCCTCGAGGATGTCGAGCAGGCGAAGCGCCGTCGGGTTCTCGATGGCCACCGGCGCTCCCGGCGGGACCAGCGCATGCAGCAAGGTGTAGATGGCGTTGTAACCGCCATTGGTGGCCAGGAACGCGCCGGGATCGTACGGCCATGACGGGCGCACTGCCGCCTCCAGCTCGGGCAGGATGCGCACCCGCTCGTAGCTGTTGAGCTTTTCGGCGCGCGCACCATGCGCCAGCGCGATGTCGAGCGGCGGCAAGAGCCTCACATCGGGCTCCGCGATCGCCAGGTTCAGAACATCCTGTCCGTAATTGCCGCCGCTCATGTGGCGCTCGGGCCGGGCGGCAAAGCGGTTGCCCATGATCCAGGTGCCGTTGCGTCCGCGGCCGCCGATGATCTTGTAGCGCCGCAACTCGCTCCACGCCTGCGAGACCGTCGCCGGGCTGACGCCAAGCACATAGGCCAGATCGCGCACCGGCGGAAGCTTTGCGCCGACAGGCAGCGCGCCGCTTCTGATCAGCGCACTTGTCTCGCGTGCGATGCCGCGCATCGTGCGGTCGCCAAGGCGCTCGGCGAACCATCCTGCATCGAAATCCATCGGCACCCGCAACCGTTAAAGCTAATGTTCAATAACATAATAACATTTGATCGGCCAAAAATAAACATTTACCAATCGCCGGTCAAACATAGCGTTGAAGTTCATCCCGATGCCCGTTTCCATCACTATAGCCACCCGCGATTGGGACTATCTCACCCCTTTGGTGCTGGGTGACGTCGCTTCGAGCCGCTTGTCGGTGAAGGTTGACCGCGTCGCCACGCTCATTCCGGATCTCGGCACCGATCCGAACTACGATGCGGCGGAGGTCTCATTCAGCCGTTATGTGTCGGCCATGGCTTCGGGCAGGGATACGGTGGTTGGAATACCGTGCTTCATCATGCGCGGCTTTCGCCATCGCTGCATCATAACGGTCGAGGCCAGCCCGCTGGAACGGCTTTCCGACCTTGCCGGCAAACGCATCGGCGTGACCGGCTGGCGCGATTCCGGCAACACATGGACGCGCGCGGCGCTTCGCCGGGAAGGCGTCGGCGTCGAGGATGCCTATTGGTTCGCCGGCAGGCTGACATCGGAGCACCCGATCGCCGACCGCCTCGACGGATTCGGCAGGCCGGGGCGCATCGAAGCAGCACCAGGCGAGCGCCCGATGATGGAGCTGCTGTCGCAAGGCGAGCTCGACGCCGTTTTCACGCCCTTCATGCCGGACGGCTTTTTCGGCCCGGCTTCCGGCTTCCGGCAAGTGCTGCGCGATTTTCGCGCGGCCGAACGCGCCTATTTCGCCGACGTCGGTTATGTCCCGGGCATGCATCTGGTCGCCGTCAAGGCCGCAGTGGCCAGGGAGCACCCCTGGCTGCCGCAGGAACTCGCCAGGCTGATCGACGAAAGCCAGCGCGTCTGGACGGCAAAGCGCCGAAAATATGCCGATACCTCGCCCTGGATCCTCGAGGAGCTGCTTCATGCGGGGCGCGACCTGCCTGCCTCCTGGAACGCCAGCGGCCTGCCGGCCAACCGGCGCATGATCGAGGATTTCGTCACCGAGCTCCATGCCCAGGGCATTCTGGCGGAACCGATTTCCGCCGAAGCCTTGTTTCCTTTCGAGGCCAGATCGCGGGCCACCGCAGCCTGACAACGCACAACGAAGAACACGAAGGAGAATGCCATGAGGACAATCAGCTTCATATTCGCCTCGCTCGTCACCATGCTGGCGCAGGCCAGCTTTGCCCAGGATATCCAGAAGCAATCGGTGAACGAGGATTTGCGGGCCCGGCTGCCGGAAGAGATCCGCACGGCGGGAAAGATCACAGCCGTCAACAACGGCTCGTTCCCGCCCTATGAGATCGTCACCGGCACCGAACTGTCGGGGGCGACCAGGGACATTTCCGACGCCATCGGCCAGCTGCTCGGCGTCGAGATCGATCATGCCTCGGTCGCCGGCCTGCCGGCTTTGCTGAGCGGCATCAATGCCGGCCGTTATCAGTTCGCGATGGGGCCTGTCGGCGACTATCCCGACCGGCAGAAATCCAACGACTTCATCGATTGGGTGCGCGAATACGTCGTCTTCGCCGTCGAGAAGGGCAACCCGCAAGGCATCACCTCGCTCGACACCGCGTGCGGCAAGCGCATCGCCGTCATGTCGGGTGGCTCGGCCGAAAAGGTCATCAAGCAGCAGGCGCAGAAATGCACCGAGGGCGGCAAGCCGGCCGTCGAGGTGCAATCCTTCACCGACCAGCCGAGCTCGATACTGGCCGTCCGGTCGAAACGCTCCGACGCATTCTTCTCCTCGCAGGCGCCGCTGACCTATTTCGTCGAGCAGGCGAAGGGCCAGCTGGAACTCGCCGGTGTCGGCCAGGCCAACGGCTTTAAGGACATCTACCAAGGCGCCGTCGTCAAGAAGGGTTCGCCGCTGGGCGGCGTGCTGCTCGACGCCTTCAAGATCCTGATGAAGAACGGCACCTACGCCGCGGTCATGAAGAAGTGGGGCCTCGAGAAGAACATGATCGACGCGCCAGGCATCAACC
Organism: Mesorhizobium sp. M1365; assembly: GCF_040317865.1. Classification (NCBI taxonomy): domain Bacteria; kingdom Pseudomonadati; phylum Pseudomonadota; class Alphaproteobacteria; order Hyphomicrobiales; family Phyllobacteriaceae; genus Mesorhizobium; species Mesorhizobium sp. M1365. The sequence goes on from NZ_JAMYLG010000004.1 coordinate 5,874, forward strand.
AGGGCCAGTAGAGGCTGCCATGACCGATGCCACCGCTGCCTACGCGGCCGGGCTGCCGCGACGTCCCGACGACGCGCTGCGCGACGTCAAACGAGCCCACCGGCCGTTTCCGCTCGTCCGGCTGGCGCTCTGGGCGTTCACCGTCGCCGTGGCGGCCGGCTTCGCCTATATCGTTGCAGTCAACCCGAATTTCGGCTGGCCGGTGGTCGCCCAGTATTTCTTCGATCCGACGGTCATGCAGGGGCTTTCGGTGACGCTCGGCCTGACGGTCGTGGCTATGATCCTGGGCATCGTGCTCGGCCTGCTGCTCGCCATCGCGCGCATGTCGAGCGACAGGCTGGCATCCTTTCTCTCCGGCCTGTTCATCTGGTTCTTCCGGGGAACGCCGCTGCTGGTGCAATTGATCCTGTGGTACAACCTTTCGACGCTGTTTCCGCGCATTTCCATCGGCTTCGCCAGTTGGAACACCAACGACCTGATCACGCCGTTGACCGCCGCCGTTCTTGGTCTGGCGCTGAACGAGGCCGCCTACATGGCCGAGATCATCCGTGGCGGGCTGCTGTCGGTGGACAAGGGACAGGCCGAAACGGCTGAAGCCTTCGGCATGACCCGCGCGCGGGCCTTGCGACGCATCATCATCCCGCAGGCGATGCGGTCGATCGTGCCGCCGACCGGCAATCAGCTGATCAGCATGATCAAGGCGACGTCGCTTGTCAGCGTCATCGCCATGGCCGACCTGCTCTACTCGGTGCAGTCGATCTACAACCGCACCTTCGAAATCATTCCGCTGCTGATGGTTGCAGTGCTGTGGTACCTGCTGATCACCTCGGTCCTCAATGTCGCGCAAGGCGCGATCGAACGCCACTACAGCCGCGGCGACCGCGGCGCGCGCGAGAAGACGGCGACCGCCACCCTGGAGGCCGCCAATGAGCGCGCATGACACGCCTCTGGTCCGGGCGCGCAACGTTCACAAGGCCTTCGGCCCGCTCGAAGTGCTGAAGGGCATTGATCTGGACGTCGCGCCTGGCGAGGTGGTGGTCATTCTCGGACCGTCCGGCTCCGGAAAGTCGACCTTCCTGCGATGCATCAATCATCTCGAGGCGATCGACCAGGGGTCGATCGAGGTGGACGGCGAGCAGATCGGTTACCGGTTGCACGACGGCCGCCTCGACAAGCTTTCCGACCGCGCGATCGCCGCTCAGCGGCGCAAGATCGGCATGGTGTTCCAGCAGTTCAATCTCTATCCGCACATGACGACCCTGCAGAACGTCATCGAGGCTCCGGTCGGCGTTCACCGGGAGAACCGCAAGGAGGCGATCGGCTACGCCCGCGAACTGCTGACCCGTGTCGGTCTTGCCGACAAGATCGACGCCTATCCGCGCCAGCTTTCAGGCGGCCAGCAGCAGCGCGTCGCCATCGCGCGTGCGCTCGCCATCCGCCCGAAATTGATGCTCTTCGACGAGCCGACCTCGGCGCTCGATCCGGAGCTGGTCGGAGAGGTGCTCGCCACCATGCGCGATCTCGCCAGGCAGGGCTTGACCATGATCGTGGTCACGCATGAGATCGGCTTCGCCCGCGAAGCGGCGGATCGGGTGGTGTTCATGGACGACGGTAATGTGATCGAGGCCGGGCCTCCGGACGAGGTTCTCGCCAAACCCAGGCACCCGCGCACGCGGGCTTTCTTGAGCCGTTTCATCTAAAAGCAAAGCCGGCGCGGCACCTGCTCGGCCGGCAAAGGACCTTCCATGCCAAAGACCTCCAACCAGTTCGCCGATATTTCCGACTTCGCCGACAAGGCCGCCGAGCTTGCAGCGGCCCGCCAGCACCTGCACGCGCATCCCGAGCTTTCATTCCAGGAGCACGAAACGGCTGCATACGTTGCCGAACGGCTCGAAAGCTGGGGCTATGAGGTGACGCGCAATGTCGGCGGGCTCGGTGTCGTCGGTCGCCTGCGCCAGGGCAGCGGCCGCAGCATCGCCATCCGTGCCGACATGGACGCCCTGCCGATCACCGAAGCTACCAATCTCCCTTATGGCAGCCAGGCCAGCGGCAAGATGCACGCCTGCGGTCATGACGGCCACACCACGATGCTGCTCGGCGCCGCCGAATACCTGGCGCGCACACGGCATTTCAACGGCACGGTGAACCTCATCTTCCAGCCGGCCGAGGAAGCCGGCAAGGGAAGCGGGGCGCAGGCGATGATCGCCGACGGCCTGTTCGAGCGCTTTCCCTGCGATGCGATATTCGGGCTGCACAACCACCCGGGCGCGCCGACGGGTTCGTTCCTGATGCGCGCCGGGCCGCTGATGGCGGCGAGCGATACCGTCACCATCAGGATCGCCGGGCGTGGCGGCCACGCCTCGCGTCCGCACCTGACGGTCGACCCGATCGTCGCTGCCGCCAACATCGTCATGACCCTGCAGACGGTTGTGTCGCGCAACGTCAACCCGATCGAGACCGCTGTCGTCACCGTCGGCACGATTCACGGAGGCACGGCCTCCAACGTCATTCCGGAACACGCCGAAATCACGTTGAGCGTCCGCTCCTTCTCGGCCGAGATCCGCGACACGCTCGAGCAGCGTATTCGCAATATCGCAGCACTTGTGGCGCAGGCGCATGGCGCAACGGTCGAGATCGATTACGAGCGCGGCTACCCGGTGGTGGTCAATTCCGAGCGCGAGACGTCCTTTGCGACAGACATCGCTGTCGAACTCGTCGGTCAGGACAAGGTGTCCGTCTGCCCGTTGATCCCCGGCAGCGAAGACTTTTCTTATTTCCTCGAACACAAACCCGGTTGCTTTCTGCGCCTCGGAAACGGCGAGGATTCAGCCATCCTGCACAGCTCGAAATATGATTTCAACGACGGCAATCTGACCGTCGGCGCAGCGCTCTGGGCTCGTTTGACCGAGAGATTCCTGGCCGCCTGATCCATGACTGCGGCTTGGATTGTCGATCGGCCGGTCGAGCATTATTGGGGCGACCGGCCGCGCGACGATGCTCAACGAATTCTCACGCATTCCCCCTCTTCGAATGCGATAAGAGCTTCGCTTTCAGACAAACAAAAAGTCACCCGTCGTCAGCGGGCTTGTAAAGTTTGCGAGAGTAACTTGATCGACTCCTGCGGTAACGATGGTGTCGGTTCCACTTTGCGCAATTGTGAGATCATCGAACGATTGCACGCCCTCCACGCCACTAAATACAATGGTGTCGTCTTGGGTCTGGCTGAAATCGTAGATGGTGTTTTGGGTTCCGACCGTCATTGAACCATCGTCCTTGAATATGAATTGATCTCTGCCGCCCTGAGCCAGTTCGCTCAGTTGCCCGTCACCCCACATGTCGTTGACGACGGTGCAGCCGGGTGCCGCGCTCCCAGCGTACAGGGTATCGTTTCCGCCCAGAGCCGAACCGGACATTTGCAGAGCGTCGCCGCACAGGAAGTTGCGGACCTGGCCGCTTTCGCTGTTGTGGCCCCCGGTAAGAATGTCGTTGCCGCCCGCGGCGGACCCGGACATAGCGAATGTGTCGCCATACAACTCGCTTTGAACATCAGGACCAGAGCTCTTATTGCCGCCGGTTAGGATATCATTGCCGCCCACAGCATTGCCGGCCATCGCGCCAGCGTCGCCATAGGCGAAATTATGGGTGCCTTGCAGCACGGCCACGTCATCGCCCCCGCTAGCAGAGTCGGACATGATGCCGGCCGCGTCACCATAGAAACTTATCACGAACCCACCCACGCTCGTGAAGGTGTCGTCGCCGCCCTTAGCAAAGTCGGACATATGTAGGCTCGCGTCGCCAAAGAAGGTTTTGGTCTGAATCGTGCCACCAAAGTCTGTGTAATGGTCGTCGCCACCCTGAGCATGGCCAGACATGCTGCGACCGGCATCACCGTAGAAAATAGTGTTGGCGTCACTAGCGCCATTGAAAGTGTCGTTGCCGCCCTTGCTGTAGTCCGACATATCGCCGCTGGTGTCCCCGTAGAAAGCGTTGCTGGAGTCGCTCCTGGCCGTGAAACGGTCGTCGCCACCTTGAGCATGGCCAGACATGTTGTTCCCGGCGTCGCCAAAGAAAATGTTGACGGCCACGCTGGTGCCCTCGAAGGTGTCATTGCCACCCTTGCTGTGGTCGGACATATCGACGCCGGCGTCACCGTAGAAAGTGTTGAAGGAGTTGGGAAAGGCCGTGAAACGGTCGTCGCCGCCCTGAGCATGGCCGATCATGTTGCCGCCGGCGTCGCCGAAGAAAATGTTGCTGGCTTGCGCGGCGCCCGTGAAAGTGTCGTTGCCGCCCTTGCTGTGGTCCGACATATCGTCGCCCGCGTCACCGTAAGCAGTGGTGGTGGAGGAGCTCGACACCGTGAAGGTGTCGTCACCGCCCCGAGCAAAATTGAACAAGCTCCGAGCCGCGTCGCCGTAGAAGGTGTAAGTCGACGGTGCGGTTTCCGTAAAGGTGTCGTTGCCGCCTCTTGAGAAATCGAGCAGGCTGCCGCCAGCGTCGCCGGTCAAGATATTCGTATTCGGATCGCCTGTGAGGGCGTCATCGATACCCCGCTGATGATCTGCCAGATCACCGGTAGTAAAGGGAACGCGTTTAGACATTTATCCGCTCTCCTGTTGAGCCTACCCGTCCCATGGCAGCCGTACGATGTGAGGCAAAAACGAGCAATAATCCCGAATGGCTATGTCTTTAGGCGTAGGGATCGGTGCCTCGTTAACGGCGCGCTTGGCGGCAGCTTCCTGAGGCCGTCCTATTCCGGACTATCCCAGCCTTGCCCGAGCCTTCGCCGTCCAGGCGTTGAACAGCCGGTCTGCGACGATGCCGATGAAGGCGATGGCTAGGCCGGCGACGATGCCGCGACCGGAATCGGCCTTGGACAGGGCGATGAACACCTCCTGGCCGAGATCGCGCGTGCCGACCATGGCGCAGATGATGATCATCGCCAGCGCCATTAGGATGGTCTGGTTGACGCCGAGCATGATCTCGGGCAACGCCAGCGGCAGCTGCACGCGAAAGAAGGTCTGGCGCCTGGTGCAGCCCGAAACCTTCGCCGCCTCGATCAGCGCCGGCGGCACCTGTCGAATGCCGTGATTGGTGTAGCGGATGGCCGGCACCACGGCGAACGCGACGGTGGCGATCATCGCGGTGACGTCGCCGACCCTGAACAGCATGACCACCGGAATGATGAAGCAGAACGACGGCAGCACCTGCAGCGTGTCGATGACCGGCGTGACGGTCTTTTCGAAGCGGTCGCTGCGCGATGCCATCAGCCCGATCGGGATGCCGATCAGGCAGGCGATAAAGGCCGAGATTCCGCACAAATAGACGGTGGCCATGGTCTTTTCCCAAAGTCCGGTGACGGCGCAGAACGCTGTCAAAGCCGCGACCAGGGCGGCGAGGCGCAAGCCGCCGAGCTGGTAGCCGGCAAGGCCGAGGAGACACACCGCGCCCAGCCACGGAAAACCCTCGCAGAAGGCGCGCACCGGGTTCAGCACGTTGAGGATAAGCGCCACGCGGAACGCTTCGATAGTGTCGAAGAAGTTGATGGTGATCCAGTTCACCGCCGCCTTCCACAAAGGCGCGGTGGTGAAGGTGATCGCTTTCGGCACCGCGGCGAACGCCGGCACGAACAGGCCGAGCAGCGTGGCGACGGCGAGGATGGCAACAGCCAGCGCCAGATTGGGATAGCGCCGCCAGAAACTGGTGCTGGCCTGGTGGCGGACATTGCCCTTGGCGTGATTGTGCGCGATCGCCTGGCTCAGCCGGTCGAGTGCAATTGCCAGCGCGACGATGGCGAGGCCAGCTTCCATCGCCTCGCCGACCTTGAGCGCGCGCAACGCCAAAAGCACGTCATAGCCGAGCCCACCGGCACCGATCATCGAGGCGATGATCACCATGTTGAGCGCCAGCATGATGACCTGGTTGACGCCGACCATCAATGTCGGCCGCGCCGACGGCAACAGCACCCGCCACAGCTTCTGCCGTGCCGTGCAGCCGGCCATCTCGCTGAAATCGTCGATCTCTGACGGCACCCGCGACAGGCCGAGCATCGTCGCCCGCACCATTGGCGGCGTCGCGAAAATTGCCGTCGCGATCATTGCCGAGACCGGGCTGTTGCCGAACAGAAGCAGCATCGGGATCAGATAGGCGAAGGTCGGGATCGTCTGCATCAGATCGAGGGCAGGGGAGATCAACAACCTCTCCGCCCAAGGCTTGCGCCATGCCCAGATGCCGGCGAACAGCCCGGTGACAATGCAAAACGGCACGGCGATCGAGATCAAGCCCAGCGTCAGCATGGCGCTGCTCCACTGCCCGAACAGCGCGATGTAGAGAAAACAGCCGCCGGCCAGCGCACCCAGCTTCCAGCCGCCGGCGGCGCGTCCGGCAAGGTAGGCGGCAGCGCAGACGCCGACCCAGGACAGGCGCGGCAAGACGATCATATCCGCGCCATGGCCGATCTTGAAATTCTTGGCCAGAAGACCGAGCGCGAAATCGAGCGGCACGCCAAGCACCGCGGTGATCGAGCGGGTCAGCCAGGAGAAGTTCGACTTCACCCAGTTCATCAGCGCACCGACCCAGTCTGCGACAGGAACGATCGCGCCGGCCGGGTAATTGACCGCCCAGGGCAGGCTTTCCTGCAGCAGAAAGACAATATCCACGGCGGCGAGCGCACAGGCCCAGATCGCCAGCCAGGTTTGAACCGGCCGGGGCCTCGCTGCGCTGGCGCTTGCCGTGACGGTCATCCGCCGGCCCCACGACGCTCGATGCCGGCGAGAAGATCGATCACCGCCTGCGGCGTGACTTCGCCGATCGGCTTGCCGGTGCCGTTGACCACCGCGAAGGGCTTGCCGGCAGAGACGATATCTGCCGAAAAACTTGATATCTTGGCATCCGGCGCGACCGTGCCGCCGTACTCGGCGCCGTCGCAGGCGCGCATCAGGCGGCGCGCCGAGATCACCTTGGCGCGATCGACATCGCGGGTGAATTCGGCGACATAGTCGGTCGCCGGGTTGACCACCAGCTCTTCCGGCGTGCCGATCTGGATGACCTCGCCGTCCTTCATGATGGCGATCCGGTCGGCCAGCCGGATGGCCTCGTCGAAATCATGGGTGATGAAGACGATGGTCTTGTGCAGCATGGTCTGCAGCCGCATCAGCTCGTCCTGCATCTCACGGCGGATCAGCGGATCGAGAGCCGAGAACGGCTCGTCGAGGAACCAGATTTCCGGCTTCGTGGCGAGGCTGCGGGCGATGCCGACACGCTGCTGCTGTCCGCCGGAAAGCTCGCGCGGATAGAAATGCTCGCGGCCGCGCAAGCCAACCAGGTCGATGACTTCACGGGCCCGCTTCTCGCGCGTCGGCCGGTCCTGCCCCTGGATGCCCAAGGGAAAGGCGATGTTCTCCAGTACGTTGAGATGCGGCAGCAAGGCAAAATTCTGGAACACCATGCCCATGCGATGGCGTCGCAGTTCGATCAGCGCGGCATCGGAAATCTTGAGCAGGTCCTTGCCTTCAAACTCGACCTTGCCGTGGGTCGGCTCGATCAGCCGCGACATGCAGCGCACCAGCGTCGACTTGCCTGACCCCGAAAGTCCCATGATGATGAAGATCTCGCCCTGGCGGATTTCGAGATCGACGGCGCGCACCGCGCCAACCAGTCCGGCAGCGGCGATGTCCGCCAGGCTGGCCTTGCCGTCGCGCCGGCGGATGAAATTGGCCGCGTCCGCCCCGAACAGCTTCCAGACATTGCGACAGGCAAGCTTTATCGGGCGGGCATCCTTGCCCGTTGCTTTCACCGCCTGTTCAATCGTATCGCTCATGCAATCGTCCTTCTGGAATAGGGGATCGAGACCCGGCCCTGAATGGCCGGGTCGTCGCGTTTCCAGTCAGACGGTCACTCGGCCCAGGCTTTCCAGTCGGCTTCGTGGGCGGCGATCCAGGCGGCGGCGACGTCTTCCGGCGTCTTGCCTTCGAGATCGATCTCGCCGCTCATCTTGTTGAGCTCGTCGGTGTCGACCGTGTAGTTTTTCGCGACCTTGTAGGCGACAGGCCATTTGTCCTTCATGCCGGCCCAGGAATATTTCCAGATCTCGCCATGCGGCTTGCCGCAGTCGTATTTCGCGTCGGGGTTCACACCCCATTTCGGGTCGGTGTAGCACTCTGTCGTATAGTCGGGGAATTCGACCCATTCGCCCTTGTATTTGGCTGGCGCCCAATGCGGCGAATAGATCCACAGCATGATCGGCGCCTTGCGCTGATAGGCCGAGTCCAGTTCGGCGAACATCGCCGCGTCGGTGCCGGCATGGATGACGGTGAAGGGCAGTTTCAGCGCCTCGACGCGTTCGTCGTCAAAACCTTCCCATGTCACGGGTCCGCCAAGATAACGCCCCTTCGGCGCGGTTTCGGCCGTCGAGAAGGCCTCGGCGCATTTCGGGTCTTTCAGCGCTTCCCAGTTCGGCAGGCCGGGGCATTTCTCTTTCATATATTCGGGAAACCACCATTCTTCCTTGGCCTTGGGTCCGAGCTTGCCGAGGCGTTCGGTCTGGCCCGTCGCGTCCGAGGCCTTCATCGCCTCGCCGGCCGTCGTGTCCCAGAATTCCAGGCCGACATCGATGTCGCCATTGGTCAGGCCGGTGGTCAGGCTGGAGAGATAGTCGGCGGTCGGATACTCGACGGTATAGCCGAGCTTTTCGAGGATGCCGCCGAGGATCTTGGCGTTCAGATTGACGCTGGTCCAATCGAACAGCGCGATCTTGATCGGGTCGTTGGATTCCGGCGCCGCCGCATAGGCCGAAGATGTCAGTGCGGCTGCGGCAAGTGTTAAGGCTCCCATTGAGAAATTCGAAATCATGCTCCGAAGTGACATGCTTGTTCTCCTGTCAAGCTCTGGTGGAAATTATCGTTAGTTCCCGTCTTGCGTCTTTTTTTGATTGTGTTGGAAAAGTTGGTCGTTGCGCAAGGCCATAGGCGCCACAATGCTGCCGAAGCGGATGCCGGCGCAAAACGGGGGTGGTGCCCAAATTGGTGAAGATGTGGCGGGACCGGCCGCGTCATGACTGCCGAAGGATTGCTGCCAAAGCAGTCATCCACGGATCGATCGCCGGTCTTGAGGGGCAAACCATCAAAGTCCCATGATCTCGGCTGTTGGCTCGGCAACTCGCCCAGAGCCACTTTCATGAGATGAAATTATATATACCAACGGTCATGTCGCGCAACGAATAACGCCGGTGCCAATTTCACGGCCCGTCTTTTTACATGGACCCGCAGATCGGTTCGAAAAAAGCCAAGGTTGCCGATCATCCCGTATGCGAGCCGCAAGATAGGGTACCGATACAATGCAGCAGACCTCTTCCTTGAACAGACTGCGCATCGCCGTGCTCTTTGGCGGACGTTCCGCCGAGCATGACGTTTCGGTGCTTTCAGCAACCAATGTCATGCGTGCGCTGCTGCCCGCCAAATACGATGCCGTCCCAATCTTCGTCACGCGCGAAGGGCAGTGGCTGCTGAGCAGCTTCCAGGATGGTACGCTCGCAAAGCCTGCGGGCGGTTTGGAAGTTTGCCTGGTTCCGGGCGGGCACGGACGGATGATGGCGATCCCGGCCGACGGCACGCCCTATGACCTGCCGCAGATCGACATCCTGTTTCCCGTACTGCACGGCCCTCATGGCGAAGACGGCTCGGTACAGGGGGTGGCCGAGGTGGCTCGGGTGCCGCTCGCCGGCTGCGGCATCCTGGGTTCGGCAACCGCGCTGGACAAGGACATCGCCAAACGGCTCCTGGAAGCGGCGGGGCTGCCAATCGCGCGCTCAGTGACGATCCATGAAGGTGCGGCGCCCGCCCTCGCCACACTGGAAGGCGAACTCGGCCTGCCGTTCTTCATCAAACCGGCGCGTCAGGGATCGTCTGTCGGCGTCGGAAAAGTCCATGCCAGCCAGGAATTCGATGGAGCGCTTGCTGAAGCCTTCCGGCACGATTGCAAGCTGTTGGCCGAGGAATTCATTCGTGGGCGCGAGATCGAATATAGCGTGTTGGAGGACCCGGCAGGCGACCTGTTCGTCTCGCGGCCAGGCGAGATCGTGCCGGCCGAAAGCCACGATTTCTACAGCTACGATGCCAAATACATCGACGAGAACGGCGCGGCGCTAAGAGTGCCGGCCGAACTGCCGCCGGAGGTCGAGGCAGCCATGCGGGACGTGGCCGCAAGGGCTTTCAGAGCCGTCGGCTGTGACGGGATGGCCCGCATCGACTTTTTCCTGACGCCGGACATGCAGTTCTTGGTCAATGAAATCAACACCATCCCCGGCTTCACCGATATCAGCATGTATTCCAAGGCAATGGCGGCGAGCGGCGTCAGCTATTCCGAAATCATCGACCGGCTCGTGGAGCATGGATTGGCACGGGCCGGCCGACCAGTCTGAACGCAGCGAAGCGGGCTTTCAGATCCCGGTGGATGGTACGTTGGCCCGCGCGCCGCCGCTCACGACATGATCAGGCCGCCATCGACATTGATGGTCTGGCCGGTGATGTAGGCTGCATCGTCGCTGGCGAGAAAGCTGACCAGGCCGGAGACATCCTCGCCGCTGCCGGCGCGGCCCATCGGGATGTTCTTCACCCATTCGGCCATCAACTCGCCGGGCTTGTACTCGCCCATCAACTTTCCCCATGCGGCGTCGTTATAGGCCCACATATCGGTGTCGATGATCCCGGGGCAGATCGCGTTGACGGTGATCTTCTCCTTCGCCACTTCCTTGGCCAGGCTCTGGGTGACGCCGACGACGCCGAATTTCGAGGCCGCATAATGCGGCGTGTAGATAAAGCCCTGCCGCGCCTGGCCGGATGCGGTGTTGATCAGCCGGCCGCCATCGCCATGCTTGCGGATGCGCGCGATCGCCTCCTGGCAGCACAGGAACACGCCCTTGGTGTTGACAGCCATCACCTTGTCCCATTCGCCCTCGGTCATAGCCTCTATCCTGGCGATGGTGATGACACCGGCATTCTGCACGGAGATATCGACGCGGCCGAACTCCTGCTCGGCCAGGTCATAGAGGGCGACGACTTCGTCTTTCTTCGTCACATCCATGCGCAGCGATGCGACCCTGGCGCCCGCAGCCTTGAGATCGGCGGCGACCTCTTCGACGCGCGCGTCGATGGCGCTGACGACGACCGCGGCACCTTCCGCCGCGAAGCGCCTGGCCATTGCCGCGCCGATGCCGCCGCTGGCGCCGGTGATGACCGCCGTTTTTCCCTGGAATCGCTTCTGCATCTTTTCTCCTACCAGCAGACGAAGCCGCCATCGACGATCAGGTCGATGCCGGTGACGAAACTCGAGGCGCGGCTGGCCAGGAACACGGTCGGGCCGACCATCTCTTCCGGCGCCGCCATGCGGCCCATCGGCGTGTCGCGCTCAAAGATCCTGACCTGGTCGGCGACCTCCGGCCGCTTGTTCATCGGCGTCAGCGTGTAGCCAGGGCTGACGACATTGACGCGCAGGCCGCGATCGGCCCATTCCATGGCGAGGCTCTTCGACATGTGGATCACCGCGGCCTTCGACGAATTGTAATGGGCCTGGGTCAGGCCGCGATTGACGATCGAGCCCGACATCGACGCGATGTTGATGATCGAGCCCTTGCGCCGCGTCAGCATGGCGCGGGCCTCGGCCTGGCAGGACAGAAACACCCCGCTGACATTGACGTCATAGAGCTTCTGCCATTTCTCCAGCGACAGCGTCTCTGCCGGCTCAGCTCCGGCGACGCCGGCATTGTTGACGGCGATGGTCAACGCGCCGAGTTCTGCCTCCGTACGCTCGATCGCGGCCGCGAGATCGGCCTCTGAAGTCACCGTGCCGTTCAGCACCAGCGCCTTGCGGCCGAGTGCCGTGATCCGGTGCGCGGTCTCCTCCAGCCCGCCTTTCGAGGCGTGGCCGAAGCAGGCTATGTCGGCGCCGGCCTCGGCCAGCCCAATGGCGATTGCCTGCCCGATGCCGCTGCCGGCGCCTGTCACAAGTGCCACGTCACCATGAAGGTCGAATAATTTCATCGTCGGTCCCTCTGCTCCAACCGCCGTCCTCCGGAAATAAAGGGGCGCCAACTCTGTTGCTGGCGCCCCGCGCGGTCTGGTGCCCGGGAGGATACCACCTGCTGCGCTTTGTTTCGATGGGCTGTTCCTAGCTCGTGGCGAGTTCCATCACGGCGATATTGCTTGCTTCGCTGCGGTCGAGAATGCCGCGTTGCCGGCCGCGGCTCAGCACCAGCACGCGATGCGACAGGCCGAGAACTTCCTCGAGGTCGGAGCTCACCACCACCACCGCCATGCCGGAGCGGGCAAGGTCGGCGATGACATCATAGATCGCGGCGCGTGCACCGACGTCGATGCCGCGCGTCGGCTCGTCCAGGATGAATACCTTGGGCGGGCGCGACACCCATTTGGCGATGATCACTTTCTGCTGGTTGCCGCCAGAGAGCTTGCTGACCGCCTGGTTCGGCCGGCCCTTGACGCCGAGCCGGCGAATGCCGGCCTCGGCGAATTTCTGCACCGCCTTCGGGAACACCCAGCCATTCGGCGCGACATGGTCGAAATTGCCGATCGCCAGGTTCTCGCCGATCGTCTGGTCGAGCACCACGCCCTGCGCCTTGCGGTCTTCCGGTACCAGGACGACGCCGGCCTTGATCGCCGCCGCCGGGCCATTGAGATGCACCGGCTTGCCGGCGACGCGCACCGATCCCGATGAGATCGGATCGGCACCGGCGATCGCCCGCACCAGCTCCGTGCGTCCGGCGCCGATCAGCCCGGCAATGCCGAGGATTTCGCCGGCCCGCACTGAAAAGCTGACATTTTGAAAGCTGCGTTCCGGCGAGGACAGGTTCTCGACCTCGAGCAGCGTGTCGTTGCCCGGCGCCGATACCGTAGGGAACATCCGCTCGACACTGCGGCCGACCATTTGCTCGACGACGGTGCGCACCGGAATGTCGGCGCGCTCGTGCCGGGCGACGATGCGCCCGTCGCGCATCACCACCACGCGATCGGCGATCTGGGCGATCTCGTCCAGCCGGTGGCTGATATAGATGAAGGACATGCCTTCCGCCTTGAGCTTGCGGATCTGCTGGAACAGGAGCTCCGTTTCCTCGCCGCCAAGGGCTGCCGTTGGTTCGTCGAAGATCAGCAGCTCGGCATTGAGCGTCAGCGCCTTGGCGATCTCGACCTGCTGCTGGGCGGCGATACGCAGCGTGCGCACCTTGCGCTCGGGCGAGACATCGAGGCCGAGGCGCTTCAACTGGGCCGATGCCCGTGCATTCATTGCCGCGCGGTCGATGCGGCCGCCACGCATCGGCAGGCGGCCGACATAGACATTTTCGGCGACCGACAGATCGGGCAAGAGCTTCAGCTCCTGGTGGATCATGCCGATGCCGGCGTCGATCGCCGCGGCAGGATTGGCGGGGGAATAAGGGTTCCCCCGCCAGGAGATGGTGCCAGCATCGGGTTTGGTCGAGCCGGCGATGATGTTCGAGACGGTGGACTTGCCGGCGCCGTTTTCGCCAAGCAGCGCCACGACCTCGCCCGGCCGCACCTCGAAGCTCGCATCGGCCAGGACCTGCACCGGCCCATAGCTTTTGCAGAGGCCGCTGACGACGAGCCCGTTATTGGCGCTGTGCGTGTGGCGAGGATCGGTGGACATCGTTGCGCTCGTCGACTGCCGGACTGGTCTCAATCAGGGATGCTTGGCGATGAACTGCTCGACATTGTCCTTGGTGGTCAGCGTCGCATCCTGCAGCTGTTCGGCGGGAATGGTCTCGCCGGCCACCAGCTTGATTGCTGCGTCGACGGCGAGCCGGCCCATGCCCTGGGTTTGCTGCGTCGCGGTCACGTCGAAGACGCCGTCCTTCAGTGCCTTGAGCGCCGCCACATCGCCGTCGAAGCCGGCAACCCAGACCTTATGGCCGGGATTGGCGACCTTGACCGCCTGCGCCGCACCGAGCGCCAGCGCATCGGCCTGGCCGATGACGATCGACACATCTGGATGCGACTGCAACAGATCCTGCGTCAGCTTGAAGCCTTCGTCCTGATGCCAGCCTTCGCTCCACAATTCGCCGACCACCTTAATGTCGGGATAGCCTTTCAGCGCTTCGCCGCAGCCCTTCGAGCGGTCGACCTCGGGCGTCGTGCCCTTCTGGCCGTGGATGATGATCAGCTCGCCCTTGCCGCCGGCCTGCTTGGCGATGTAGTCGCAAACCGCCTTGGCCGATGCCACGCTGTTGGTTGCGATGAAGGTATCGCCGGGCGCGCCATCGGCGTTGCGGTCGACATTGACGACCGGGATGCCGGCAGCCTTGGCGGTCTTGGTCGGCACGGTGGCGGCGGTGGCGCCGGCTGGAATATAGATCAGCGCATCGATGTTCTGCGTGATCAGGTCCTGCACCTGGCTGACCTGGGTCGCCGAATCGCCCTTGGCGTCGACGGTAACGACCTCGATGCCCTTTTCCTTGCCGTAGGCTTCGACGGACTGCTTGATCTGGTTGAAGAAGTCGGCCTGCAGATTGGCGACGGCGAGGCCGAGCTTTTTGGCCTCCTTGGCCGAGGCCATGTCGGACAGGCCAAGCAGCGGGATGACGGCCGCGGCGGCAAGCAGCAATGAACGTTTGGTCAGCATGTTTATTCCTCCGTTGATGTTCAATCTGTCCTGCCCGCGCATCGCGGCGCCCCTTGGCCGAACAACTCCCAGTTTCGGATCACCGATCCGTTTTCGCCCGAATATCGGGGCGAATCTCATCGAGCCCCATTCTTCATTGTGCTCGGCGCCGCCACGTGTCGGTGGCCACCGCCAGCGCGATCACCACGCCGATAACCACTTGCTGGATGAAGGGCGAGACACCGAGCAGGTTCAGCCCGTTGCGCAGCACGCCGATGATGAGGACGCCGATGGCTGTGCCGCCGATCGAACCGACGCCGCCCGACAGGCTGGCGCCGCCGATCACCACCGCCGCGATGGTGTCGAGTTCGTAGCCAAGGCCGGAGCTCGGCTGGACGGAATCGAGCCGGGCGGCAAGCACGATGCCGGCGAGACCGGCCAGCACGGCGCAGATCGCATAGACCCAGTTTGTCAGCGACTTGACTGGTATGCCGGACAGCCGGGCGACTTCGGCGCTGCCGCCGATTGCGTACAGGCTACGGCCGGTAGCGCGATAATTCAGGAAGATCGCGAAAATGACGGCAAGCACGATCATCAGCCCGACGGTGACCGAGAGGAATCCGAAATGGCGGATTATCGACAGGCTGGTGAACCAGTCGGGAAAGCCGACGATCTGCGAGCCGTCGGTGATCATGTTGGCGAGGCCGCGCGCCACCGACATCATCGCCAACGTGGCGATGAAGGGCGGAAGCTTGGTGACCGTCACCAGCAGGCCCGAAACCAGGCCGCAAAGACCGGCGACGACGAGGGCCGCGGCGATGCCGGCGGGCAGGCCGAGATTGAGATAGTCCGGATGGGCGACGAAGCCCATCACCATGGAAGCCAGCGCCAGCACCGAGCCGACGGACAGGTCGATGCCGCCGATCAGGATGACCAGCGTCATGCCGATCGCCATGATGCCGAGCACGGTGACCTGGTCGAGCACGTTGAGGATGTTGCGGATGGTCAGGAACGTGTCGGTGGTCAGCGAGAGCGCCAGGCACAGCAGCGCCAGCCCGATCAGCGGACCCATGGTTCCGGCAAAGACAGCCGAAAACCTTGCGCCCGCCGTAGCCTGCGCGCCAGAGCCTGCCTTCAACTCGCCTGCCTTCAAATTGCTTGCGTCGTTGCTCACAGCCACTTTGTCTCCTCCACAGCAATCCGGCGCTGCATCACCGGGCCACTTTGTTCACCAGGCCCCTCCCTGTGAACAATTTATCTTTAACATGCAATTTTGTTCAGCTAAACTGTTCGTCGGAAAATTGTCAAGGCCTGCCGCTTCATTCGATGACGGGTTTGCGCTGTCCGCCGGTTTGCCTTACGCAAGGTCTCCGAAATCTTGGGCATTTCGAAGTCGCCGGATTGGAATATCATGAGCAGAGCCGGCGGCTGCGGCAAGGCAAACAGATGACGATCGTAGAGAACGAAAGAGCCTCGCGCTTCCCCGACGCCGAACTCAAGGCCCGCGCCGCCTGGCACTATTACGTCGAGGGTCTTACACAGGAGCGGATTTCCGAAATTCTCGGCGTCGGCCGTATCAAGGTGCATCGCATTCTCTCCGCCGCCCGCGAAGAGGGTGTCGTCCAGTTTCGCATCCGCGACAGCGTCGTCGAATGCGTGATTTTGGAGGAAAGCCTCAAGCAGCGGTTCGGGCTCAGCCAGGCTGTTGTCGTGCCGTCGGCGGCCGACCGAAGCAACGCGCCGCTGATGATCGGCCACGCCGCCGCCGCCTACCTGGCCGACCATGTGAATGCCGGCGATGTCATCGCACTGGGTTGGGGGCGGACACTGAAATTTGCCATCAATGAATTGCCGCGGCGGCCCATCGCCAGGACGACGGTGGTTTCGATGCTTGGCGGCCTCACCCATGCCCAGCCGCTTAACCCGACAGAAAGCGCCTGGGATTTCGCCGAAAAGATCGGCGCGGAGTGCTTCCTGCTGCCGGTGCCGGTCTATGCCGACAGGCCGGAGCAGCGCGACGCTTTCATGAGCCAGCGCAGCGTTCAGGACGTCGTCTTCCGTGCACGCCGGGCAAACATCGCCGTGCTTAGCGTCGGCTCGTTTTCCAACGACAGCCCGATCGCCAATTACGGCTTCATCAAGCCAAGCGAACTCGAGGAACTGCAGGCGGCCGGTGCCGTCGGCGATATTCTGTGTCATTTCATCGACGCCGAGGGCCGCCCGGTCGACCACGAGGTCAACCGCCGCGTCTGCGCCTATCCGCTGCAGGATCTGTCGGATATCCCGAGCATCATCCTGGTGTCGGGAGGCAGCGAAAAGGTAGCGGTAATGCGGGCTGCGCTCGCCAACACCAAGGTATCGGTTCTGATCACCGACGAAGACGCGGCCAAGGGCCTGCTCAACCGCTAGATTTCGCCGAGAGCGCTGAGGCGGGTGTGGATGTCGCGCGTCGCCTGATAAAGGTCGCGGTAGATTTCCTTGCGGCTGCGATAGGCGGCGACAAGCCCGTCGACCGGATCGACATGCCTGGTGGGAGCGGCAGCCATTGCCTGCGCGGCGGCTTCCGGCGAGGCAAACCAGCCGACAGCCGCTGCCGCCAGCATGGCAGCGCCGAGTGCGGCGGCTTCGTTGACCGGCGAAACCGAGAGCGGCCGCTCGAGCACGCTTGCCATGATCTGCATGAGCAGCGCGCAATTGGTGCCGCCGCCGGCGGCAATCATCGCCGCCGGTCCGCCGGCCTGGGCTTCCATGGCCTCGGTGGCGACGGCCTGCTCGAAGGCGATGCCTTCCAGGACAGCGCGGAAGAGATGCTCCGGCCGGTGATCGAGCGACAGGCCGACAATGGCGCCGCGCGCGGCACCGTCCCAATACGGGCTCATGACGCCGGCCCAATAGGGCATGATGAGCAGGCCCTCGCTGCCCGCGGCAACATCCAGCGCCACTTTCTCCAGCGCTGCCGCCGAGGGCGAACCGGTGGTTCGCACGATCCAGTCGACCAGCTGCATGCCCGAGCGCAGCACGGTCTCCAGCATGAAACCGGAGCCGGTCGGCGAAACCAGCGTGCGAAACGCGTCCGAGGTTTTCACCTTGCCGGAATAGCAGCCGCTGACCACGCCGGAGCCGAGCGAGAGATAGCTCTTGCCCTCGCCGTAGACGCCCATGCCCAGGCCCATCGCCTGGCCGTCCCCAGCGCCGGCAACGACCGGCGTGCCGGCCCTCAGGCCGGTCAGCTGCGCTATGCTTGCGGAAAGACTGCCGCAGACCACGCCTGGCGCGACCAGCTCGGGCAATTGCTCCATCTGCAGTCCGGCGGCCGCAACGAGGCGGGGATGCCAGGTACCTTTCTCGACGTCGAGCAGCCCGAGCGGATCCGCACTTGCGGTGCTGGTGACCAATCGCCCGGTCAGCCGCTGGACGAAGAAACCGTGCACGTCGACCAGTGCCGCTGCCTGGCGAAGCACTTGCGGCTGGTGCTCGGCAAGCCAGGCAATGGCGTAGAGCGCCGGCGTCGGGTCCGGCGGCTTGCCGCTCCAGTCGCGGATCGCCTCGCGGCCGAGTTCGGCCGAAAGCCTGATAACTTGCGGCCGGGCGCGTTCGTCCAGCCACAGGATTGCCGGCATGAGTGCTTTGCCGGCGCTGTTCACCAGCGTGAAGGTCTCTCGCTGGTGAGCGATGCAAACCGCCGCCACCCGCGCAGCGCCGACCGCCTCGGTGACCTGCTTCAATGCGCCAAGCAGCGCCGTCCACCACTGTTCGGCCTCCTGCTCGAAATGGCCGGGCTTCGGATTTGAAAGCGGGTACGGCTCGCGCGCCTGGAACAGCTCCTCGCCGGCGCGGGTGAAGGCAATCGCCTTCACGGCCGTGGTCGAGGCGTCGATCCCGATTACGACATCGTCCATCAGGCGGAGATCCGGCGGGGTCAGGCTGCGTTTGTAACGAACCGTCCGTCCGACTGGTCGAGACGGCGGCGGATCTGGGTTATCACCATCGAATCGTCGGGTACACAATTTTCATAGGTCAGGAAGTCGCCGGTCTTGAGCGGCTTGACCACCTTGGCGCGTTCGGCAAGGCCGAGCGGCAGGGCGCCACGGGCGCGCGCATCCCCCCAGGTCATGGCGAAGCCGCGATAGTCGTTCTCGCCGATCATGCCGAGCGACTGGCCAACGCCAAGATCGCACTTGGCGACCGCGACCGCCTCGGCCACAGGATGGTCGAGCGGCTCCATGTCGGCCCGCTTGTAGACCACGGCGCGCGCCGCCGACAGCGGCACTTCCAGGCTGGTCAGATGATAGGGCCGGAAGATCGTGAAATAGGGGCCCTTGCCGACCTTGAGGTCGATCATGCGCTCCAGCACACGCGGGTGCCGGGTCTCGATGATGCAGAACACGCCGGGCGCCACACCCTTGCCGATCGAGTAATCGACAACGCCCTTGCGGTGCAGCACGCCGCCATCCTCGCGTGGGCAAAGCACGCTTGCGAGCTCCTCCAGCGTCGCGGTCGGGCCGTGCATTCCTGGCACATCGGGCACCAGCCCGGTCGCATTGGCGATCGCCACCATCTCGATCGCCGTCTTCGAGCCGTCGACGAATTCGACCAGCATGCGCGCATTCATGTTGCGCTCGGCCGCCTCCTTCTCGTAGTCGGCCGGCATGGCGTCGATCTTCAGCGGATTGTTCTTGCCCTTGCCGGCGGCGATGATGTTGAAGCCGAGGCTCTTGGCAAAGCCGATGATCTCCAGTGTGCAGGCCGGCTCGTCGCCGGCCGCACCGGTATATACGACGCCGGCTTTACGCGCTTCGTCTTTGAGGAAGCGGCCGATGGTGATATCGGCCTCGACATTGAGCATGACGATGTGCTTGCCGTTCTTCATCACTTCCAGCGCGAACAGCGTGCCGATATTGGGATTGCCCGTTGCGTCGATGATGACGTCGATCCGGCCGGCCGCCGCCAGCGCATGCAAATCTTCGGTCACCGCGATCTTGCCGGCCTCGATGGCGCGGTCGATCGAGGCCGCATTGCCGGCCTGGACGATGTCGGAACGGTCATGGCCAGCGAGCAGCGCCGCGTCGATCGCTGCCTGCGGCCTGACTTCGGAAATAGCGCCGATCCGCATGCCCGGCATCAGCGCGACCTGGACGACGATGTCGGTGCCCATCTGCCCGGCGCCGGCAAGCCCGATGGTGATCGGCCCCTGCTGTTCAGCGCGCTGCAGAAGTTCCGCTGCAAATTGCGGATGGGACATGTCGCTTCCTCCAGTTCCTGACGCGCCGCAGCGTCCAAATCAACGTTTTGAACATTTCTATTTGCAAATGAAAAATATTTCAACCGGCAATTGGGCATTGTCGTTCTGCAATCGGCCGAAGACGATTGGATGAGCGGTCAATCCGCACGGCAGTCAGAGGGACGCGGCATATTCAGCTTGATTGGGTGCAGCCTTGTTGCAGCTCAGCTGCCGATTTCGAAGAAGGGCGCACCGAGCAGGCCGGGAACGACATCGATGCCGAGGCCCGGCCCATCCGGAATGCCCATACGGCTTCCCGAAACCGGCGGCATGTTGGATGCGGTGCGCACCGTCACCCACTCATGAAAGGCGATGGCGTGCAGCCGGCGCTCCTCCGGCGTCGACAGCGACAGATGCGCCATAGCCGATGTGTCGATCTCGGCGCCGCCAGTGTCCTCGACCGTGATCATGAAGCCGAGGTCGACGGCAAGGTCGCGGATCTGGCGCGTTTTGGTGACGCCGCCGAGGCGTGAGATCTTCAGCGTCAGCCCGTCGGCCGCGCCCTTGCGATGGATATCGAGCATATCATCAAGCGAGGCGACGGATTCATCGAGCACCATCGGCTTGTCGAGCGAGCGGCGCACCGACAGGCATTCGTCGATCGTCGTGCAGGGCTGCTCGAACGTGTAGTCGATGGTGCGCGTCGCATCCACGAACTGGCGCGCCTGGTAAGGCGTCCAGCCGGCATTGGCGTCGCAGAAGATGACGGTGCCCTTCGGCACCGCGGCGGCAACGGCTGTGACGCGTTCGATGTCGTCATGGACGTTGCCGCCGACCTTGACCTGCAGCCGGTGAAAGCCGTCCTTGACGATGCGCTTGGCGAGTGCGGCCATCGCGTCGACCGTGCCGTGGGTGACGACTTTGTAGAGTTCGGCCGTCACGCTCTCGCGTCCGCCGAGCAGGGTGACCAGCGGCACGTCGGCGGCGCGCGCCGCAAGATCCGAGCACGCCATGTCGAGCGTCGACTTGATGTAGGGATGGCCCTTGAACACCGTGTCCATCAGCCTGTTGATACTGGCAAGCCCGCGTGGGTCATGGCCAATGAGATGCGGCGCGATCTCGACGACACCGGCGCGAGTACCCGCAGCGAAGGCAGGCGAATAGAAATTGCCAAGCGGCGCCATCTCGCCCCAGCCGGTGAGGCCGCTGTCGGCGGTGACGGCGACGATCACCGCGTCGAACGCATCGGCGACACGCCCCTTGGACATACGGTAAGGCCCGTCAACGAAAGGCTGTACGACATGGTAGGCCTTGATGGTTTTGATCTGCACGTTTTCTGTCCGTTGTCTGTGTTCCGGGATGTCCGTCAAATTTGTCGGGCTCAGCCGCCTTTAGGTCGGCCGGCACGATCGGCGCCGGCGCCCTTTGAGCCGCGCTGTTCCAGCCCGCGCGCATAGGCGAGCAATGCCTCGAAATCGAAATCGATGTGCTCCTTGGCATGGCGCTGGGCAGCGGGCATGTCGGTGCCCTTGAGCAGCCGCACATAGGTCTCGTGGACGTCTTCGGCAGGCACCGGCTCGTTGCGCGCCCGCTGGTGCAACGCGAAATACATCTGCAGCCGGCTGGTCAGCCGTTGCCACGTTTCAAGCAGCACCGAATTGTCGGCCCATTCGTGGATCAGGCCATGCAGTTGCAGCGCTGTTTCGATCTGCCGCGTGGTGTCCAGGTCGCGCGTCGCCTGCTTCACCGCCGCATGACGCCGGTCGAGTTCGTCGAAGAAGCGCTGGTCGCGAAGCGGCCAGGTCCGCGCGATGGCGAACTCGTCGAGCACCTTGTTGAGCGAATAGGCGTCGTCGATGTCCTTGGCGGTGACGTCGATGACAAAGGTTCCGGCGTAGGGAATGCTGGTCAGGATGCCTTCCTGCACCAGCTCGCGCATCGCCTCGCGCAGCGGCGCGCGGCTCACCCGCATCTGCTCGGAAATCCTGAGTTCGTTGAGCTTCTGTCCAGGTTCCAGCTGGCCGGTCAGGATCGCCCGCCGGAGCAGCCCTACGATCTCGGCCCTGCGTGTCGTATCCGCGATCGGACTGAAATCCAGCTTTGTCATTCGGCTGCTCCAGGGAACCGAAATCAAGACAAGCAGATTGTCGACAATCTAACAAGAGGCGGGTTGTGGATTTCTTGACTTCCGCTTGGCCGGCTGGCTTGCGGCGCCGGCAAGGCCGTCAGGCCGCACGGCCGCAAAGACCGACCCGTTCTTCATCGCTGAACATCACACCGGCTTCTCGAAGCCGGCGTATGTAGCGCTTTCCCCAAGGAATTGCGTAGAACGAAACATAGCAAAACGGCGCCCTTGGCGTGGGAGCCGAGGGCGCCGCGGAACCGGACCTGATGGGGGTTATCAGGTGGCCGGTTTCTCGGGCAGCGGCGAGACCGGCATTCCCGGGCCGATCTTCTGCAGATTGCCGGTAATCACCCGGTCGCCTTCGGCCACACCGCTCAAGATGGCGACCTGATCGCCATTGGTCGGTCCGAGCGAAACGATACGCTGGTCGACCGTGTTGTCCTTGCCGACGACATAGAGGTATTTGCCGAGCTGGCCTGAGCCGAGTGCCGTCTGCGGTACCATCAGCGCATCGGGCTGCTCTTTGACGTGCAGCCGGACGCGGACATATTGGCCGGGCAGCAGCGTGAACTTGCCGTTGCCGATCGTCGCCCGTGCCGTGATCGTGCCGGTCGAGCGATCGATCGTGTTGTCTATGAAGGTAAGATCGCCCTTCTGGCGCGGTTCCGTTTCACCGGGAAGCAGGACGTCGACACTGATCGGTCCCGCGGCCCGGGCTTCCTCGATCTGTGTCAGGTCCGTTTCGCTCGGATTGAAGGTGACGTAGATCGGATCGAGCTGCACCAGCGAATTGAGCACGGTGCCGGCAACGCTGACCAGCGTTCCAACGGAAGCCTGGCTGCGTCCGATGCGTCCCGCGAACGGGGCACGTATTTCGGTATAGCTCAAGTTGAGCTCGGCGGTCCGCAAGGCGGCCTGGTTCACGGCGAGCGAGGCCTGAGCCTCACGCAAGGTGCTGGTGCGCTGGTCGAACACGTCCTTGGCGAGATAGCCGCTCTTGGCGAGTTCGCTGCCGCGCCCGAGATTGGAGCGCGCATAGTCGAGCGTCGCCGTGTCGCGCTGGATAAGCGCCTTCGCCTGCTCGAGGGCAGCCTGAAAATCCTCCGGCGCGATCTTGTAGAGAAGGTCGCCCTTCGCAACGTCGCTGCCGTCGGTGGCAACCTGCTCCTGCAGATAACCCGGCACGCGCGCCTGCAGCGTGATGCTGCGGATCGGCTCCACCCGGGCGGCGTAGTCGAGATAGATCGGGATCGTCTTCTTGACGACGCTCACCACCGGCACCGGCATGACAAAGGCTTCCGGCTTGGGTGTCGCCGCCCCGGCTGTGCCCGCGTTGAGGCTGAGGCTGCCCATGTCGAGCAGGTGAACGCTCGCCACCGAAATCGCCCCAAGGGCGACGGCCGTTCCCAGCGCGATTTTCCATTTACGCATGATCAATTCTCCAGTCCTATTCGGCGGCTTCGGCCAATGGCTCGAAGGCGGGTTCGGCAGTTGGTTGTTCGGTCGCTTCGGAAACCGGTTCGCTCTCGCTGCGGCGCTCGCGCAGCTGCTCGATCACCGCATAGAAGACCGGCACGAACACCAGCGACAGGATCGTCGCCGCGACCATGCCGCCAAAGACGGTGGTGCCGATCGACTGCCGGCTTGCGGCACCTGCACCTGTAGCGAACATCAGCGGCAGCACGCCGAGGATGAAGGCGAAGGCGGTCATCAGGATCGGTCGCAGCCGAAGCCGCGCCGCTTCCATCGCGGCGTCGACGATGCTGAGGCCTTCTTCGCGCCGGCGCCGGGCAAACTCGACGATCAGAATCGCGTTCTTGGCCGCCAGTCCGATCAGCATGACGAAGCCGATCTGCGAATAGACATCGATCTGCATGCCACGCAGCCACAGCACGACGAACGCACCGAAAAGTGCGAGCGGCACCGCCAGCAGCACCATGAACGGCATCGCCCAGCTCTCATATTGCGCGGCGAGGATCAGGAAGACGAAGACGATCGCGAGACCAAAGACCACGGATGCGATCGATCCCGCCTTGAGCTCCTGATAGGTGATGCCGGTCCATTCGTAACCGAAATCTCTCGGCAACGCCGTGGCAGCGGCACGTTCCATCGCCGCCACCGCCTGGCCGGACGAAAAGCCGGGCGCGGCGCCGCCATTGATCAGGGCCGACGCATTGTTGTTGTAATGCGGCACGGTCTCGGGGCCGACGATCGGCACAAGCTTGCCCAGCGTGCTCAGCGGCACCATCCCACCCGAGGCATTGCGGACATAGAGCCGCGAAATGTCGGCCGGACCGGCGCGAGAGTCCTTGTCGGCCTGGATCGTCACCCGGAAGGTGCGGCCGAACAGGTTGAAATCGTTCACATAGAGCGAGCCGAGATAGATCTGCAGCGTATTGAACACGTCCGGCAGGTTGAGCCCGAGCAGCTTCGCCTTGGCGCGATCGAGATCGTAGTTGAACTGCGGCGTCGAGGTCGAGAACGACGAGAACAATTGCTGCGGGTTGAGCTCGGGCTGCTTGCGCGCCTCGGCAATCACCGCTTGCGTCGCATCGTTGAGCGCCACGCTGCCGCGGCCGGTCAGGTCCTCGACCTGGAACTCGAAGCCACCGGTGGTGCCGATGCCCGGGATCGACGGCGGGTCGAAACTCAGCGCAAAAGCCTCCGGAATTTGCAGCAGCTTGTTGCGCACATCGGCGACGAGCTTCGAGGCGCTCTGGTCGGGGCCGCGTTCGTCCCATGGCTTCAGGATGGCGAATTCGACCGCCGAGTTCGACTGCGCGGCGCTGGTCAGGAAGTTCAAGCCGCTGATCGAGCCGACGATGTCGACGCCGGGCGTGTTCTGCAGGATGTCGCGTGCCTTTTGCGCCACCGCGTCGGTGCGTTCCAGCGAGGCCCCGTCGGGGAGCTGGATGACGACGAAGAAATAGCCCTGGTCCTCGACCGGAAGGAAGGTCGAGGGCAGGCGCTGCCAGACGAAATAGGTCGCGACAAGTCCGGCCGCGAACACGCCAAGCATGATCCAGCGCAGGCGGATGAGAATGCGCACACCATTCGCATAGGCATGCGCCAGCCGTTCGAAGCCCATGTTGAACCAGCGGAACAGCACGAACTGTGTTTCCGGCCGGTGGCGCAGGAAGGCAGCGCTGAGCGACGGGGTAAGCGTCAGCGAGACGAAGGCCGAGATGCCGAAGGAGATCGCCACAGTCAGGGCGAACTGGTTGTAGAGCCGGCCGGACACGCCGGGAATGAAGGCAACCGGCACGAACACAGCCATCAGCACGGCGGTCGTGGCGATGATCGGGCCGGTAACCTCTGCCATCGCGGTACGCGTGGCAGCCAGCGGTTTGAGGCCGGCCTCAAGTTGGCGTTCGACATTCTCGACGACGACGATGGCGTCGTCGACGACGAGGCCGATCGCCAGCACCATGCCGAGCAGGCTGAGCATGTTCAGTGAGAAGCCAAGCATATGCATGACGGCCAGCGTCGCCACCAGCGACACCGGAATTGCGATCGTCGGGATGATCGTGGTGCGCCAGCTTTGCAGGAAGATGAACACCACGGCGACGACCAGGACCAGCGCTTCGCCGAGCGTGATCAGCACGTCGTGCATTGAGGCCGAAACGAAACGTGTCGTATCGTAATGCATGGCGTAGCTGACGCCCTTCGGGAAACGGGCCGACAGCTCCTGCATCTTGTCCTTGACACGCTGCTGCAGATCGAGCGCGTTGGAGCCCGGCATCTGGTAGACCGCGAGCACCACCGTCGGGTCCTTGCCGAAGAAGGCCGACGACGAATATTGCAGCGCACCGAGCTCGATGCGCGCAACGTCGCGCAGCCTGACCAGCGAGCCGTTGGCGGTATTGGCCCGCACGACGATGTCGCCGAACTCCTTGGGATCGCTCAGCCTGCCGACGGCGTTGACCTGCATCTCGAAGGCGGTGCCGGCGGGAGCCGGTGATTGCCCGATCTTGCCGGCCGCCACCTGGACGTTCTGCTCGGCGACGGCGTTCTGCACGTCGACGGCAGTAATGCCGAGATTGGCGAGCTTGTCGGGGTCGAGCCAGATGCGCATCGAATAGCGCCGCTCGCCGAAGATCTGCACGTCGCCGACGCCGGGCAGGCGCTTCAGCGGATCGACCACCTGCAGATAGGCGAGATTGCTCAGCGCGACCGGGTTGACGGAACCGTCCGGCGAGGTGAGGTCGACGATCAGGACGAAGTTCGGGTTCTGCTTCTTGATCGTCACGCCGCCCTGGTTGACGATGGCCGGCAACGAGGAAGCCGCCTGCGAAACGCGGTTCTGGACGTCGACGGCCGCCGTGCTCAGATCGTAGCCGACGTCGAAGGTGATGGTGATCGTCGAGGAGCCGTCATTGGAGCTCGACGACGACATATAGGTCATCCCCTGGACGCCGTTGATCTGCTGTTCGAGCGGCGTCGTCACCGTGTCGGCGACGACCTGCGCGCTGGCGCCCGGGTAATGGGCGCTGACCACGACCTGGGGCGGCGTGATGTCGGGAAACTGCGAGACGGGCAGGAGGAAATAACAGATCGCTCCGGCGAGCACCATGATGATGGCGATCGCCGACGCAAAGATCGGACGATGAATGAAGAAGTTTACCATGAGATGCAAGCCTCGCCCGATGCTCTGGCCCGGCCAAACGCCCTAGCTACCCTGGACAGCCGCCGGCTGCGTGTTGAGCCGGAATCTTCGAGAAAGCCGAAATCTTCAAGGCGGCGCGGCGCATTGCGGCGCTCGGCCTGCTCATCCGCCAGCGCACGCAGCATCGCCTCGAAAGACCGCGGGTCGACGCGGTCGGCCTTCATCAGCATGCGGATCATCGGATCCCTCACGACTTCATCGATCGTCAGATCATTGCGCTGCGACATCGAAGCGGCTCCTGGTTTTTGGTGATCCGCGGCAAGCCGCGGATCGGGTGTTTTCTTGCTCGCCGGCCGAGGCCGTAAGGTGCGGTTCGTCCCCTTGCCGATCGGGGCGCGGCTGGTGGCCGGCACTTGCGAGTTTGACATGATGCAATGCGGGTGTTACAGGTAAGTAACATCTCTAACGTTACAGACCGGTAACACCCTAGTCAAGAGGTGCACCGAGGGAATTTCGGGAAACGCAATCACGGAGGTTTTGATGACAGACGGTGTTGTGGAGCGTGTTCGCCCCCGGGACAGGATCCTGGAGACGGCACGGGACATGTTTCACAAGCATGGCATTCGCGGCGTCGGCATCGACGCCATCACCGAGGCCGCCGGCACCAACAAGATGACGCTCTACCGGCATTTCGAGTCCAAGGACGACCTGATCATCGAATGTCTGCGGGCGACCGCCTGCAGCGCCAACGCGATGTGGGAAAAGTTCGAGGCCGAGAATCCGGGCGACAAACTGGCGCAGTTGCATGCCTGGGTCCGGATGGCGGCCGATTGCCTGATGTCGGACCGTCGCGGTTGCGACATGGCCAACGCCGCCATCGAGCTGAGCGAGGCCGATCATCCGGCAAGGCAAGTGATCAAGGAACTCAAGGAAGCGCAGCGCGAGCGGCTGGTCTCGCTGTGTCGCGATGCCGGCATCGGACAGGCCGAGCTTCTTGCGGACACGCTGTCGCTGTTGCTCGAGGGCGCCCGCGTCAGCCTGCAAAGCGTCGGCGCCGAGGGCCCGAGCGCGCAGTTCGTCCGCATGGCGGAAGGCCTGATCACGTCTTTCAGGGCAAGATAATCTCGCAAGCGGCGAAACGATACGTGGCGTTTCGATTGCGGGCCGCGCCGCCGGGTGATGTCTGTCCCATCGCGATGTGCCATCTCGCGTCTCCTGTGCCGATCCTCCGCACCATGGCCGGCGCGGCGTTGATTGCTGGTCGTAAGGCAGGATAGGGCCGCCGGCGAACCGGTGAGAGTGACAAGTGTGACAGGATTCCGCCCGATAAGCCGCGGCGGTCGCAGCGAAGCTCATCGATCCGCGGATCAGCAAACGTGTCCGGTGCTGTCCCGACCGCAAGCATTGGCCGCTATCCCGGAGCTGGAACAAAAAAAGCCCGCTGCCGGGAGGAGGTGGCAGCGGGCTCGATTTCGAATACGGCACGGGAGGAGGTGTACCGCACTCAGCGTCGGCATCGCATCTGGGAGGAGTAGATGGCCGACACCTGCGAAATTATCGATTGCCCAATGATTCGGCAACCACAAAAGTTGCATAGGTGATGTGCAGATTTGCGGTATCAACCGAATTTTAACCATCGAGGCCCGAGCGACCATCGCCCTCGCGTGGCATCACTGCACCGGGACATTTTCCTTGAAGATCAGGCGCGGCTCGATGAATTTCCGCGTCAGATAGGGCGCCGACGAGGCGATCGAGCCGAGCAGGCGAATGACCGACTGTTCGGCGATCAGCCGCGCATTCTGGTCGATGACGACGTCGAGCAGATCGTCGACCAGATAGCCGCGCGTCTCGCGCGTCAGATCATGGCAGATGAACACCGGCTTCGTCTGCGGCCTGACTTCGAGCAATGCTTTTGCCACGCCCGAGCGCCCGGCGCCGATACAGTAGATGCCGAGCAGCTCCGGCTCGCTGTGCAGCGCCTTCATGGTCGCGGTATAACTGGCCTCCGGCTCATCGTTGATCTCAACGGCGCTTGTGACCGTCAGATTGGGGAACTCCTCGCCGAGCACGGAACGAAAGCCCATCTCGCGTTCCTCATGGCCGCGGTAGGAGCGTGAGCCGACGACCATCGCCAGATGGCCCTGGCGGCCGCCGAGGAACCGTCCCATCAGCAGCGCCGCGGTGCGGCCGGCCACCCGGTTGTCGATGCCGACATAGGCCGAGCGGGGCGCACCCGGAACATCGGACACCAGCGTGACCAGGCGGATGCCGGCCTCGACGATCTCGCGCAAGATGTTGCGCGTTCTCGGATGATCGATGGCGATGACGCCGACGCCGTTCGCCTTGAGCGAGAGGTTTTCGACGGCCGCCTGCAAGGCGCTCGGCGAGATGCCGGCGAGCTTGTGGATGCGGCAGGAGGCGACCAGCGGCAGGCGCGCCGCATAATCCTCGATGTGCCTGGCCAGATCGGCCATGAAGGCATTGCTGCCGATCGGCAGGAAGAATTCGAGATGCGCCGGCCGCGATGGCAACGCGACCTGGTCGACGACCGGCAGATAGCCGAGCTGCTTGGCCGCCTCCATCACGCGCTGCCGGTTGGCGGCACTGGCCCCCGGCCGGTTGTTGAGCACGCGGTCGACCGTCGCGGTCGACAGGCCGCAGCTCCTGGCAATATCCGAAACGGTGGCTTTCATGTCGCAACCATGTGGCGATGCGATCCAGTGCCTCGACGATCAGCCCGACCCCCGGCTGCTCAGCCGGGCCGTTGCGTGCCCTCGACCAGCGCGTCATGGATCTCCTTGTCCGACATGCCGGTGATGACACGTTCGACTTCGGCGACGCTGGTCTTCTTCGGGTCAATATCGTCGGCGACCACCTTACCGCGGCGCATGACGACGATGCGGTCGACCACCTGGAAGACATGATGGATGTTGTGGGCGATGAAGATGCAGGAATGGCCGGAATCGCGGGCGCTGCGCACGAAGCTCAGCACGCCTTGCGTTTCGGCGACGCCGAGATTGTTGGTCGGCTCGTCGAGGATGATGAGGTCGCTGTCGAAATGCATGGCGCGCGCAATCGCCACCGCCTGCCGCTCGCCACCGGAGAGCGAGCCGATCGGCGTCGTCGGCGGGATGTTCTTCGAGATGCCGACCTGCTTGAGCAGGTCGCGGGCAACCACGTTCATTGCCTCCTGGTCCATCCGATTGAGGAAGCGCGGCGGCTTGATCGGCTCGCGCCCGAGAAACAGGTTGCGGGCGATCGACAGCTGCGTCACCAGCGCCGAGTCCTGGTAGATCGTCTCGATGCCATGCGCGATGGCGTCGCTGGTAGTGCGCAAATTCACCTTCTTGCCGCGGATGAAGATATCGCCGCTGGTCAGCGGGACCGCGCCCGACAGCACTTTGATCAGCGTCGACTTGCCGGCGCCGTTGTCGCCGAGCAGGCCGACGATCTCCCTTTCGTTGACATGGAAATTGGCATCAACCAGCGCCTGCACGCGGCCATAGGACTTGCGGATATTTTCCATGCGGACAAGCGGTTCGGCCATGGTTCAAGTCCCTGCCTGATGCCGGCGTTCCAGCCATGAATGGAGCGCCATCATGCCGAGGATGATGGCGCCGATGAAAATATTATAGGCAAGGCCCGGCACACCGATCAGCACGATGCCGTTGCGCATCACGCGCAGGATCAGGATACCGAGCACCGTGCCGATGATTGTGCCGCGCCCGCCTGTCAGCGCCGTGCCGCCGATCACCACCATGGCGATGACTTCGAGCTCGTAGCCGGTGCCGCTGTTGGGGTTGGCCGCCGAGGTGCGCAGCGAGGAGATGACCCCGGCAAGCGAGGCCAGGATCGACGACAGGATGAACAGGCCGATCTTGACACCGCTGACATTGACGCCGCGCGCCCTTGCAGCACTCGGGTTGCCGCCGGCTGCCTGGATCCAGTTGCCTGTCCGGCTCTGCGTCAGCACGTAACCGAGCGCGATTGCGGCGGCGATGAACCAGAACAGCGACATGTAGATACGGAACGGCCCGATGAAGAAATCGCCGACCAGCGCTTCCGCCAGCCAGCTGCCCTCGGCGCTCCAGGTCCGCTGCGGAAACCCGTTGGTGACGAACAAAGCGGTGCCGCGCACCACCAGCAGCATGCCCAGCGTCACCAGGAAGGACGGGATCTTGAGCTGCGTCACGAACCAGCCATTGACCAGTCCAATGAACGCAGCGACCACCAGCGCAATGACGAAAGCAGCTTCCAGCGAGGCGACGCCGCTGTTGAACAACGTCCACATCAGGACCGGCGAGAAGCCGAACACCGAGCCGACCGAGAGATCGAATTCGCCTGATGTCATCAACAGCGTCATCGCCAGCGCGATCAGCCCGAGCTCGACCGTGAAGGCCAGCGTGTTCGAGATGTTTTGCGGCGACAGGAAGTCGTGGTTGATGCCCCAGAACACGGCGATCTCGATGACGAGCAGCACGAACGGCCCGAACTCGGGCCGCGCGATCGAGCGTTGGATAAGAGAACGATTTTCCACCTTGGACCCGCGATAGGATTGGATTTGGCCGCGACCGCAACCGGCTTCGGCGGAATGCTGAGACGGTCACGGCCGCAGAAGCGGCCGTGACCAACTCGATCGCGGATTTATTTGCCGGACAGGATCTTGTCGTAGACTGCCGCGGTGTCCTTCTCGTAGAGCGCGCCAGTGATCACGTCGAAGCCGGGCGGAATACCGCTCGCCGCCATGTTGGCGAGCGAGAGCGCGACGTAGCTGGTCGCCTGCGGATCCTGCCACTGCGCGGCATTGACGTAGCCGTTCAGCACTTCCTGGGTGGTGTCGAGCGAGTTACCCCAGCCGACGACCGGGATTTCGCCCGGCTTGACGCCGACCTGGTCGAACACCCGCTTGATCGAACCGGTGACAAGGTCGCCGAGGCCGATAACCGCCTTGACCTTGGCCCTGTTGGCAGTGAGGTAATCGACCATGCGGTTGATCACTTCGGCCTGGTCGAGCGTCGCTTCGGTGATTTCGTAGGTGATGCCGAGCGGCTCGAACACGCTCTTGATGCCTTCCTCTTCCTGGACGCCATAGGTGGCGCCGGGAATCTCGACCGGCATCCAGACGAAGTCGCCCTTCTTCACAAGGCCCTTGTCGACCAGATACTGCGCCCAATGTTTGCCGAAGGTGACGTTGTCGCCGCCGACATAGGCGTTGAAGTCCGCCTTCGGGTCGGGCGTGTTGAAGTTGATGATCGGGATGTTCGCCGCCCGCGCTTCCTTGGCGATCTCGACAAGGCTGCCCGGATCAGGGCTGGTCGTGGTGATGCCGTCGGCCTTGGCGGAAATCGCGGCGCGAACAGCCTCCTGCTGCGACGCCACGTCGCCATTGTGGAACGACGTATTGACGGTGTTGCCGGTGTCCGCCGCCCATTGCTTGGCGCCGGCAAGGAAGTAGGTCCAGACCGGATCGGCCGGGCCGCCATGCGAAATCCAGTAGAACGTCTTGGCCTGTGCCGCGGCCGGAATGGCCAGCGCCACCACCAAGCCAAGTACAAGCAGTCTTAGCCTCGTCAGCATTTGATTTCCTCCCATTTGAACCGAACTCCTCCTCCGACGACGATCGCGGCCAAAAACCGTGCGCGGCCAAAGCCGTGAGCGCATTTGCCAGCGTCGACCTGGGCGCATTAGAGCATTCCCTTTTTCGATCGATGGCAAGCCTCGATTGCCAATGGACGTTGGCGCAAGGCACCACGCCATCAGCAATCCCATCAGATTGCATCAGTTTGGCTGATATTTTCCAGGCGGCCGACGATCGGCCTTGCGACCGTCATGCAATGCTGCGCGGCGGCGCGCCGAGCACGTATTGCTCTAGGTCGATAAGCGTCCCGGTCATCAGCCCGGAGGCGTCGCTGAGCAGGAACAGCGTTAGCTGGGCGACTTCGTCCATGGTCAGCAATCGACCAAGCGGCAGGCCGGCGGCGGCAATCTTTGCCCAGTTTTCGCCCTTGCCCAGCGTGCGCGCCTGCATCTCTTGTTCGGCCGGCGTCGCTACCCAGCCCATGTTGATGCCGTTGACGCGGATGCGATCGGAAAGATGCGCGTTGGCAATGTTTCTGGTCAGCGTCGAAAGCGCGCCCTTGGTTGCGGAATAGATGGCAAGGTCCGGCGCACCGCAATGCGCATTCACCGACAGTATGTTGACGATGGCCCCCGCCGCCCGCCGTGTCTTCATGTCGGCTACGGCCGCCTGCATGAGGAAGAACGGCGCGCGCGCATTGACGGAAAACAACCTGTCCCAGTCGTCGATTGTGCCAGTTTCCAGCGAGGCCCGGTCGGTGAGGGCCGCGGCGTTCACCAGACAATCGATGCGGCCGAGTCTTTTGATCGCTTCCGCCATGACAGCTGCAGGCGCGGCCGGATCTGCAAGATCGGCCTGGATGAAGACGGCGGGCCGGCTTGGTCGTGAAAGCTCTTCGGCGATGCGTCTGCCACGCTCGGCATTGCGGCCGACAATGGCGATCCCTTCGCCGCCGTCGGCTGAGGCCAGCCGGGCGATGGTCTCGCCAAGCCCTTGCGTTCCGCCGGTAACGACAAGGGTCTTGCCCTCAAGAGCGACGATCAATGGACTCTCCCGAATGCCGACGAGCAGGTAATTTCCAATCAGAGAATTCTAGAATCTATCGGATGTTAGGCTGCGGGACTAGATGAGGTCGGCCCTGGCGAGGTCGCGCATCAGGTGGCTGGCGCCGTAGGTCCAGTGTGGGCAGTCGGGCGACAGCCGCACGCGGTTGACCAAGGCGCCGAATTTCTCCGACGAGATGGTGACGATGTCGCCGACTTTGTGGGTAAAGCCCTTGCCTGTTTCGCCCCGATCCTTCGACGGCACGAACATGGTGCCGAGATAAAGTGCCAGCCCGTCGGGGTATTGATGATGCGGCCCCATGGCGGCGGCGACCAACTCTTCCGGCGAGCGGCTGATCTCGGCCATCGAACTGGCGCCCTCCAGCGAGAACCCATCCTCGCCCTCGACCTTCAGGCGTACGATCGCCTGCTTCACGTCGCCAATGGAAAACGTCTCATCGAACAGCCGGATAAAGGGGCCAAGTGCTGCCGAAGCGTTGTTGTCCTTGGCTTTGCCGAGCAGCAGCGCCGAGCGCCCCTCGACGTCGCGCAGATTGACGTCGTTGCCGATCGTCGCCCCGACAATCCTGCCGCTGCCGGCGGCAATCATGGCGATCTCCGGCTCCGGATTATTCCATGTCGAAACCGGATGCAGGCCGACATCGGCGCCGAAGCCGACCGAGGCCATCGGCTGGCACTTGGTGAAGATCTCGGCATCGGGGCCGATGCCGACTTCCAGATATTGCGACCAGGCGCCGCGCGCAATCAGCTTGCCCTTGATCTCCATCGCTTCCGGCGAGCCGGGCTTGAGCTTCGACAGATCGTGGCCGATCAGCCCGGCGATGTCGGCGCGAATGGCGTCGGCCTTTTCCGCCGAACCGCGCGCCTGCTCCTCGATCACCCGTTCGAGCAGGCTGACGACAAAGGTGACGCCAGACGCCTTGATCGCCTGCAGGTCGACGGGGGACAGCAGGTACGGTTTCCCCGGATCGCGCGCTGTCTCGAAACTGTTGGCGGCAATGGCATCGAGTGGGCCGATCGGCCTCCCATTGGCCGAGCGGACGTGCCTCGCCGGGTCCGGCAATTCGCAAACGTCGCGCACGGTCGGTGCCACATTTGACGTGATGTCGAAGACCGTGCCGTCACGCACCGTGACCACCAGCGGATGGGAAGCATCGCTCGCCCGGGCGCGGCCCACGAAGAGGCCTTCGGCGGGCAAATGTGCGGCGTTCGTCATGGCTTACATTTCCTGTTGTCTTGTCCTTCGGCCGCGGCACTTTCAACAAATTCCCGCCAAA
Source organism: Mesorhizobium sp. M1365 (assembly GCF_040317865.1). Taxonomy (NCBI): domain Bacteria; kingdom Pseudomonadati; phylum Pseudomonadota; class Alphaproteobacteria; order Hyphomicrobiales; family Phyllobacteriaceae; genus Mesorhizobium; species Mesorhizobium sp. M1365. The sequence goes on from NZ_JAMYLG010000004.1 coordinate 40,364, forward strand.
GGTCTATCCCGCTTGCAGGGCGAGCTTTGTCAATTCTTTCAAGCGGTCTTCGCATAGCTGGACCTTGATCGAGCCTGACGTGCGCCAATGGCGACGGAAAACGCTCTTTCAAAATAATGAAACCGTCGCTAGGGTTTTCACCTACTGAAATCTCCAGGTGACGCTTGCCCGTACGGTTTTCCGATCCAATCTGGCAGAAGCCGCGGACAGCCACCGCGTTCCAATCGCTTTTTCCCGCCGGCCAATGCGTCGATGTCGTTATCGTCGGCGGCGGTATCATGGGGCTGTCGACAGCCTTGCACGCTGCCCGGTTCGGCCTTGCCGTCCAGGTGCTGGAGGCCGGCGAAATTGGCAATGGCGCATCCGGCCTGAACGGCGGTCAGGTCATTCCCGGCCTGAAATACGATCCGGATTGGCTGCTGGAGCATTTTGGTCTCGAACGCGGCGAAGCGCTCGTCAACTTTGCCGCCTCGACCGCTGACACCGTCTTCGAATTGATCCGCGACGAAAGACTGGCGGTGCCGTTCGTCCGCAATGGCTGGATCCAGGCGGCGCATACCGAGACCGCGCTAAAAGCGGCGGCAAGCCGGGATCGGCAGTGGCGGGCGCGCGGCGCCGATGTCCGGCTGCTGAGCGCGACGGAGATCGCGACGATGACAGGCGCGCAAGGCTATCTCGGCGGCTGGCTCGATCGCCGCGCCGGTGTCATCGATCCGCTCGCCTACACGTCGGAACTGGCGCGCGTCGCTGTAGCGGCGGGCGTGAAAATCGCCGAACGCCAGAACGTGATGCAGATCAGCCAGAATGCTGGCATTTGGCACGTTTCTACGGAAAGCGGCGCCGAACTCAAGGCCAAGGCGATTGTCCTGGCGACCAACGCCTATACCGGCGGCCTGCTTCCCGGCCTCGCCGAGACGATCGTCCCGCTGCATTCCTTCCAGATCGCGACAGCACCGCTATCGTCCAATCTCGCGGCGGCTATCCTGCCGGAAGGGCAGGCAGTGTCGGATTCGCGCCGCATCCTCGTCTATTACCGCAAGAGTGCCGATGGCCGGCTGGTGCTCGGCGGACGCGGCCGCATGGCCTTGCCGAACGGCCCGGCCGACTGGGCGCATCTGGAGCGCGCGCTGCTGCGGCTTTATCCGGCGCTGTCAGACATTGCCATTGAAAAGCGGTGGTTCGGCCGGGTGGCAATGACGCCGGACCATCTCCCGCATATCCACGAGCCAGAGAAGGGTCTGCTGGCGGTCGTCGGTTGCCAGGGCCGCGGCATCGGCCTGATGACCGCGCTTGGCGAGCGCATCGCCTCCTACCTGTCGAGTGGCGACACCAGGCAATTGCCGTTCTCGGTCGCGCCGATCCGACCGATCCCGTTTCACGCCTTTCGGCAGGTCGGCGTTGCCGCGACCATCGCCTGGTACCGGATGCTGGACGCCTTCGAACGCTGACGTTCATGCCCAAGCGTGAAACAGCTTGACAGCTTCATGAATATGAAAAAAGCTTGGTCGATTTCAAGTTATGATGGGCAGTCGATGTCGACCCTCGCCGCAACGCAGCCGCTGCCGGAAACCCGGTCTTCGCCGGGTTTTCGCTTCGCCATGCTGCTGCCCGGCGGGTTGGTCACCTTCTTGCTGATCCTTTTCGCCCTTGGCCTCGTGCTTTTCCTCGCCTTCCGCGGCAATGACGGCTCGCTGCTGGGGGCTGGTTTCACCCTTGCGAATTTCGTCACCGTGGCCACCGATCCGCTGTACTGGACGGTGACGCTGCGCTCGCTGGGCATCGCCGGCCTGGTGACGCTGGCAACCGTCGTCACCGCCTATCCCGTTGCCTACTATCTGGCCTTTCACAGCGGGCGGCGGCGCGGGCTGCTGTTGTTCCTGCTGACCCTGCCGTTCTGGACCAGCTATCTGCTGCGCGTCTTCGCCTGGAAGATCGTGCTTGCCTATAATGGCGTGTTGAACTCGGCGCTGATCGAAAGCGGCATCTGGTCGGAGCCGACATTGGCCTTCCTTAATACGCCGGCAGCGGTCGTCGTCACGCTCGCCCACGCTTATGCGCCGTTCGCCATCCTGCCCATCTATGTGGCGCTGGACACCATCCCGAAATCGTTGCTCGAGGCCGCTTCCGATCTCGGCGCAAAACCATTCACCAGCTTCCGCCGCATCGTGCTGCCCAATTCGATGCCGGGCGTGCTGGCGGCCGCTCTCGTCGTCTTCGTGCCGACCGTCGGCGATTATGTGACGCCGGCGCTGGTCGGCGGCCCTGCCAGTACAATGATCGGCACACTGATCCAGGCCGAGTTCGGCAAGGCCAATGACTGGCCGTTCGGCGCCGCACTCGCCGTCGCCGTCATGCTGGTCATTCTCGCCGTGGTGCTGGTGGTGCGCTTCGCCGACCGCCGGTACGGCAGCCGCACATGAACACGGCGCGTGTCGATGCAAAACAGGGCGGCGGCTGGCTCGGAGCCTACGTCCTTGCCTATCTGGTGTTCCTGTATCTGCCGATACTGCTGATCCCGCTGTTTTCCTTCAACAATTCGATCCAGGCGGCATTTCCGCTGCAAGGCTTCACGCTGGAGTGGTACGGCACACTTTACGGCAATTCGGCGCTGTCCGGTGCGCTTGCCACCAGCCTCGTCATCGGCGCCATTGCCGCCAGCGGCGCAACACTCTGCGGCATCACCGTGTCCTATATGGACCTCTACGGTCGCTCGCCGCTGGCCGCCACGATCAGTGCCATTGCGCGGCTGCCGATCCTGATCCCCGGCGTCATCGTCGGCATCTCGCTGTTGATCCTGGTCAATCTCGCCGGTTTCGGGCCGTCGCGCATTGCCATTGTGCTCGGCCATGTATTGGTGGCGCTGCCGACGACGGTGGTGGTCATGCGCAGCCGCTTCGCCGCCATCCCGAAGACCATCCGCGAGGCAGCGCTCGACCTCGGCGCCTCGGACTGGACGACCTTCAGACGGGTGATGCTGCCGCTCAGCCTGCCCGCCATTATTTCGGCGTTCATGCTGGCCTTCCTGACCTCGTTCGACGAGTTTATCGTCGCCTTCTTCCTTGCCGGCACCGAGCCGACGCTGCCGCTTTATATCTGGAGCCAGCTGCGCTTCCCGAAATCGCTGCCGACCGTCATGGCGCTCGGCACGGCGATCCTGGCCGTGTCGTTCGTCATCGCCGCACTCGCCGAAATCCTGCGCCATCGCGGGCTTGCCGCCACCCGGCGGCCAGCGCCCGCCAGCCTGTCAAAACCAGAAGAAACCGAAAGAGGAGAACTGCAATGGCATTCGACTTGAAATCGATAACGGCAAAGACAGCGAAAACCGGACTGGCTGCCTTCGCGCTGGCGCTTGCATCGACTGCCGCCTTTGCCGGCGACAAGCTGCAATATTTCACCTGGTCGGGCTATGAACTGCCCGACTTCAACAAGAGCTTCCTCGCCGCGCACCCCGATGGTGTCGAAGCCTCGATGTTCGGCGACGACGATGACGCCTTCACCAAGGTCAAGGCCGGCTTCCGCCCCGATGTCGCGCACCCTTGCTATGACAAGGTGGCGCGCTGGAACAAGGAAGGCCTGCTGCAGCCGATCGACACCAAGCGCATCAAAAACTGGGATTCGATCTTCCCGGTCTTCAAGAACCTGCCCGACCTGCAGGCCGGCGACGGCAAGGTCTGGATGGTGCCGTGGGACTGGGGCAATACCTCGATCCTCTACCGCACCGATCTGGTGAAGAACCCGGAAGCCAGTTGGAACCTGCTGTGGGACAAACAATATGCCGGGCGCATGGCGACCATCGATGCCGTCCACGACACACCGGTGGTGGCGGCCCTTCTGGCCGGCGTCAATCCATTCGACATGACACCGGAACAGATGGACAAGGTGGCGGAAAAACTGCGCGAGCAGCGCCCGCTGCTCTCGAACTACACCACCGACATGACCTCGGTCGAACAGGCACTGGCGAGCGGCCAGCTGGTCGCGGCCATGACCTGGAACGCTTCGGCCACCTCGCTGAAGAAGCAGGGCGTGCCTGTAGAGTTCATGAAGCCGAAGGAAGGCATGCTGACCTGGGCTTGCGGCTTCGTCATGCTCAAGGACGCCAAGAACGTCGATCTTGCTTATGATTTCATCAACAGCCGGCTGGAAACGGATTCCGGAAAGTATCTGATCCAGGCTTACGGCTATGGCAGCTCGACCAGCTCGGCTTTCGCCGCCGTGCCAAAGGAGGAGTTGGAGAAACTGCAGCTGCCTTCCGATCCCGAGGTGATGCTGAAGACCACGATCTTCACCGGGCCGATGAAGCAGAATGACGAACTCGCCAAGATGTTCGAGAAGGTCAAGGCAGGCGGCTGAGCCTGGTTCTTCCTTCTCCCCTTGCGGGAGGAGGTGTCGCCGAAGGCGACGGATGAGGGGTGTTCCAGATGGCACCGACAGCACTCCGGCCAACACCCTCATCCGTCTCGGCGCTTCGCGCCGATCCACCTTCTCCCACAAGGGGAGAAGGGAAAACCTAACCAAACAAGGACAAACGAATGGACATGCTGGACGAAGCGGCTGAGAAGCCGAAGGACGACGCCGACGTCAGGGTCGGCCGGCGCGTGCGAGCGCTCAGGCTGGAGCGCAATCTCTCGCTGGCCGAACTTGCCGCCAAGGCAGGTGTCTCGATAGGTGCGCTAAGCCAGATCGAGCGCGGCATGTCGTCATTGCGGGTCCGCGTGATCTGGCCGCTTGCCGCCGCCCTCGATATAGAGCCGTCAGCGCTGATCGCTGACGGCAAGGATGTCGGCAACGATCTCTATTGTGTGCGCGCCAACAGCCGGCGTCAGATCCCGGTCAAATCGGAAGGCATCGCCAAGGCGCTGCTGTCGCCGCCGGCCGCCACGCTGACCGGCATGCTGGTGACCGTTGACGCCGGTGGCGGCACCGCCGAAGCTTACGCCCATGCCGGCCATGAATTCGGCTTCGTCCTGTCGGGCGAGGTCGAGCTGGTGGTCGATTCGACCAGATACGGGCTGAAGGCCGGCGACAGCTTCGCCTTCAGGAGCACGTTGCTACATGCCTTCCGCAATCCGGGCAGCGAGCGCTGCCAGATCCTGTGGGTCAACACCACCAAGCCGTCCGAGGTTCGCGATGGCGCCTGATCCTCTCGTCCGGCTGGACAAGGTCTCCAAGATTTTCCCCGGCGGCATCGTCGGGCTCGACGCCGTCGATCTTGACATTGCCCGCGGCGAGTTCCTGACCTTGCTCGGACCGTCCGGCTGCGGCAAGACCACCAGCCTGCGTGTCATCGCCGGCTTCGAGAGCCCGTCGAACGGCAAGGTCCTGCTCGAAGGCCGCGACATCACGGCGCTCAGGCCCTTCGCCCGTCCTGTCAATACCGTGTTCCAGGACTACGCGCTGTTCCCACACATGAACGTTGCCGAAAATGTCGGCTTCGGCCTGTCGCTGCGCAAGCTCTCCGGTGCCGAACAGGCAAAGCGCGTCGGCGCAGCGCTCGACATGGTCGGCCTTGCCGAGAAGCCCGGCGCCCGCGTGTCCGAATTGTCGGGTGGCCAGCGCCAGCGCGTCGCACTTGCCCGCGCCATCGTCTGCGAGCCGCGTGTGCTGCTGCTCGACGAGCCGCTGTCGGCGCTCGATGCGCATCTGCGCGAGCAGATGCAGGTCGAACTGAAGCGGCTGCAGTCGCGGCTTGGCACCACTTTCGTCATGGTCACGCACGACCAGACCGAGGCGCTGTCGATCTCAGACCGCATCGTCGTCATGAACAAGGGCCGCATAGAGCAGATTGCGCCGCCGGCGACCCTTTACGACCGGCCCGCCACCAAATTCGTCGCCAGCTTCATCGGCACGATGAACCTTCTGCAGTCGCGCTTTGTCGGCCGCGATGGCGAGCGCTTGCGGTTCGCCGCCGGCGCCCTGCCGCTGGAAGCGGTTTCGGAGACGGGCGAACTGCCTGGCGAGGGCACGGTGCGCACCATCGGCGTGCGTCCGGAGGATCTTTTGGCGACGACCGAGGCCACGGCCGGCACTGTACCGGTGCGGGTGAACAGCATCGTCTTTCACGGCCGCACCTTGCGCCTTCATGCAGAGTTGGGGCAGGGGACACAGGTGGTGATCGACGCGCCGCGCCGGACAGAGGGTTTTCAATTCAGCGTCGGCGACGTGGCGCATATCAGCCTGCGCCGTGGCGCCAACTGCCCTATGCTGCCTAGCTAGTCTCACTCATTTCCAGAAAACCGGAGCACGACCCATGAGCAATCATCTCAATTTTTTCATCGGCGGCAAATGGGTCGGCCCCGTGGTTCCGGCAACACTGGATGTCATCGATCCGTCCACTGAAGAGGCCTACACCAAAATCTCGGTCGGCTCGAAAGCCGATGTCGACAAGGCCGTGGCTGCAGCCAAGGCGGCATTCCCGGCCTTTTCGCAAACGACCAAGGCCGAGCGCCTGAAGCTGCTGAAGCGTATCCTCGAAGTCTACAATGAGCGCTACGAGGACATCGCCCAGGCGGTCAGCCAGGAAATGGGCGCGCCGATCAGGTGGGCGCGCGAGGCGCAGGCCTGGGCGGGCAGGGCGCATATGGAAGCCACCATCAAGGCGCTGGAGGATTACGAATTCAGCGAGAAGCGCGGCACCACCATGGTGGTCAAGGAGCCGATCGGCGTCTGCGCGCTGATTACACCGTGGAACTGGCCGCTCAACCAGATAGTCTGCAAGGTAGCGCCGGCCATCGCCGCCGGCTGCACCGTCATTTTAAAGCCTTCCGAAATCGCGCCGATCAGCGGCATCATCTTTTCCGAGGTGATGGACGCCGCCGGCACGCCGAAGGGCGTCTACAATATGGTGAATGGCACCGGTCCGGATGTCGGCCAGGTCATGGCTGGCCATCCCGATGTCGACATGGTCTCGTTCACCGGATCGACCCGGGCCGGCATCATCGTCGCCAAGACGGCGGCCGAGACGGTAAAGCGCGTGGCGCAGGAGCTCGGCGGCAAATCGGCCAACATCGTGCTGCCCGACGCTGACTTCGAGACGGCGGTGCGCAAGGGTGTCAACGCCTGCTTCGGCAATAGCGGCCAGTCCTGCGATGCGCCGACCCGCATGCTGGTGCCGGCCGCCCGTCACGACGAGGCGCTGACGATCGCCAGGAAGGCCGCCGAACGGCACAAGGTCGGCGACCCGCGCTCGGAGGAGACCAAGCTCGGGCCGGTGGTCAGCAACGTCCAGTTCGACAAGATCCAGCGGTTGATCGAGGCCGGTATCGCCGAGGGTGCGACGCTGGTCACCGGCGGCCCCGGCCGGCCGGAACACCTCAACCGTGGCTATTATGTGCGACCGACCGTTTTCGGCCACGTCAGGCCTGGCATGACCATCGAGAAGGAGGAGATTTTCGGGCCGGTCCTGTCGGTCATCTCCTACGATGACGATGATGATGCGGTGAAGATCGCCAACGACACCGTCTATGGCCTGGCTGCCTATGTGCAGTCCGGGGATATCGACCACGCCCGCAAGATTGCCAGCCGGCTACGCGCCGGGCAGGTGTCGATCAACTATCCGGAATGGGATACGTTCGCGCCCTTCGGCGGCTACAAGCAGTCCGGCAACGGCCGCGAATACGCCGACTGGGCGATCCACGATTTCCTCGAGATCAAGGGCATCATCGGCTACGGCGCCTGAGCGTTCAACGTTGGCATTACGCCAACGTCAAGTTTGTTGCGAGCGTTGGTGCCTCGGCACCGGCGTTCGGTTGAACGGCCACGACGGCTTCGTGGCCGCAATGTGAGTGCGAAGCAGGGTCGCCTCAGATCGTCTTGAGATAGCCGGCCAACTGATCCGCCACCGTGCCCCAGCCGTCGTGAAAGCCCATCTCCTCGTGGCAAGCGTGAAAATCGCCGACGGCCGGCGAGGCCGCTGGAAAAGTCAGAGGCGCGGTTTTAGGGTGCCGCTAGATTCGACCGGTCCGAGGATCCGTTTTGACGATCACCATGTACGGCATTACCAATTGCGATACGGTCAAGAAGGCGCGTTCCTGGCTGGCGAGCCATGATGTTGCCTATCGCTTTCACGACTACAGGGCAGACGGGCTTGAAGCGGATCGGCTGAACGGCTGGTCAGGCAAGGTCGGCTGGGAAATCCTGCTCAACAAGGCGAGCACAACGTTCCGTGAACTGTCGGACGAGGACAGACTGGGCTTGGACGAGAACAAGGCCAAGGCGCTTATGCTGGCCAAACCGACGATGATCAAGCGTCCGGTGCTGGAACTTGGCGACAGGGTTCTCGTTGGCTTCAAGCCTGATGTTTATCAGCAGGCGGTGAGTGGGAAATAGGACCGACCCGCCATGATCCGTCGCGTCCCCCTCTGTCCTGCCGGACATCTCCCCCAACAAGGGTGGAGATTGGCAGCTTCGGCGCTCCGCTCACCACTGCAACCTTGGATATTGGCGATAGCCGGCGACATGCCGCCTGCCTGCATATTGATCGTATCAAACGCTTGTGGTTTTCCCACGCAAATAGCTCGCCAGCGCCACCGCGTTATTGTGCTTCTCGTCATGCGCGCCGTAGAGCAGCGTCACCCGGCCTTTGTCGAGCAGAGCGCACAGCTGGCCGACCGCCTCGCCGTTCCGGTCGAGCTCATCGCGGTATCGCCGCTGGAACTCCGCCCAGCGCGCCGGCTCATGGCCGAACCATTTGCGCAACCCATTGCTTGGCGCGATGTCCTTTAGCCATAGCGTCAGCGCCGCTTCCTCTTTGCGGACGCCGCGAGGCCATATGCGGTCGACGAGCACCCGCTGCCCGTCATCGGGCGCCGGCGGCTCATAGATGCGCTTTACCGCGAGCTCCATTGCCAATTCCGCATGGGCCAGCAGGCGCCGCTGCTTGCTGCCCTTCGTTTAGAGATCCCGGGCCTAAACCCACTCGCCCTTGCGCATCACCGGCACGCGGCTGCCGTCCTTATGGACGCCGTCTATGTCGATCTTGTCCGAGCCGATCATCCAGTCGATGTGGATGAAACTCTTGTTGCCGCCGCGCGCCGCGATCTCGTCCTGGCCGAGCGAGGCGCCGTCGACGAAGCACTTCGAATAGCACTGGCCGAGCGCGATGTGGCAGGCGGCGTTCTCGTCGAACAGCGTGTTGAAAAACAGCAGCCCGCTCTTGGCGATCGGCGAGGAATGCGGCACCAGCGCCACCTCGCCGAGACGGCGCGAGCCTTCGTCGGTATCGAGCACCTTCTGCAGCACATCCTCGCCCTTCGTGGCCTTGGCCTCGACAATGCGGCCCGCCTCGAAACGCACCGCAATGCCGTCGATCAGGGTGCCCTGATAGGACAGCGGCTTGGTGCTGGTGACATGGCCTTCGACTCGCCTTGCATGCGGCGTGGTGAAAACCTCTTCGGTCGGGATGTTGGGGTTGCAGGTGATGCCGTTCTTGGCGGTCGAGGCGCCGCCCATCCACTCGTGGCCGTCGGCCAGCCCGACGGTCAGGTCGGTACCGGGGCCGGTGAAATGCAGCGCGTGGAAATTGTGGCCGTTCAGCCATTCGGTGCGGCTCTTCAACGCCGCATTGTGCGCCGTCCAATTGCCGATCGGGTCTTCGACATCCACCCGCGAGGCGGCAAAGATAGCGTCGGCGAGCTTGGCCACGGCGACGTCGTCGGCGTCGTCCGGGAATACCTGCTTGGCCCAGGCCTGATCGGGATAGGCGACGATGTTCCAGTTGATGTCGAAGCCGGTGATCTTCTCCAGCGCCGGCTGGTAGGCCATCGAATTCGCCTTGTTGGCACGCGCCACCTTTGCCGGGTCCTGAGAAGAAAGCAGCGACGGATCCTCGCCGCGCACGGCGAGCCTCGCCGCATTGTTGGCGAAGGCTTTTGCCATGCCTTCGTAGAGCCAGCCGGCGGCGCGGTCGAAACCGGCGTCGGCGCCGTAGCGGAAGCGCGCGAGAGTGATCTCATCGTCGTTGAAGATCGGCGTCACCAGGCCGGCACCTGCCTTGTAGGCGTGCTCGATGATCCGCCGCGTCAAAGGCAGCGCGGCAATAGACGAGGTCAGCACCAGATCCTGCCCCGGCTGCAATTGCAGCCCGACCTTGACGGCGACCTCCGCCAGCCTGTCGAGCTTCACCGGGTCGATGCTTGCGGAAACGCCGCGCGAATGTGTGGTCATGATCCTGCCTGCCGTGATTGGGGACTGTTTCTTACATAGACCGGCGCTGCCGACCTTTCCACTCTGATGTGCCAGCAGGCTCAGCTGGCGCTCTCGAGCGACCTGAACTGCGCCATCGTCGCCTCGATCTCTTCGCGCACCCAGATCTTGAAATCCCTGACCTTGCGGCTTTCGCTCTTGCTGGCCGAGGTCACCAGCCAATAGCCGAGCCCGCTCTGGGCGCGTATGCCGAACGGCGCGACGAGACGGCCGTCGGCCAGCGCGTCGGCGGCCAGCAACTGCCAGCCGAGCATGACGCCGTGACCGGCAATCGCCGATTCCAGGCACAGCATCGGATCGGTGAAGCGCGCGCCCTTCATGAAGGTGACCGGCTTCACCCCGGCCGCTTCGAACCAGCTCTCCCAACTGATCATCGACCTTTCGTCGGTGATCGCACAGGTCAAAGCAAGGTCTTCGATCGATTTCAGCTTGCTGGCGATGACCGGTGCACAGACCGGAAACACCTCCTGCGCCAGCAGCAATTCGGCCCGCCCGCCCGGCCATTTGCCGTCGCCGAGCCGAATGGCGACGTCGATGTCCGAACGATCGAGATCGGCAAGCCGCACCGAGGCATCGATGCGCAGGAGCACGTTCGGATGGCGGGCAAAATGCCGCGACAGCCGCGGCAGCAGCCATTTCGAGGCGAAAGCCGGCGCCACCGAAACCACGAGCGTGCACTCCGAGGTTTCGTCGGCAAGCGCCACCGCCTGTGCGAGTTCGCGGAAGCCTGCGCTGAGCCGCGCGCTAAAGACGGTGCCGAATTCGGTCGCCACCAGGCCAGCTGGCGTTCGTTCGAACAGCGCCCGGCCGAGCTGCTTTTCTGTCCGGTTGATCTGCTGGCTGACGGCGCTGACCGAGACGTTGAGCTCGCCGGCCGCCGCCGCAAGCGAGCCCAGGCGGGCAACGGTTTCCACGGCGCGCAAGCCGTTGAGATGGACGCGGTTCAGAGTGGCCATACAGTTTTTCTAAACTGGAGCGGCGGAAATCTCAATTGCCAGACGCTAACGAACGGCGGATTCTAAGTGGGCTACGCAGAGTGAGGAGGCAAATCCGATGAAGATTTTATCATGGCTCGGCGCCTTTTCCCCGATCGGAACGCAGCCACACCAGGATGACAGCGAGGCCACCAGCTGGGTGACTGATCCGCTGTCGCATCCGGTGCTCGACACCATGTCGGAGCGCGAACTCGCCGACATGCCGTTCAGGCTGACCGCGCGTCGTACCCGCTTCGAGACGGCTCCGCCAAGGACCTGCTACGGCTGAACAAGGACTTGCTGGCACTTCAGGTGAGCCGGCCGCCGACGCGGCTGCGCAGCCCTTCTGGCCCAATAAAAGGCGGATTGTCTCGCCGGCAGGCGCACCTATGGTGCATCGCGATGAACATCGCTTCGCCGTTGCGCCTGGCAATCGCCGGCATGATCGCCCTGGCCGTCGCCATGGGCATCGGCCGTTTCGTCTATACGCCGATCCTGCCCGGCATGATGGAAGAGCTCGGCCTGTCGCCGGCCGATGCCGGCTGGATCGCATCGGCCAATTATCTCGGCTACCTCGTCGGCGCGCTTGCCGCCACCGGCGGCTGGGCGCAAGGCCGCGAGCGTCAGCTGATGCTGGCCGGCCTTGCCGCCACCGCGATCCTCGCCGGCCTGATGGGCCTGAGCGGCACGATGGCCGCCTTTCTCGTCATCCGCTTTCTTGCCGGCGGTGCAAGCGCCTTTGTCCTGGTCTTCATGACCAGCATCGTTTTCGGTCATCTCGCCGCGGCCGGTCGAAACGACCTACAAGCACTGTATTTCGGCGGTGTCGGCCTCGGCATCGCGGCGTCCTCGGCGCTATTGGCGCTCCTCGTCACCGAACATGCCGGCTGGGCGGCGGGCTGGCTGTGGTCGGCGGTGATTTCGACCTGCGGCTTTGCCGCCGTCGCCTTGCTGGCCGGCGGCACCTCGGCCGCGAACAGTACCACCGGGAGCGAGCCGGCACTGCCGAAAGACCGGTCGCTGGTGAAGATCATCGTCGCCTACGGCCTGTTCGGCTTCGGCTACATCGTCACGGCAACGTTCCTGGTCGCCATCGTCCGCCAGGGCGGCGGCGGCCGCGTCTTCGAGGCGGTGGTCTGGATGGTCACCGGCCTTGCCGGTTTCCCCTCGGTCTGGCTGTGGCAGAAGCTTACGGCCAGGATCGGGCTCTATGCCACATACGCGCTGGGGTGCCTGGTCGAGGTGGTCGGCGTCAGCGCCAGCGTCGCCATGGGCGGGCGCACCGGGCCGCTGCTCGGCGGCCTTCTTGTCGGCGGCACCTTCATCGCCATCACCGCGCTTGGCCTGCAGGCCGGCAGGCAGCTTGCTCCGCAAGCACCACGCCGGATGCTGGCGGTAATGACGGCCGCCTTCGGCCTTGGCCAGATCATCGGCCCGATCGTCGCCGGGCTGCTTGCGCAGGCCTCCGGTAACTTTTTCCTTGCCTCGATCGTGGCCGCCGCCGTCCTGCTCGCTTCCGGTACGATCGCCTGGTCGGCTGCGCCAAAATCGCCATGATTATGGTCTTGCTCGGTTGCGGGCATCGGGCACGGGCATTTTCTTTCCCACTAATGTGTGACTTTATGCCCGCTGAACCCCGCTGATTTGCGCATCGACCGAGGATTTCGCCACAGTGTTCGTATCGTTTTTTCCGCAGCCGAAGCTGTTCTTCAGTTCGGTCGCCGTCTGGAGCCTCGCGGCCGTTCTGTTTTGGTTTTTTGGAGGAGAGCAACTTGGAGCAGTGTTTGGACTGCCCCCGATGGCCGCCGGCGTCGACAAGATCATTGGCGTGTCGCTCTTTTGGTCGAAGCCATTTCTCTGGTTCTATATATATTTTGCGGCTGTCGTCCTCATCTTCTACGGCTTTTGGGCCTGGTACCGACCTCATCCATGGCGGAATTGGTCGATTCTTGGCACCTCACTGATTCTCTTTGTGATCTATTACCAGGTGCAGGTAAATGTCGCCTTCAATGACTGGTATGGCCCTTTCTACGATCTTATTCAGAAGGCTTTAGGCACACCGTACTCTACGACGCCGTGGGACTTCTATATCCAACTGCTGACAATCATGTGGATTGCGCTTCTGGCTGTGACCGTTGGCGCCCTCAACCGGTTTTTTGTAAGTCATTGGATATTTCGTTGGCGCACCGCAATGAACGAATACTACATGACCAACTGGGAAAGATTGAGGCGCATCGAAGGTGCGTCCCAGCGTGTTCAAGAAGACACGATGCGCTTCTCCAGCACGATGGAGGATCTGGGCGTAAGCTTAGTCGGGTCCATCATGACACTGATAGCGTTCCTTCCCGTGCTGCTGCATCTCTCTGAAAACGTCACGGAACTGCCGATTGTCGGCACGGTGCCTTACTCCCTGGTCGTTGTAGCAATCCTTTGGTCGGCCTTCGGAACTACTTTCTTAGCTGCGGTAGGAATCAAACTGCCGGGTCTCGAATTCCGCACCCAACGTGTCGAGGCAGCCTACCGCAAAGAATTGGTCTATGGTGAGGACGATGCAGATCGCGCCCAACCGCCAACTGTCGCTGACCTTTTTAGAAGCGTAAGAGGCATCTATTTTCGTAAATATTTCCACTACTTATATTTTAACGTGGCTAGAATATTCTATCTACAGATCGACAATATATTTCCATATATTGTTCTTGTTCCTACGATGGTCGCGGGAAAGATCAAGCTCGGCGCTCTGAACCAGATTCTCAACTCCTTTGAGCAGGTCCGATCTTCATTTCAGTATCTGGTCAATGCCTGGCCGACGGTCGTGGAACTGATCTCGATCTACAAGCGCCTGCGCGCCTTTGAGGCGACGCTCGAGGGCGAGCCACTGCCCGAAATCGACCAGCGTTATCTCGAACGTGAGCAAGCCGGCTTGCGCCCTGAGGATCAGCCGGTAAGCTAAAAAGTATCGGGCGGCGATCACTTGCGGCTCAGCCGCCCACCGCCGCCTGCCTTTCGCCTCGCCGCGAAACATAATCGCGAAAGCTGATGCACTCGACGTCCGCTTTGACGCAGACCTCGCCGGCAAAGCGTTCCAGCGCGTTCCAGTAGGCGCCGTCATTCATCAGCGTGAAATGGAAGCCGAGCTCAAGCGGAATGCGCTTGCCCTGGTATTGCGCATCGAAGGCGGCGCGGAACGCGTTATAGGTCCGGTCAGCGAACTTTTCCGCCATGCTCGGCCGCTCGAAGCCGCCGGAATGTCTGACATAGAGATTGTAATCCATGGCGATCACCCGCCTTGAGCTCGGCCCTTCCGGGATCTGCGGCAGCGAAAAGCGCGTGATGCCGTTGACGGTCGGTGGCTCAACCGGCCCACGCGAGACGCCGCTTGCGTCGAGCAGGAAGCCGGCCGCGGGCAGCGCCTCGTAGAGCGCCTTGTTTGCCGACAGATAAGGCGCGCGAAAGCCGACCACCGACTTGCGGGCAAGATCGCGCCAGCCCTTCGGTTCAGGAGCAATGCCGTTGATCGAATAGGCGTTTTGGAGAATATGCTTGAACGAGCCGAACTCGCTCAGCCAGTCGGCCTTGCTCCAGTCCTTGCCGTCGAAATGGCCGCAGCCATGGCTGCCGATGTCGTGGCCTTCCGAGGCGGCAAGATTGATCTGCTCGAGCCGGTCGGCGACTTCCTGTTTGGAGGCGGCAAAGCCGATGTTCGATTTGCCTTCTGTCTTGCCGGGCGCGGTGTATTCCTTGCGCGTCTCGGGCGACAGCAGGAATACGCAGGAGACGAAATAGGTGAAATGCGCACCCGTGCGTGCGGCCAGCGCCCGGCTGCGCTGCCACTGCGAAATGTCGCGGGCGCTGTCGAATGAGATGATGACGATCTGCTTCGGTTTTGCCGGCGGCGCCGGCGGGTCGGCGCAAGCCGCGCCGGCAGCAAACACGGCAATGGAAAACGCAATAACGCGGGACAAACGGGGCAAAGGCATCTGACTTGATTTAGGGAATGTAGAAGCGACGCCTACCGGTGAAATATGGCACGGGTACGATCGACCTGTCGGCCGCCGTTGGCGGCGACTGCCTCGTGAATAGGCGATTTTCCTGCCGAACCCCTTCCATGCCGGCAAAATTTCGCTAAAACGCGGGCTCATCAACCGCCCCGGCCGGGGCATGAATGGTTTTGATCCATGTCGGACGACAGTTTTATCCGCGAAGTCAACGAAGAGATTCGTCGCGACCAGGCGCATGCGCTGTGGGACCGTTTCGGTCCCGCCTTGCTTGTGCTGGCCGTGCTGGTGGTGCTCGGCACTGCCGCTGTCGTTGGCTACCGCTATTGGGACGAGACCCGCGCCAACCGCTCCGGCGATGCCTTCTCGCAGGCGCTGAAGCTTGCCAATGACGGCAAGAACGACGAGGCGCTTGCCGCTCTGGAGGCGTTGGAGAAGGACGGCTACGGCGCCTATCCGCTGCTCGCCCGCATGCGCGCGGCAACCGTCAAGGCGGACAAGGGCGACGTCGACGCCGCCGTCAAGGATTTCGACGAGGTCGCCGCCGACACCAAGATCCCGTCCGGCATTCGCGACATGGCGCGTCTCAGGGCAGCGCTGCTTCTGGTCGACCACGGCTCTTTCGCCGATGTCTCCAGCCGCGTCGAGGCGCTCACCGCCGACACCAACACGCTGCGCCATACGGCGCGCGAGGCGCTTGGCCTTGCCGCCTGGAAGGAAGGCAAGGCGGCGGATGCATTGAAGCTGTTCGACCAGATCGCCGCGGACGACGGCGCCCCGCGCAACACGCGCGAGCGGGCGACATTGATGTCCGAGCTGATCCGCGGCTCGGGCGGCGTGTCGTGATAGTCCATGACCTTCAAAGTCGCCATCATCGGCCGGCCTAACGTCGGCAAATCGACCCTTTTCAATCGGCTGGTGGGAAGGAAGCTGGCGCTTGTCGACGATACGCCCGGCGTCACACGCGATCGCCGCGTCCATGCCGCAAAGCTCTACGACCTGCATTTCGACGTCATCGACACCGCCGGCTTCGAGGATGCGGCTGCCTCGACGCTGCCCGGCCGCATGCGCGCCCAGACCGAGATCGCCATCCGCGAGGCCGACCTGATCTTTTTTACGATCGATGCCAAGTCCGGGCTGATGCCCGACGACAAGACGTTCGCCGAGATCGTGCGCAAGTCCGGCAAGCCGGTTGTCGTCGTTGCCAACAAGGCTGAGGCGCGCGGCGCCCAGGGCGGCATGCTGGAGGCCTGGGAGCTCGGCCTTGGCGAACCGATCCCGGTCTCGGCCGAACACGGCCAGGGCCTGCCCGATTTGCGCGACGCGGTGATCGCGGCACTTGGCGAGGCGCGCGCCTTCGGCGAGGACGAAGAGGCCGGCGAGGATGAGGTCGCCGCCAGCGAGGTGCTGATCGGCGAGGACATCACCGACCCGGACGCCGAGCCGAGCTATGACGACACCAAGCCGATGCGCATCGCCGTCGTCGGCCGCCCCAACGCCGGCAAGTCGACGCTGATCAACGCGCTGATCGGCGAGGAGCGGCTGTTGACCGGCCCTGAGGCCGGCATCACTCGCGATTCCATTTCGGTCGACTGGGACTGGCATGGCCGCCGTTTAAAATTGTTCGACACCGCCGGCATGCGCCGCAAGGCCAGGATCCACGAAAAGCTCGAAGTGATGTCGGTGCAGGACGGCTTGCGCGCCATCCGCTTTGCCGAGATCGTCATCATCGTGCTCGACGCCACCATTCCCTTCGAGAAGCAGGATCTGCAGATCGCCGATCTGATCATCCGCGAGGGCCGTGCCCCGGTGATCGCCTTCAACAAATGGGATCTTGTCGACCATCCCCAGGAGCTGCTGGCCGAGCTGCGCGAAAAAACCGAGCGGCTGCTGCCGCAGGCGCGCGGCATGCAGGCGGTGCCGGTGTCGGCCGAGACCGGGCGTGGCCTCGACAAGCTGATGGATGCCGTCATCCGGACGCATCGAGTTTGGAACAGCCGTGTGTCGACCGGCAAGCTCAACCGCTGGCTGGAAGGCATCCTGACGCATCATCCGCCGCCCGCTGTCGCCGGGCGTCGGCTGAAGATCAAATATGTCACGCAGGCCAAGACGCGGCCGCCGGGCTTCGTCGTCTCCTGCTCACGGCCGGATGCGATGCCGCAATCCTACGTCCGCTATCTCTCGAACAGCCTGCGCGAGGCTTTCGACATGCCCGGCGTGCCGATCCGCATCGCCTTGCGCACCTCGGACAATCCTTTCGCCGGCAAGGCAAAGAAGCGCCGCTGAGCGCCACTTCTCCTTTACGCCACGTTGCGCAGAACGGGCGCCGGTTGCGTCTGGGGCAAGGCTTCCAGCGCTGCCTGCAGCAGGATGTCGCCAAGCCGCGCCGCGACCGCGTCGGGCTCGGCCTCCTTGCGATGCAGGAACAGCGCCATCTTGGGCAAGGCGGGCAGCCCGGCGATCTCCGGCGTCATCGCCCTGACGCTGGCCGGCAGGCCGATATCGGTGCGGATCGTCAGTCCGAGCCCGGCGGCGACGGCTGCCCAGATGCCGCCAAGGCTCGGGCTGGAGAAGGCCATCCGCCATGCCAGTCCGGCGCGGTCGAGCGTTTCGGTCGCCACGCTGCGCAGCAGGCACGGCGCTTCGAGCGCCACCAGCGGCAACGCCTCGCCATCGCGCAGGCTGGTCTCGATCTGTTTTGCCGGGCCGATCCAGCGCATCTGGACGTCGGCGACATGCCGGCTGTAGGGCAGCGTCGCGCCATTGTGCCAGGCAAGCGCGATATCGAGGCTGCCCGAGATGATCCGTTCGGCCAGCTCGTGGCTGCGTGCGATCCTGGCATCGATCTTGACCTTGGGATGGGCGCGGGCGAAGCGCCCGAGCACCTCCGGCAGCACCGCCTCGCCGAAATCCTCCTGCAGCCCAAGCCGCACCCAACCCTCCAGATCGACATCGTGGATGGCGGAGGCGGCCTCGTCATTGAGCTCGATCAGCCGCCTCGCGTAGCCGAGCATAATCTCGCCCGCGTCCGTCAGCGCCAGGCCACGTCCAGATTTGCGGAAGATCGGCGTCGCCGCCTGCTCCTCCAGCTTCTTCAATTGCGCACTGATTGCCGAGGTCGAGCGGCCGAGCCGGTCGGCGGCCTTGGCGAAGCTGCCCAGCTCCATGCCGGTAACGAAGCTGCGCAGAACGTCGAGATCGAATGTCACGCGTCGCATGCCAATAATCCTGATATTCGGGACATTACGTCAAAAATTTCCTGATATTCAGTACGAAGCTATGGCGGTAGAGAGAGCGCGTCAAGACCGAATGCAGCCGACCCATGCAGGAGCTGAACCATGTCCGCTGTCGCCACACGAGCAGAATGCAAACCGCTTCGCCCGGCCGCCGTTACCACCCCGTCAGAGGCGGCGGTGCTTCGAGCCAATCATCGCTGGAAGGTGCTGGGCATCGGCGTCGCCGCCAATGCCTGCTTTTCCGCGACCTTCTCCGGCATTCCGGCCACGGCGGTGTTCCTGCGCTCGGGCTATCATCTCTCCAATGGCGAGCTCGGCCTGGCGCTTGGTCTTCTCGGCCTGGGTGTGGCGCTGAGCGAATTGCCGTGGGGGCTGCTGACCGATCGCTGGGGCGACCGCCGCGTGCTGCTGACGGGGCTCGGCGCAACCGCGGTCTGGCTGCTTGTCATGGCCGCGCTGGTCGTGCCGTCACCGGCCCATATTCCCGTGATCGCGCTTCTCGCCGCTGCCCTGCTGGTCACCGGATTGCTCGGCGGCAGCGTCAACGGCTCCAGCGGCCGCGCCATCATGGCCTGGTTCGGCGAAGGCGAGCGCGGCTTTGCCATGAGCATCAGGCAGACGGCGGTGCCGCTTGGCGGCGGGCTTGGCGCGCTGGTGCTGCCGTCGCTCGCTTCAGCCCATGGCTTCACGGCAGTCTTCGGACTTCTGGCGGCTGCATCCGCGGTCTCGACCTCGCTCGCCTGGCGCTGGCTGCATCAGCCGCCGGCGCATGACGACGCCCGTTCGAGCAGCGCGGCAAAGCCGGCCGGCCCGGCGCCGCTGCGCAACCCAGCCGTCTGGCGCATCGCGACAGCCATCGGCCTGCTTTGCTTTCCGCAGGTGGCGGTGCTCACCTTTGCTTCCGTGTTCCTGCATGATTTCGCCGGCATGGGAACAGCTGTGATCAGCGCTAGCCTGGCTGCCGTGCAGGTCGGCGCCATGGTCATGCGTGTCTGGAGTGGCCGCTACACCGACCGTCACGGCAACCGCCGGTCGTTCCTGCGTCTGTGCAGCATGCTGAGCGTGGCCGCCTTCACCGTGCTTGCGGCGCTCGTCTTGTTTTCGGCCCAATTCTTGTCAGGCCAAGCGCCGATGCTGTCGCCGGCGATCGTTGCTGTGCTGGTCGTGGCCGGCATCTGCGTCTCCTCCTGGCACGGCGTTGCCTACACCGAGCTTGCGACGCTGGCCGGCGCCAGCCAGGCCGGGACGGCGCTCGGCCTCGCCAACAGTCTGGTCTTCATCGCCTTCTTTCTGGTGCCGATCGCCATTCCCGGGCTTCTCGTGCTCTGCTCGTGGGCAGGCGTCTGGCTGGGTGCGGCTATTTGCGCGCTGATCGCGTGGCCGATCTTTCTTCCGCCAACGGATAGCCGCAAAAGCGCCTGACTTCGACACGAGATGGGAAAACAACGTTCTAAGCTGTTAACGCCCCATCAAGGTTAATGCATCATTGTAGCTCTCCAGTGGGGTCCGTCGCGTTTCTGGAGAGTTCCGTGCATCGACGTGTTTTGACGCGGCTTGTCGCCGCCGCCGGTGAGAAAAAGCGTTCCTTCCTGTCTCCCCTCGTTATTGGCCTTGGCATCTGGATCGGCTTTCCAACGGTCGCTGCCTATCAGGACATGACCAGCCTCGTCTCCGGCCTGGAGGCGCCGAGCGTCCGCTGGAACGCCTATGTCGAGAAATCCGTCGCCGGCTCCGTTCACGCAGCCGAAATGCCCTTCCTCGATTCCAGCAGCACCGGCTCGCTCTCCGGGTCCGGTGTCCAGTTGCCCGGCATCGGCGCCGTTTCGTTTCGCGGCAAGGGCGGCATCGCCGGCACGACGCCGGACGAGAACCGCATCACGCGTGCCGACAAGAAGGGCCGCATCATCCAGGTCTCGCCCGTCTCGCCGCCGAAGAACTTCAATGCCGGCTCGATCTTCGAGCGCACCTCTTCGCTGCTCCGCCCAAGCATGGACAGCGGCCTGAGGATGGCTTTCGCCAAGCCCGAGATCAAAGGCAAGGAAATCCAGATCGCCGCCGCCTTCCACACGCGCATCGACAAGAAGCCGGATCCCGGCGTACCGGCGATGCTTGCCGCGCTGGTCAACAATGATCATCCGGACGTGCTGGCGACCGCCTACGCCTCGTCCGCTCCCGATTATGCACAAGCGTCGCCCTTCGAGGCCTTGCTGCAGGACGAGGACCCAAACGACGGTCGCTTCATTCCGCCGCTGAGCAAGGGCGACCATTCCTGGATGCAGACGCCGCTGCCGGCGAGCGTCTTTTCCAAGCCGGAGCAGGCATGTCTCGCCAACGGCATCTATTTCGAAGCGCGCGGCGAATCCGTGCGCGGCCAGGCCGCCGTTGCCCAGGTCATCCTCAACCGCGTCCGCAACCCGGCCTATCCGAACTCGATCTGCGGCGTCGTCTACCAGAACGACAACTGGTTCAACCGCTGCCAGTTTTCCTTCGCCTGCGACGGCCGGAAGAAGCGCATCGACAACCCCGCTGCCTACAAGACCGCACAGGATGTCGCCATGGCCGTCACAGCCGGCAAGATCTTCATTCCGGAAGTCGGCTCGTCGACCCATTATTACGCCAACTACGTCCATCCGGGCTGGGCGCGGACGATGCAGAAAATGACCAGGATCGGCCTGCACATCTTCTACCGCACCTATGGTGGCGGCTGGAGCTGAGCGCTCGGGCAGCCCTTGCATCTTTCCCGCGAGAGCGGCCGATCGAAGACGCATCGCCGCGGGGATTCGGCCACGGCCCGCCGGAGACTGTGTCGGGCACGATGTCGCACCCAGGCAAGTATCTGATTTATAACGGAAAAATACTTGAGCTTGAACGTCTGCCCGTGGCTTGACGGGCGCTGACCCTCTAACTATGTTGCCGGCGACTTTAAGAAGCGGACGGACGGTGACGGTCTGACCGGGCAGGGGGGTTGCGTGGCCGACAAGAATGGGCCAGACGGAACCGGCAAAACCGGCCGCGGCAAGCAGCATGAAGCCGACATCCGCGACGACGATCTTGAGCGCCGCCGGCGCGACCTTGAAGCATCGCTTGCGACAAGGCGGCCGGACCGGCTCGAGGGGAAAGACGACGCGAAAGCGGGCAGTGCGGCCGGGTACGGCCAGGCGCTCAAGCTGTCCAGCGAGTTCATCGCCGGGATAGTGGTTGGTGCCGGCATCGGCTGGATCATCGACCGTCTGGCGGGGACAACGCCATGGGGTCTGATCGTTTTTTTGCTGCTGGGTTTTGGCGCCGGCGTGCTCAATGTCATGCGCTCAGCAGGGCTTATGGCAGAATTCGGACAAAGCGATAAACCGCGCGATCCGAAAGAATGAATTAGCGCGCCACTCACCGGCGCAATGAACGCATAGTAGAGTCGCGTGCGACTTTGATGGGGATTAAAAGTGGCTGCTGACAAGGTCGATCCAATCCACCAGTTCCAGATACATCCGCTTGTTCCGATTCACATCGGCGGCTATGACCTGTCCTTCACCAATTCGGCGCTGTTCATGGTCGCGACGGTGGCTGTCGCGGCGGCGTTTCTCTACCTCAGCACATCGAGCCGCAGCCTCATTCCCGGCCGCCTGCAGTCAGTTTCCGAGATGGCATATGAATTCGTCGGCAACATGCTGCGCGATTCAGCCGGAACCCAAGGCATGAAGTTCTTCCCCTTGGTGTTTTCGCTGTTCATGTTCGTGCTCGTCGCCAATTTGCTCGGGCTTTTTCCTTATTTCTTCACCGTCACCAGCCACATCATCGTCACCTTCGGCCTGGCTGCGCTGGTGATCGGAACCGTCATCGTCTACGGCTTCATGAAGCACGGCTTCGGCTTTCTAAAGCTGTTCGTACCGCAGGGCGTGCCTTTAGTGATGATGTTCCTCGTCGTACCGATCGAGGTCATCTCGTTTTTGTCGCGACCAATCAGCCTTTCTGTCCGCTTGTTCGCGAACATGCTGGCTGGCCACATCACCCTCAAGGTCTTTTCCGGCTTCGTCGTTTCGCTGAGCGCGCTTGGCGCGGCTGGCGTGGCGGGTTCGATCCTGCCATTGGCTATGGCGGTAGCGCTGACGGCCTTGGAAGTGCTGGTGTCTTTCCTGCAAGCCTACGTCTTTGCAGTTCTGACCTGCATGTATCTCAACGACGCTTTGCATCCCAGTCACTAGGGAATTTCACCGGCGGATTTACCGTCATTACAAACTGCAACGACAATGGAACCACAAGGAGTTTGACATGGAAGTAAACGCAGCAGCTGCAATCGGCGCGGGCATCGCTTGCCTCGGCATGGGTGGCGCCGGCATCGGCCTCGGCAACATCTTCGGCAGCTATCTGGCGGGCGCGCTGCGCAATCCGTCGGCCGCCGATGGCCAGTTCGGCCGTCTGATCTTCGGCTTCGCCGTGACCGAAGCGCTGGGCATCTTCTCCCTTCTCATCGCCTTCCTGCTGGTGTTCAAGTAAGAAACACCGGGCCGACGAAGAGGGGGCGCAAGGTGCGCCCTGACTGTATGGACAGGGGAATGCGATGTTCGTGACATCTGCCTTTGCGCAAGAGTCCGCGCCCGCCGTCGAAGGTGGCAGCGCTGGCACCGGCGTGCCCGCCGAGGCGCACGGCACGTTTCCGCCATTCAATCCGGAGACATTCCCCTCGCAGCTTCTATGGCTGGCGATCACCTTCGGGCTGTTTTATCTCTTCTTGAAACGGGTGGTGATGCCGCGCGTTGGCGGCATCATCGACGTGCGCAACGACCGCATTACCCAGGATCTCGACCATGCTGCCCGGCTGAAAAGCGAGGCCGATGCCGCCGTTGCCGCCTATGAGCAGGAATTGGCGGAAGCCAAGGGCAAGGCCAATGCGATCGGCCAGCAGGCCAACGATGCGGCCAAGGCGGAAGCCGAAGCTGCCCGCAAGACGATCGAGGCAGCGCTTGACCAGAAGCTTGGCGAGGCCGAGGCGCGTATATCTTCCATCAAGGCCAATGCCATGAAGGAAGTCGGCACGATCGCCGAGGACACCGCTTCGGCCATCGTCGAGGCGCTTGTCGGCGGCAAGGCCAGCAAGGCCGAAATCGCGGCCGCGGTCAAATCCGTGGCCGGGTGAGGAGCGCATCATGGACGCCACATCTCTCGCGACGCTTTGGGCAACTGTTGCCCTCGTAATCTTCCTCGGCATCGCCATCTACATCAAGGTGCCGGGCATGATCGCCAAGGCGCTCGATGCGCGTGCCGACAAGATCAGCTCCGAGCTCGAGGAAGCGCGCCGGTTGCGCGAAGAAGCCCAGCAGCTGCTTGGCCAATACCAGCGCAAGCGCAAGGAAGCCGAGCAGGAGGCCGCGGCCATCGTCGCCGCCGCCAAGCGCGAAGCCGACATGCTTGCCGCCGAGGCGCACAAGAAGACCGAGGACTATGTCGCTCGGCGCACCGCCTTGGCCGAGCAGAAGATCGGCCAGGCCGAGCGCGAAGCGATCGGCGAAGTGCGTGCCAGCGCTGTCGACATCGCGGTCGAAGCCGCGCGGGCGCTGCTGGCCGGCAAGATCGACGCCAAGGCCGGCGCCGACCTGTTCAACGCCTCCCTGCAGGATCTGAAGTCGAAGCTGAACTGAACGGCTGCATCAACAAGTCATCGAAGCCGCTCGGGAAACCTGGCGGCTTTTTTGTTAGCGAAAGCGGCCAAGCGCGTAATCTCCCCCCTCGAGGGGGAGATGTCGCCAAAGGCGACAGAGGGGGTCGGTACGTCCTGGCGCGACGCCCTATGGAACGAAAGAGAACGTTGGCGCTTCACGCGAGGCGACCCCCTCTGGCCTGCCGGCCATCTCCCCCTCGAGGGGGGAGATCACACCTTGCCGAATCGCTCAATCCAAATCCGAAAAACCCTCTTCCTCCAGCACCTCGGTGCCGCCGAACCGGAACGGCGCGAAGGAGGCGCGGTGCAGCCGCGCCACTGGCCCGTGCAGATCGATCGCCGTGCGATGGCGCACAGTGGCGTAGCCCATATGCAGTTCGAAGCCGTAACGCGCATGATGGCTGCCGCAGCCGCACATCATGCGGTCGCGCATCACCTTGGCGACGATCGAGGCTGCGGCGATCGACTGCGAGCGCTGGTCGCCCTTGATCAGTGCTTTGCCCTCGCAGGGCAGCCCGGGCGGCACGTCGCGGCCGTCGGCCAGTGCCAGCTTCGGCCGGATTGACAGGCCGGCCACGGCACGGCGCATCGCCTCCAGGCTGGCCTTGAGGATGTTGGAGGCATCGATGCCTTCGGCGCTGACCGAGGCCATCGATACGGCGAGCGCGGAGCCGAGGATTTTCAGGAACAGCGCCTCACGCTGCAAATGCGTCAGCCGCTTGGAATCGTCGAGGCCGTCGGGGATGTTGGCGGGATCGAGCACCACCGCTGCCGCCACCACCGGCCCGGCGAGCGGGCCGCGGCCGGCCTCGTCCATCCCCGCCACCGGCCAAAGGCCTTCGGCCATCGCCCTCGTCTCGAACGAGAAGTCGGGTTTCTCGACGATTTCGAAGAGAAGCGGAGAATCGGAACGCGGGCGAGCCATGGTGCGGCGAGGTTCGCATCGGCTCCGATTCTCCGCAAGTCCCCTCCGGGTCGGGCGGGGCACCGGACCAGGAGGGGGCTACCGTCTGCAAGCCCGGGGACAGGACAGGCCGGACGGGATTTTTTGCCCGTTGCCGGCCGTTTCAACCGGCTGGCGCGAGACGCTTTGTCACAGCAGCATCAGCTGCTCGGTAGCCTTGGCGGCGGGGACGAACTGGTCGGTCCTGAGCGAGCGCCGCTCGGCGTTGAGGCCGAGCCGTTTGGCAGCGATCTCGAAACGCCGGCCGATCTGCCAGGCATAGGGACCGGAGCCTTTCATGCGCTTGCCCCATTCCGAATCGTAGTCCTTGCCGTCGCGCATCGAACGGATCAGCGACATGACGTGGCGATAGCGATCGGGATAATGGCGCAGCAGCCAGTCCTTGAAGATCGGCGCGACCTCCAGCGGCAGGCGCAGCAGCACATAGCCGGCCTCGCGCGCGCCCGCTGCCTGCGCCGAATCGAGGATGCGCTCCATCTCCGGGTCGGTCAGTCCGGGGATGATCGGCGCGACCATCACCGAGGCCGGAATGCCGGCGTCCGAAAGCTGCCTGATCGCCTCCAGCCGCTTGGTCGGCGTCGACGCTCGCGGCTCCATCGTTCTGGCCAGCATCCTGTCCAATGTCGTCACCGACAATGCCACCTTGGCCAGCCCGCGTTCGGCCATGCGTGACAGAATGTCGATATCGCGTGTCACCAGCGCCGACTTGGTGACGATGCCGACCGGATGGCCGCGCGCCTCCAGCACTTCGAGGATCTCGCGCATGATCCGGTATTGCTTCTCGATCGGCTGATAAGGATCGGTATTGGTGCCGATGGCGATGGTGCGCGGCTGGTAATTATCCCTGGACAATTCCTTGTCGAGCAGCCGCGCCGCATCCGGCTTGGCAAACAGCTTCGATTCGAAATCCAGCCCCGGCGACAGGCCCATGAAGCTGTGCGTCGGCCGCGCGAAACAATAGACGCAGCCATGTTCGCAGCCGCGATAGGGATTGATCGAGCGGTCGAAGGAGATGTCGGGCGATTCGTTGCGCGTGATGATGGTGCGCGGCTTCTCGACCTGTACCTCGGTCTTGAACGGCGGCAGCTCCTCCAGCGAATTCCATCCATCGTCGAACACATGCCGGCTGACCGGCTCGAAACGGCCGGACGGATTGATGCCCGCCGACCTGCCGCGATTGCGGTCCGGACGGACACGCATGCCGCTCTGCTCGATCATCGCATTCGCCATTTCGGCCCTGCCAGCGCCGAAGGCTGCAATATCGGCACGCACGATCTGTTCCATCTTGGCCCTTTCCCAGGGACTGTCCGCCCGCTGTCGAATCGCTCTGCTCATGAATGTATTCCTATCGTATCGATGAGAACAAAGCAAGAACTTTCTGGCGGTGCGCCGCAAAAACTGGCGCTGCCCACCGCTTTCCGCTATTCGGCTAAACATGCTCAGCGTCCTGATCGAAACCCTGAATGACGAGGAGGGCCTTGCCCGCACGCTCGCCTCGCTGATCGGCGGCGCGGTCGAAGGCGTGGTGCGCGACGTTCTCGTCTGCGACACCGGCTCGACCGATCAGACGCACCGCGTCGCCGAACATGCCGGCTGCCACTATGTCAGCGGCGGCATCGCCGCCGGCATCAGGCAGGCCAAGGGCGACTGGCTGCTCTTGCTGGAACCGGGCGCGCGGCTGGGAGAGGGCTGGATCGACGAGGTCGTCGCCCATACCGCCAGGCAAACCATGGCGGCGCGGTTCTCGCGGGCACGCGGCAGCCGCACGCCGTTCCTGTCGCGAGTCTTTGCCGGAAATCGCGCTCTCGCCGAAGGCTTGGTGATCAGCAAGCGTCAGGCCGCGGCGCTGTCGAAGAACGCCCGCAGCGCCGAAGCGATCGCCCGCGGCCTGGCGACCAGGAGGCTCCACGCCGAGATCTGGGTCGCGCCGCGGAAGTGACGGCTTACGGTCCCGGTTATGGGAACTCCGCCCAAGCACATTTTCTGGCGGGTCGTCGTTTATTGTGCATTGCACAAAATCTGGCCGGGGGTTACCATTCCCGGCGATATGGGCGAATAGGGTTTGGGGTGTGCCGGAGCGGCGACGACTAACGTCGATGCTGTTCCCTCGACATTTTGAGGACCCCGATGACCCTTTCAAGCCCTGACAAGTCCGGCGCTGCAAGCCTCGAGGCGATCGCACGAAACGGCGGCACGCTGCGCCGCATCGCCGCCCGCATCCCGACCTATCTTTCCGACCTTCGCGAGAATCCGGCATGGCTGCCGATGTTCATGCTGGCCCGCACCATGCCGGCGCGGCGCCTGCACTGGCGCGGTGCAAAGCCCGTTCCGCCGGCGCGCAATGTCGGTGAAACGATGTTCGCCGGCGTCGATCGCGATGCCGTCGTCGGCGCGCTGCGGACGGAGGGGCTCTATTCGGGCCTGATGCTGCCGGCCGCCATCCATGAGGAGATTGTCCGCTTCGCCGAGCGCACGCCATGCTTCGGCAATTTCGACCGTCGGCTGGAATTCCTGCCCAAAAAACACGCCGATGCCGAAAAGCATTTCGGCCGCCCGCTGCTCAGCGGTCACTATTTCGAATGGGTCCTCGACTGCAACGCTGCGGTCGCCGTGCAGCGCGATCCGCTGCTTCTCGATATCGCAGCGCACTATCTCGGCAGCCAGGCCAAGCTGATCACCACCCGCGTCTGGTGGAGCTTTCCGACCGGTGGCGTCTCGGACGCCGACAAGAACATGGCCTCGCTCGGCAAATACCATTTCGACCTCGACGACTGGCGCATGCTGAAGTTCTTTTTCTACCTGGTGCCGGTCGACGCCGATACTGGGCCGCATGTCTATGTCCGCGGCTCCCATAACCGCCGCATCCTGAAGCATCAGCTGACGCTGCTGGTCGGCCATTCGGCGGAAGAGGTGCTGGGCGTCTACGGCGAGCAGAGCCCGGTCACGCTGACCGGGCCGGCCGGCCTCGGCTTTGTCGAGGATCCGTTCGGCTTCCATATGGGCACCGTGCCGACGCTCACGCCGCGGCTGATGATGGAGGTTGGCTTCGGCGTGTCGCCGCCGTCGCGCCGGCGTTTTCACGGCGAGCCGGTCATTCGCTAAACCGAGGTCGCTTGGCTGATACTTCGGTTCGTCTCAGCCGCGCCGCAAATGCTCGTCCAGCCGCGGCATGATCTCGACGAAGTTGCAGGGCATGTGCCGATAGTCGAGCTGCGGCTTCAAGATGCCGTCCCAGGCGTCCTTGCAGGCGCCGGGCGAGCCCGGCAGCACGAAAACGAAGGTGGCGTTGACGACGCCGCCGGTTGCCCGGCTCTGGATCGTCGAAGTGCCGATCTTGTCGTAGGAGATGCGGTGGAACACTTCGGAAAAGCCGTCCATGCGCTTTTCGAAGATCGGCTCCAGCGCTTCCGGCGTCACGTCGCGGCCGGTGAAGCCGGTGCCGCCGGTGGTGATGACGACATCAATCGCTTCGTCCCTTGACCAGCCCAGGACCTTGTCGCGGATCTTGTCGCGGTCGTCGGTGACGATGTCGCGGGCGGCCAGGACATGGCCGGCCTCGGCAATGCGGTCGGCCAGCGTCTGCCCGGATTTGTCGTCGGCGAGGCTGCGCGTATCGGAAACGGTCAGTACTGCGATGTGCACGGGAACGAAGGGGCGGCTCTCGTCAATCCTGGCCATGGGCATCAACCTCCGATGTCACGCTTCGCGTCGCCGCGACAAACCAGTCGGGATGGCGGCTGCGAATATCGACGGCCGCGCGCTTGGCCACATTGCCGGTCTCGAACAGCCCGAAGCAGGTGGCGCCGGAGCCGGACATCCTGGCAAAACCGGCTCCGGCCTTGTTGAGCACGGAAAGCGCCTTGCCGATCGCGGGCTGGATTGCGCGCGCCGCAGGCTCGAGATCATTGCGGGTGATCTCCAGCCAGTTGCGGATGCTGTGGAAGTCGAGGTTGCGCGGCAGCGGCGGCAGTCCCGCATTGTCGCGGCGGCCAAGCGCTTCGAACACGTCGGCCGTCGAGACGGCAGTGCCGGGATTGACGAGCACCAGACCCAGCGCCGGGAAACCCGGCACGAGCGTCAGCTCGTCGCCGATGCCGCGGGCTATCAGCGGCTTGGCTGCGAGGCACATCGGCACGTCGGCGCCGAGCGACAGGCCGATCCGCGCCAGTTCGGCATCGCCGATGTCGAGGCTCCAGGTCTGGACCAGGGCGCGCAGCACAGCCGCCGCATCGCTCGACCCGCCGCCGACACCGGACGCAACCGGCAGGTTCTTTTCGAGCCTGATGGCGACAGCCGGTGCGTGCTGGGGACCGGCCTCGCGCCGCAGTGCATCGCGCGCTCTCACCACCAGATTATTGTCGTCGACCGGCACCGCGGAGGCGTATTTGCCGGACATGGAAAACCCATCGCTGTCGGCAAGTTCCGTTTCGATGCGGTCGCCGAAGCGCGTGAACACAGCCAGGCTTTCGATCGTGTGATAGCCGTCGGCGCGCTGGCCGGTGACGTGCAGCGCGAGATTTATCTTGGCGTGCGCATGCGAAACCCGGATGCCGGCCTCGGCGTTCACTGGCTCGGCCGCGAGGGGGACGACGGTCAATCCTTGGCCAGACGGTATTCGCCGGTCTTCGGGTCCTTGACCAATGTTCCCATTGTACCGTTGGCGGCCTGCTTTTCGGTACGCCGCACCTTGGCGGTCACACGCTCGGCTTCCCTGACGAAGGAGCGGTAGCCGAAATAGGCGGCAATGCCGACGACGGCGAAGAAAATGATCTGCGGCATGTCAAACTCCTCCCTCGCAAGGCCGGCAAGGCCGCCGGTCGGGTCGGTTGATGATTTATGCTAGACGCTTTCACCGGCTTTTCAAAGCCCGAAGCGCGCCCACAGCGCGCGCTCTTCCGCCGCATCGATGACGCCGCTTGCCGCGGCGGCGGCGATATCGGGCGCCGAAAAGCTCGAGCCGAACAGGCCGAAGCGGCCGAACAGGCCGCGCGGCGCGGTGATCAGCTTGAGCTGGGTTTTCGGCCCGAAACGGCTCTTCAGCACGCTGCGCATGTCGCCGAGCGCATCGACCAGTCCGAGTTCAAGCCCCTTCTTGGCCGTCCAGAACAGGCCGGTGAACAGGTCGGGATCGTCCTTGAGCTTGCTGCCGCGCCTGTCCTTGACGAGGTCGATGAAGGTCTCGTGGACCTCGAGCTGCAGCGCCTTCAGGCGCTCGACGTCCTCCTTCTTTTCCGGCTTGAACGGGTCGAGCACCGCCTTGTTCTGGCCGGCGGTGTGGACGCGGCGCTCGATACCGATCTTCTTCAACAGCTCCGGAAAGCCGAACGAGGCCGACACCACGCCGATCGAGCCGACGATGGAGGACGGGTCGGCAAAGATCTCGTCGCCGGCGACCGCAATCATGTAGCCGCCCGACGCCGCCACGTCCTCGACGAAAACCAGGACCTTCTTGTTCTTCTCGCTCGCCAGGTCGCGGATGCGCCTGAAGATCAGCCGCGACTGCACCGGCGAGCCGCCTGGCGAGTTGATCGAGATGGCGACCGCCGGCGCGTCGAAGGAAAACAGCTTTTCGAGAAGGCCGGCGGTGGAAGCGAGCGACAGGCTCGGCCGGAACTGGCCGCCGCCGGGCATGATCGTGCCGTGCAGCCGGATGACCGGAATGGTGACGACGGCGGAGCGCCAGGATTTCGGCAGCAGGCGGTTGAAAAGGCGTTTCACGAGGGGGCGGTCTCCGGTCGATTTGCTTGAGGCATGTAGGAATTCGCCGGGCAACGGCAATGCCGTCACCCCGGCAATCAGAATGGATCAGTCTCCGAAAAGCGACGCCAGCCCGTTATTGATCAGCTCTGCCCGCTCCGAAGGGCCATTGCCTGAATAGGCATGCAGCATCAGCGGTGGTTGGATCGACAGTTTGCCGCGTGCGCCGAGTGCTGCCCGGACGACGATGCGGATCGCCGCCGCTTCGGGGCGAGGATGGACGGCCAGCATCTCGGCATCGCCGAAGCGGCCGGCGATGGCATCGAGGATGGCGCCGAGCTGTTCCGGCCGGGCGATGACGGCCAGCCCGCCGCCCGGTCTGACCACCGCGGCCGCGCTGCGGATCCAGCTGTCGAACAGCCCATCCTCCGAGACATGCGCGGCCTTTCTCAGCGGATCGGGCGTCGCGCGATCCTCGGCGGCATTGAACGGCGGGTTCATGATGACGAAATCGAAGCTGTTGTCCTCAAGTCCGGCGGCCGTTCGCGCCCGGCCCGACAGCGCGACATCGGCGACGAGCACCGAGGCGCGGTCGCTGAGATGCGCATTGCCGGGGTGGGCAAGCGTGGTGGTGGCGAAGGCCGCCATTTCCGGGGAACGCTCGATGAGCACGGCCGCGGCACCGGGGCAGCGCGACAGGACCGCCAGGCCGGCCGCACCAGCGCCCGCGCCAAAATCGGCAAGCCGCCCGGCGAAGGAGGACGGCACGGCAGCCGCCAGCATCATCGCATCCATGCCGGCGCGGTGGCCCGCCTTTCTCGGCTGCACCAGCCAGAAGCGACCGCGATGAAAGGCATCGACCGTATGAGCCGGCATGTCCGGGACAAGGGCAGCGGGCGACGGGGACATTATTTTTGGCGGATCTCGTTAGCGATGCCGGCATCCGTCAGGATGCGCCGCGCCGCATCGGCCTTGTCGGCGTCCACCATGACACGGCGGGGCAGGATGCCGATCGAGCCGTCGAGGACGCTCATGTTCTGGTCGGCGACGAAACAGCCGATGCCGGCATCGCGCATCAGCGATTCGACAAACGAAATGATGACGGCGTCGTTGGTGCGGATGAGCTCTATCATCGGATTAGGGCCATGATCTATCGATATGGTCGAAATGGCGCCTGAAACGGCAAGAAGATGCGAGGAGAAGCGTGAAGGTCGGGGTCTTTCCCCCGGCCGAGCGGTTCGACGACGCAGCTTGCAGCCGTTTCGGCGTCCGGAGGATGTGGTCCATCTGCCCGGCTACTTTGTCGCGAAGGACTTGAAAGCCGAATGGCTTCCTGCGCCTTCGCTCCGCGTATCCGGACAGATGGCCTCACACCATTTCGATCATATCGATAGATCATGGCCCTAAACTCGCAGTTTGCGGCGTTGATGTAAACGTAGGCGTGATCATGTACCAGAGCCGGCGCGCCAATTCGCCTCTTGCCGCGCCGGTGGGTGACACCCTAGAGTCTGTTCAGGGACCATGTTGCCGTCGTGCATATCGAGGTTGGGAGTTTTGCCGTGGGTGTCGTTCTCAACATTGAAAACGGGAAGCGCGAAGCCGCCTCGATAAAGGACCTCATCGACCTGACCGTGGCCGACATGGGGCGCGTCAACAAATTGATCCTGTCGAAGGCCGGCTCCGATGTCGAGATGATTCCGGAGATAGCCAACCATCTGATCTCGTCGGGCGGCAAACGGCTGCGGCCGATGCTGACGCTCGCCGCGGCCCAGATGTTCGGCTATTCCGGCGACGGCCATGTCAAGCTCGCCACATCGGTCGAATTCATGCATACCGCGACACTTCTCCACGACGACGTCGTCGACGAAAGCGGCATGCGGCGCGGCAAGAAGACGGCGCGCATGATCTGGGGCAACCAGGCCAGTGTTCTGGTCGGTGATTTCCTGCTCGGCCAGGCCTTTCGCATGATGGTCGATGTCGGCTCGCTTGAAGCGCTCGACATCCTGTCCAGCGCTGCTTCGATCATCGCCGAAGGCGAGGTGATGCAGCTTGCCGCCGCCAAAAACCTCGAGACCACCGAGGACGAGCATTTCGCGGTGATCAAGGCCAAGACCGCGGCGCTGTTCTCGGCTGCCGCCGAGGTCGGCCCGGTCATCGCCCAGGCGACGCGCAACGATCGCGCAGCACTCCGCTCCTACGGCATGAATCTCGGCCTTGCCTTCCAGCTGATCGATGACGCGCTGGATTACGGCGGCACCAGCAAGGATCTCGGCAAGAACGTCGGCGACGATTTCCGCGAGGGCAAGGTGACGCTGCCGGTGATCCTCGCCTATCGGCGCGGCACCAAGGCCGAGCGCAGCTTCTGGAAACGCGCCATCGAGGACAATGCCGCCGACGATGCCGGGCTGGAAAAGGCCATCGGCCTGATGCTCCGCCACGGGGCGATTGCCGACACCATCGGGCGCGCCCGCCATTTCGGCGAGATAGCCCGCGACGCGCTGGCGCCGCTCGAGGCGACGCCGCAGAAGTCTGCACTGATCGACGTCATCGATTTCTGCATCAGCCGGGTGAATTGACAGGCGTCGCGGCGCGAGGCCGGGACGCCGCCTGTTCTCATCGAGCCTTTGCCGGAAGCACTATTGCTGCCAGCAAACTGACGACGATGCCGCCCGCCGCGAGCCGGAAGGCAACCTGGATGCCGTCGGCGACGGCAATTTTCAACGCATCGCCGGACAATTCGCCGATTTGGCTGTTCGCAATCGCAATCAGCACGGCCATGCCGATGGCGTTGCCGACATTGAGCGTCGTCGAAGCCATCCCCGAGGCGACGCCTTGCTGGTCATGGGCAACGCCGGAAGCGGCGGCAATCCACATTGCGGTCCAGACGATGCCTTGTCCGACGCCGGAGACGATCAGGCCGGGTACGAGGGCCAGATAGCTGCTGTCGGCAGTCGCGCCTGATACCATCAATGCTGTGCCGACCGCGCCGACGATCATGCCGCCGACCAGGGTGCTGCGCGTCGAAAAGCGCGTTGCCAGACGCTCGCCGAGTTGCGTGCCGGTGGCGATGGCGACCGACGGCACGAGAAAGGCGAGGCCCGTCTGCAAGGCAGTGAAGCCGTGCACGTTCTGCAGCAGCACGGTGAGGAAGTAGGGCAGCGCGCCGAAAGTGCCCATGTAGAGGAAGGTTATCGTCATGCCGGCGACGAGGCTGCGGTTGTGGAACAGGCGCAGCGGCATCAGCGGGTCGGCGCTGTTGGCCTCGATCACGGTGAAGGCGATCAGGAAGAATGCCGCCAGTGCTGCGCTGACGATGATTGCGCCAGAGCCCCAGCCATATTCGGGCCCCTGAACCAGGGTGAAGACAAGCAGCGTCGCGCCGGCGGTGACGGTCAGCGCGCCCGGCAGATCGAAGCTGCGCTGCTCGTGCCGCTTGCGATCGCGCGGGATGATGGCGAAAGCCGCGATGATGGCGATCCCGGCCAACAGCACGTTGACGTAGAAGACCGACGGCCAGCCGAAGGCGCTGGTCAGAAACCCGCCGGCAAGCGAACCGAGCGTCAGGCCGCTGGCGCCCGCGCCGCCCCAGACGGCGAGCGCCCGGTTGCGTTCCGGTCCCTCGGCGAACAGGCGGTTGATCAGCGACAACGTCGCAGGAAACAGGAACGCGGCGCCGATGCCTTGCACGGCGCGGGCCGCGATGATGATTTCCGGCGACCAGGCGAGGCCGCCGACCAGAGATGAGAGCGCGTAGAGCCAGAGCGCGAAGGTGAAGACGCGGCGCTGGCCGATCAGGTCGGCGGCCCGGCCGCCGAACAGCAGGAAGCCGCCGGTGAAGACGGTGTAGGCGCTGACCACCCACTGCAGGGTCTGGCCTGAAAATCCGAGGCCGGCGCCGATCTCCGGCAACGCCACGAAGACTATGTTGAGGTCGAGCGAGATGATGAGCTGCGCGAAGGCGAGCAGCGCCAGCGTTGCGCCATGTTTCGCCCTGCTTGCTCCCTGCGTTATCGCCCCGAGCGGCGCGCCTTGATCCAGTGAACTCATGCCGGTCTCCTTGTCGACAATTATTTAATGATCGACAAAGAATTGAGATTTGCAATCCGAAGTCAAGCGGATTATTTGTTGATCGACAAAAATTGGAGACCGCCATGGCGGGAAGGCCAAGGGAGTTCGACCGCGACCAGGCGCTGGAGAAAGCCCGCGACGCTTTCTGGAGACGCGGCTACGAGGGCACCTCGATGGCCGATCTCGTATCGGCGCTTGGTCTCGCATCGGCGCGCATCTATGCCGCCTTCGGCTCGAAGGAGGATCTGTTTCGCGAAGCGGTGGCACTTTACGAGGCCAATGAGGGCGGCTTCGCCACACGCGCACTGCAGGAAGAACCAAATGTCCGGCGCGTCATCGAGCGCATGCTTCGCGACGCCGTCGAAATCTATACGCGGCCGGGGCAGCCGCAGGGCTGCATGGTGGTGACGGCCGCGACCAATTGCGCCGTCGAAAATGACGCCGTGCTGCAATGGCTGGCGGAGCATCGGCTGGCGCGTACCGCATCGATCGTCGAGCGGTTGAAGCAGGCGGTGCGCGATGGCGAATTGAAGCCGGATACCGATGCCGAGACGTTGGGGGATTATTACGCCACGCTGATGCACGGCCTTTCGGTGCAGGCACGCGACGGCGTGCCGAAAGAGCGGCTGCACGATCTTGTCACCGTCGCCATGCAGGCGCTCGACGCAAGCCTTTCGCAAACGTCCTGAGTTTCAGGGCCGTGACGCCTCACTTGCCGGTTTGTTCGGCGGCCCTTCTGGGATTGACCGCCGGCGTCGGCGGGTCGGGTATTTCGGTGGCCACAGGCTTTGGCGGTTGCGGCTCCGTCGCCGGCGCTTCGGGGCCGGCCTTGCTGAGCGCGACCGAGATGCCGAACACCTTCCATTGCCGTTCGACCGGCGCAAACAACAGCTCGAAATTGACCTGCATCGGCACCGAGGGAAAGAAACCGGCCATATGCAACATGCCGTTGGACTCGATCTGCGGCAGCAGCGTCAATTGCGGCTCCAGCACCGCGACGCCGCCGAGGTCGATGCCGTCATTGCGGTGGCTGGCGAAGATCTCGGCAAGCTTGGCCGCATTGTTGGTCTGGAAGCCCGGCGCGCCGAGATCGCGCAGCACCGTGTAATTCCCCGTCTTGTTGGCATGGTCGAGCGCCAGCAGCGAGCCGCGCACCAGGATCAGCACGCCGTTGCGGTCGATATTGGCCGGCTTCGGCGCCTGGGGCTTGGCCGATTTCTGGGTTTTCGACGTTTGCGCCAGGGCAGGCTGGACAAGCTGCGGAACGGCTGCCGTCAGCACCAAGGCGGCCAGCAACATTCTGCCCGTCGGCCGCACCGATCCCGGCAACTTTGCGGTCATGCCGGCTGCATCAGTTCAGCGTCCACGATGCGCCAACGCTGACGCCGACATCGCCACGGCTTGTCGAGGCCGACACGGCGGCGTTGAGGCGCAAATCCAGGCTCGTGCTATAGCCGAGGCCGAGCGCCAGGCCCGACTGGCCCTTGAAATGGCCAAAGCCGCCGGCCAACGACAATTTGCCGGGCCTGTCGTCGTAACGCAATCCCGCTGTCGCCAGCGCAAGCGCCGTTCCGGCGCGGGCTTCCGAGCGGTTTTCGCTGACCTGCTCGCCAAGGTTCTGCAACCCGCCCTCCAGCGCGCTGACGCGGCCGTCGAGCAGGGCGATGTTAGCCTCGTTGATCGTGGTGCGACTGTCGAGGCTGAAAATCTGCGCGGTGTGCAGGTTGAGCGTGTTGGTATTGTTGGTGATACGCGCCTCGTGATCGGCAAGCTGGATCGTATGATCGCCGACCGTCGTGTTGAGCGCGTTGATCTGGTTGGTGTTGTTGACAATGCGCGTCTCGTGATCGGCAAGCTGCATGGTATGATTGCCGACTGTGGTGTTGAGCGAGGCAATCTGGGCGGTGTGGGCTGCCACGTCGTCGGCCAGCCCTTCGATTTCGTCGATATTGACGGAAGCCGTCGCCAAATTGCCCGCAGCGTCCGATGTCACCAGGTATTTCGGTCCGCTCTGGGCCTCCCTGCTGGCTGCGCTGTTGATGCCCGACAGAGTGTAGGTGGCGCTGCTGTTGCCGATAGCCACCTGATTGGCGCGTGTCGTGGTCACACCTTGGCCTACGGCGACTGAATCGGCAAAATTGGCCGTCGCACCGGTGCCGAGGGCGGTGGCATTCACCGCATTCGCCTTGGCCGAGGCGCCAAGAGCGGTAGCGTTGGCCTGGTTAGGGCCTCCCGCACCAGCCTGAGCACGGGCGCCGATAGCCGTCGTGCTTGCATTGTTATGGTTGATGGGACCCGAGATTCCCCCGGCCCACGCATCATCGCCAAGAGCGGTACTGAGGTCTCCATCAGAAACGGCTCTACCGCCGACCGCCGTCGAGGATCCGCCCGCAGCTTGGGCGATAGTTCCGCATGCCATACCGGTGGGCGAAGCCCCGGCGCCATCTGCGCCATAATTTATATCTTCACACACAAACGCAGCCGCCGGAGTCGGCGCGAGGGCCACCAGGCCGGCTGCCGCGGCTATCACCAAAGCTCCGGCCCCGCGAACCGGCACGCGGGACGACATCAGGATGCCGGCAGCCCCCAATGCAGCCGACCACTCAAAGCCT
This sequence comes from Mesorhizobium sp. M1365, assembly GCF_040317865.1. Taxonomy (NCBI): domain Bacteria; kingdom Pseudomonadati; phylum Pseudomonadota; class Alphaproteobacteria; order Hyphomicrobiales; family Phyllobacteriaceae; genus Mesorhizobium; species Mesorhizobium sp. M1365. The sequence continues at coordinate 77,760 of NZ_JAMYLG010000004.1, forward strand.
TCTACAACACGGCTCTTCATCGAATTATCCCCTTCTTTCCAGAACGGCGCCGGCCGATCGCAAAGCTCCCGATGAGATGGACCATGCATGAAGCCGGCAACGGCCGGACAGTCGGCAAATGCCTACACTTCGCGGCATTCCCCCTGTTCTTGCAGCGTTTTCAGTCCTGGCTGTTGCAATCTTGCAACGTCGGGCCGGTTGACTGACCGAAATCACGAAAACGGCCGCGCGCTCGTCAGCAGCGCCACGAGCTGGCTTTGGCGACTGGTTCCGGTTTTCCGAAAAATTCGATCGAGATAAGTACGGGCCGATTTGACGGCGACGCCGATTTCGAGGGCGGCTTCCTGCACGGACCGGCCGGTGGCAAGCACAACCGCAAGCCGGGCTTCCGCCGGCGTCAAGTCGAACAGGCCCGAAAGGATATCGGGCGACGGCACCGTCGCGCTGACGCTGACGGCAGTTGCCGCGACAAGGATATCCGCGCCCGAAAAGATGTCATGTGCGGCACGGCGCAACGGCAAAAGGTGTACGATCAGCGCAGGCCGCCCCTCGACGGCTGGGACAGGGATGGACCGCACAACGCGATGGTCGGCGTTGTGCATGATGGCTTGCTGGAAAAGCGCGTTTGCAGACAGGTCCGCAAGCACCATGCCGCCGCCGGCCTGGGGGATGAACACGTCCTTCATATCTTCCAGCAGGCGGTTGACCGTCAGCACACGGCCTGATCCGCTCATGACAGCGGCCGGCAGTCCGATTTCGCCCAGCGCCGATGCGGCGGTCCTGGCGCGTTCCATGCCAAGACGCGCGGCAACAAGGCCGGCCCGCGCCAGATGCGGACGCAGTCCGTTCAGCAGGTCGATCGCCGCTTGATCGTACTTGCCGTCCTTCAGCCAGCGCTGGAAGACGAACAGCACCAGCTCTCCGCTCGGCATGGGAATCGACGTGCAGACGGGCGATCCGACGCCGAAATTTCTTGCCCATGCGTAGATCGGGTCCCGCTCGATCTCATCGCCGGTCATGAAGTCGTCGACCCGCACAAAGCTTGCCGGCTGAGTGCTGCACATGCGCTGCACGCTCTCGGAAAATTTCCAATCTGCCATGAAAGCGTCGATCAAGGGCTCGGCCTGCGCCTCGCCGATGGCGCGAAGCGGGGAATGATCGCTGATCATGAAAATCGAGCCGCTTGCCGAGCGCGTGATCGCACTGGTCGCTTCCAACGCTCCCGGCCACTGCTCGGCGGCGAACGCTGCTTCGTAGATACGATCGACGATGGCGAAGGCTTCTTCGTCGCGCGGCACTTCCAGCATCGGCGCCCCCATGGCTGACGAAGCAAGAATTGAAATCTCATCCTGCCACGCAAAGTTGCATGGCGGAAGCTTTCAACCGCTGGCGCTTAGGGATCGCTTACGGCGTCGGGAAATAGCACCGCGCAGGCACCGCCAAAGCGGACGCCACGCGGTCAAGAGTCGCAGTTCAGGCCCTTTCGGCATGGTTTATTAATTGCTTGACCCGATTGTGAATTCGGGCCGGGTTGAAGCACGACCCCAAAAAGGCCATGCTTTACCTGTAAAAATCGAGTCTACGGCGATCCCGCTGACGCGGAGATGGCGTTTGGCTGAAAGGGATATGATGCGGCAAGGATATGCGCGCTGGCTGACGGGGCTGGCAATCGCGACGGGCATGGCGATCTCGGCTTTGCCGGCGCATGCCAAACAGACCGCCGAGCCGGTCAGGATCACATCCTTCTCGGGGGCCTATCTCGCCGCCAGGATTGCCGACGGCGACAACGACCTCGACAGCGCCATTTCCTATTACAAGCAGGCGCTTGCCTTCGATCCGAACGATACGGGACTGCAGCAGAGCCTGATGCTGTCGCTGATCGCGCAGGGGCGCTTCGATGAATCCCTGGTCTATGCCGACAAGCTCAAGGCGGTTCCCGATGTCGAGCGCTTCTCGCGCCTGGCGCTGGCCATCGATTCCTTCCACAAGAAGGATTTCTCCAAGGCCGAATACTGGCTCAAGCTGTCGCTCGAATCCGATCTCGACCGGCTGATCTCCGGCGTCATGACCGGCTGGGCCAAGCAGGGTGCGGGTGACGCCGGCGAGGCCATGGCTTCCATCGACAAGCTGCAAGGCCCCGACTGGTTCAGCCTGTTCAAGTCCTTCCACCGCGCCTTGATTGCCGACGCCTCCGGCCTGCCCGACAGGGCGGATGCGCTCTACACCGCCACCGTGCAGGACACGGCCGCCGGCGGTGCGGCCCCCGAAACATGGATGCGCAACGCGCAGGCCTACGCCTCTTTCCTCGCCCGCAAAGGCGACAAGGCCAAGGCGCTGTCGGTGCTCGACAAGGCCGAGGCGTTTGCGCCCGGCAAGGTCGAGATTGCGGCCCTTCGCGACAAGATCAACAAGGGCGAAAAGATCGAGCCCTTCGTTGCCGGTCCGTCGGACGGCGCCTCGGAAATCCTGCTCGATCTCGCCACCGCGCTCAACCGTGGCGGCGGCGAGCCGTTCGTGCGGCTTTATCTGCAATATGCCCTGGCGCTGCGGCCCGACAACGACGCGGCGCTCGTTCAGCTTGCCGCCGTTGCCGAGCAGTTGAAAGACGGCGAGGGCGCCATCGCGCTCTATCGCCGCATTCCCGCCGGCTCGCCGCTGAAGCAGCTTTCGGACCTGCAGCTTGGCCTCAACCTTGCCGATCTCGACCGCAACGACGAGGCGATCACTCACCTCAAGGCCATCGTCGATGCGCATCCAGACGACATGCGCGCCTATCTGGCGCTCGGCGGCGTCTATTCCTCGAAGGAGGATTTCCGCTCCGCCGCCAATCTTTACGACAAGGCAGTCGAGGTGCTGAAGACGCCGACCGCTGCCAACTGGAACATCTTCTACCAGCGCGGCATCGCCTATGAGCGACTGAAGGAATGGCCGAAGGCCGAGCCGAATTTCCGCAAGGCGCTGGAGCTCTACCCCGACCAGCCGCAGGTCCTGAACTATCTCGGCTATTCCTGGGTCGACAAGAACATGAACCTCAAGGAAGGCCTCGCGATGATCCAGAAGGCCGTCGACCTGAGGCCGAGCGACGGCTACATCGTCGATTCGCTGGGCTGGGCCTATTACCGCCTTGGCCAGTTCGACGATGCGGTGCGCGAAATGGAACGCGCCGTTTCGTTGAAGCCGGAGGATCCGGTGCTCAACGATCACCTCGGCGACGCTTACTGGCGCGTCGGCCGCAAGCTGGAAGCCACCTTCCAGTGGAACCAGGCCCGCGACCTGAAGCCGGACCCGGATGTGCTTGCCGCCTTGCAGCAAAAGCTGATGAAAGGCCTGCCGCCGATCGAATCCAACACGGCGCAGGAAACCCCGAACGTAAAGCCCTTGCCGGCGCCCGCCCCTAAGGGGTGACCCTTCTTTCCTTCTCCCCTTGTGGGAGAAGGTGGATCGGCGCGCAGCGCCGAGACGGTTGAGGGGTGTCGGACGGATTGCCGTCGGTGCCAAGCTGGAACACCCCTCATCCGACCGAGCTTCGCTCGGCCACCTTCTCCCACAAGGGGAGAAGGGAACACCTTCAAAGGCCTGACCCCCTCTGCCTTGACGCTTGCTGGCCAGGCATCTAGGACGTGCCGGCATCCCGCCTTTCCCGCCGAGGCCGCCGTGACCATTCCTGCCCACATGCACCCCAGCCGCTCGTTCCAGGGGCTGATCCTGACGTTGCATAATTATTGGGCGGACTATGGCTGCGTCGTCCTCCAGCCTTACGACATGGAAGTCGGCGCGGGCACATTCCATCCGGCAACGACATTGCGCGCGCTCGGCCCAAAACGCTGGAACGCGGCCTATGTCCAGCCCTCGCGCCGCCCCAAGGACGGCCGCTATGGCGAGAACCCGAACCGGCTGCAGCACTATTACCAATACCAGGTGATCCTGAAGCCCAATCCGCCCAATCTGCAGGAGCTTTACCTCGGCTCGCTGGCCGCGATCGGCATCGATCCGCTGCTGCATGACATCCGCTTCGTCGAGGACGACTGGGAAAGCCCGACGCTGGGCGCCTGGGGGCTCGGCTGGGAGTGCTGGTGCGACGGCATGGAGGTGTCGCAGTTCACCTATTTTCAGCAGGTCTGCGGCATCGAATGCGCACCGGTGGCGGGCGAGCTCACTTACGGGCTGGAACGGCTGGCCATGTATGTGCAGGGCGTCGACAATGTCTACGACCTCAACTTCAACGGCCGCGAAGGCGCCGACAAGGTGACCTATGGCGACGTCTTCCTGCAGGCCGAGCAGGAATATTCGCGCCATAATTTCGAATTTGCCAACACCGCAATGCTGCTCAGGCATTTCGAGGACGCCGAAGCCGAGTGCAAGGCGCTGCTCGAAGCCGGCGCGCCTGTCTCCCCCCTTGAGGGGGAGATGCCCGCGAAGCGGGCAGAGGGGGTCACCTCAGAAGGCACTGCAGGTCAGGCGTCCAGCACTACGCGGGCGACCCCTCCCGGCCAGACTTTGTCTGGTCCCCTCAAGGGGGAGGGATACCACCGCCTTGTATTCCCCGCCTACGACCAGTGCATCAAGGCCAGCCACGTCTTCAACCTGCTCGATGCCCGCGGCGTCATTTCGGTCACCGAGCGCCAGAGTTATATTTTGCGGGTGCGCAATCTGGCCAAGGCCTGCGGCGAGGCGTTTCTGCTGACGCAGGCGGGCGGAATGGCGGCTTAGCTCCAGGCGGTTTCGGCAGGGGCGCTGATTGGCAACGTGCCTTGGCCGCTTGCACCGGCTATTGTCCGCAGCGCCTGCCTGACGCCGGGCATCGAGAACGTCCCATGAACTTGCGCCGTGAAGCAGGCGCTGAGCGCGAGGATCTGCAGGAATGTCGATGCCGTTCTCATGGTCGGTCAGCCAATAGCTCTCTGCCTGAGCGTTGGTCGCTTCAGCGCTGCGTTCGGTTCAGGGAAATCTTTGATCCAAGGACGGGCGGACCGGCGCGTGTCCGACAGGCGCTGAATTTTTTCGGAAATCGCCGTTAGACGTCCCGATCGAGCGGGGAAGGGTGACAGCGGCCAGCCGAGTTGCTATGCCCCCGCTTACCTCCCCCTCGATGGGGAGGTCGCCGCGAAGCGGCGGCTATTTTTGTCCATGAGTTCCTTCGATGCCCGACCTGCTTTTAGAACTCCGTTCGGAAGAGATTCCCGCCCGCATGCAGCGCAAGGCTGCCGGCGATCTCAGGAAGCTTTTGACCGACGGGCTGGTCGAGGCCGGGCTGACCTATGAGGCGGCGCGCGAATATTGGACGCCGCGCCGGTTGACGCTCGACATTCGCGGCCTGACCGCCCGCTCGAAGGACATCAGCGAGGAGATCAAGGGGCCCTCGACCAAGGCGCCCGAGCCGGCGGTGCAGGGTTTTCTGCGCAAGGCCGGCCTTGCCTCGATTGCCGAGGCGCATGTTCATTCCGATCCGAAGAAGGGCGACTTCTACGTCGCCCATATTTCCAGGCCGGGCAGGCCGGCGGAGCAGATCATCGCCGAGCTGGTGCCGGGCATCATCCGCAACTTCCCCTGGCCGAAATCGATGCGCTGGGGGCCGGCTTCGGCCAAGCCCGGCTCGCTGCGCTGGGTGCGGCCGCTGCAATCGATCCTGTGCACCTTCGGCCCAGAAACCGAGGAGCCGGTGGTCGTCGATTTCGAGATCGACGGCATCCGCTCAGGCAATATCACTTACGGCCACCGTTTCCATGCGCCTGGCGCCATCACGGTGCGCCGCTTCGACGATTATGTCGCCAGGCTTGAGGCGGCCAAGGTCGTGCTCGATGCCGACAGGCGCAAAGAGATCATCCTTGCCGATGCCAGGAACCTCGCCTTCGCCAGCGGGCTCGACCTCGTCGAGGACGAGGGGCTGCTGGAGGAAGTGTCGGGCCTGGTCGAATGGCCTGTCGTGCTGATGGGCGAATTCGAGCAGGATTTTCTCGCCATTCCGGCCGAGGTAATCCGGCTCACCATCCGCGCCAACCAGAAGTGCTTCGTGACGCGGCCACATGGCGCGGGCGAAGAGCTTTCCAACCGCTTTATCCTGACCGCCAATATCGAGGCCAAGGATGGCGGCAAGGAGATCGCCCATGGCAATGGCAAGGTGGTGCGCGCGCGCCTGTCCGACGCGCTCTATTTCTGGAAGACCGACCAGGGCGACCTGCCGGATCTCGACCAGCTGCAGGCATCGGCGCAAAAGGTCGGACTTGATCTCAAAAAGCCGCTCGACCAGCGCATGGCCCGCCTCGACCACCTCAATGTAACGTTTCATGCCAAGCTCGGCACGCAGGGCGAGCGGGTGGAGCGGATTGCCAGGTTGGCCGAAGAATTGGCGCCACTCGTGGCGCAGTCGATCTCCCCCCTTGAGGGGGAGATGGCCGGCAGGCCAGAGGGGGTCGCCTCGCGTGAAGCGCCGGCATCCTCTGTCCGCGATAGGGCGTCGCGTCAGGACGTGCCGACCCCCTCTGTCGCCTTCGGCGACATCTCCCCCTCGAGGGGGGAGATTACCGCGCTGGCGCGCCGCGCCGCCGTGCTCGCCAAGGCCGACCTCACCACCGAAGTGGTGGGCGAGTTCCCGGAACTGCAAGGCGCCATGGGCCGCAAATACGCGCTGCTGCAGGGCGAGCATCCTTCAGTCGCCGCCGCGATCGAGGAACACTACAAGCCGCAGGGCCCGTCCGATCGCGTGCCGACCGATCCGGTTTCGGTGGCCGTGGCGCTTGCCGACAAGCTCGACACGCTGGTCGGGTTCTGGGCTATTGATGAAAAGCCGACCGGATCGAAAGATCCCTATGCGCTCAGAAGAGCGGCGCTGGGGGTGGTGCGACTGGTGTTGGAGAATGGGTTAACTCTCCGCCTTTTCGATCTGATCGACACTGCGGCACAAAGCTACGCCGAACACGAGACAACGCTTGCACGCGAAATTGCGCGCCTCGATTTGTCCCCTAGCGAACTTCGTGAATGGCTTGAGCACAAAGGCAAAATTTGGCCGCGCGTTATGAACTCTGAAACGGGAATTACAGTGCAAATAGCGGGGATATTAGTACCTTTCCCCTTTTCAACATTCTCGCGATCGCTGTGCCAACAGCTATTTGAAACCGGTGCATTCGAAAATGAGAAGCCTAGCCGCGACGCAGATCGCGACCTCCTGTCCTTCTTCCACGATCGCCTAAAAGTCTATCTCCGCGATCAGGGCGCGCGGCATGATCTGATCGACGCGGTGTTGGCGGCAGGTTCGCGCCCAATCTCCCCCCTGGAGGGGGAGATGTCGGCGAAGCCGACAGAGGGGGGCGCTGTCCCGCCAGCCTCTCATTCTGTCGCGCCCCCCTCTGCCCTGCCGGGCATCTCCCCCTCTAGGGGGGAGATCGGCCAATCGTCCAACGACGACCTTCTGCAAATCGTCCGCCGCGTCGAAGCACTCGGGTCCTTCCTCGACAGCGAGGACGGAAAAAACCTGCTTGCCGGCACCAAGCGCGCGGCCAACATCGTGGCTGCCGAAGAGAAGAAGGCGACAGCGATCGCAAGCAGCGTTGAGCCGGCGCTGTTCCGGGAGGACGCCGAAAAAACCTTGTTCGCGGCGGTGAATCAGGCCGAGAGGCAAGCCGGCGAAGCAATTCAAAACGAAGACTTTTCCGCCGCCATGCTGGCGCTTAGCGTGTTGCGCGAGCCGGTTGATTCATTCTTTGATAAAGTCCTCGTAAACGATGAGGACCAGGCGGTGCGCGCCAATCGCCTGGCATTGCTCGCCCGCATCCGCGCGGCGACCGACCGGGTCGCGGATTTCTCCAAGATAGCCGGCTGACGTCCGGAAAAAAATCATCGCTTGTGGCGCTATTTCGGCTGGTCGGGAGCTGCTAGCGGGGCAGGCTGCTGCGCAGCCGGTTCAGGGGTTTTGCTGGCGACCTTTGGGTCGGCTTTGCTGTCCGCGGCGGGCGCGGCAGCGATGGCCGGCGCGACCTTGGGCGCCGGCGTTGCAAAGGCATCGCCGACGATACCGCCGCGAATGATCATCGGGCTTCCGTCGAAGCCATGACTCGGCTGGCTCGGGATCGCCGCGACCTTTTCATCGGTGACGTTTTCATTGACGTAAGGCAACTTCTCGCCGAGCGCGACGATCGACGGTGTTTTTGCCCGTTCGAGCGCGCCGGCACTTACAACCGAAGGCGTCGCCGTCGTTTGCCCGAGAAAAATGAGCGACGAGGCCTGTGCCGTGCCGGCCATAAACGCCAGACCAAGCGCTCCAAGGATACGCATCGAAAGCATGATAATTCCCCTTGCCCAACAAGACGGCACCGTAGCCGAGGGCAGTTGATGCCGGCTTGCGGGGAAACGGAGCATTTTAGTGATTTGCGATTCGCCTACGCCCGGACTTGCTCCGTCGGCGTCAGCGTATTAGGCACCCGCATCCGTGAGGTGACGACAGTGGCTGAAATTCGTGCCGTCGGCGAGGCGATGGAAAGGGCGTTGGCGCTGCTCGAGAGCGGCGACGTCGTCGCCATCCCGACCGAGACCGTCTATGGGCTGGCCGGCGACGCGACCAATGGCGTTGCCGTGGCCCGCATCTTCGAAGCCAAGGGCCGACCTCGCTTCAACCCGCTGATCGCCCATATAGCCGACCCGGCGATGGCCGAGCGCATCGCGCTGTTCGATCCGCTGTCGGAAAGATTGGCGCAGGCATTCTGGCCGGGGCCGCTGACGCTGGTGCTGCCGCAACGGCCCGGCAGCGGCATTCATCCGCTGGTCACCGCCGGTCTGGAAACGATCGCGCTGCGCATGCCGAAAGGCTTTGGCGGCGAGCTGATCGCCAGGTTCGGCCGCGCGCTGGCGGCGCCAAGCGCCAATTCCTCGGGCAGGATCAGCGCCACGACGGCCGAGGCCGTGGCCGCCGATCTCGGTCCCCGGATCAAGCTTGTGGTCGATGGCGGCGCGACGCCGGTCGGGCTGGAATCGACCATTGTCAAGGTCGAAGCTGGAAAGCTGCGGCTGCTGCGGCCGGGCGGCATTGCCGCCGAAGAGATCGAAGCAGTGGCCGGGTCAAAGTTGCTGCGCGGCGCTTCGGTCATCGAGGCACCTGGCATGCTTGCCTCGCACTATGCGCCAGGTGCGGCGGTGCGGCTCAATGCTGCGGAGGTCGCACCGGGCGAAGCCTTGCTGGCCTTCGGCCGCCGCCGTGCCGAAGGCTGGCGCGACGCAGCCGCCCTGCGCAATTTGTCGGAGACCGGCGACCTGCGCGAGGCGGCAAGCAATCTCTTCGCTCATCTGCAGGATCTCGATAGCAGTCGCGCCAAAACCATCGCCGTCGAGCCGATCCCGTTCGACGGGCTGGGCGAGGCGATCAATGACCGGCTTTCGCGCGCCGCCGCCCCGCGTGACAAGATCGCCCCGCGTGACAAGATGGATTGAGCACCATAGTTTCCACCCATGAACGACATTTCCCCCGATCTCGACCCCGCCGTCGTCGCCCGCTTTGCGGCAATCGTCGGCGACAAATATGCGCTGCGCGATCAGCGGGACATCGCACCGTACCTCACCGAGCGGCGCGGACTTTGGCACGGCAGGACGGCTTTGGTGCTGAGGCCGGGGACCATCGAGGAGGTCAGCAGCATCATGCGGCTGGCGACCGAAACCGGCACGCCCATCGTGCCGCAAAGCGGCAACACCGGGCTGGTCGGCGCCCAGGTGCCGGACGCATCCGGCCGCGAGATCGTGCTGTCGCTGTCGCGGCTGAACCGCATCCGCGAAATCGATACGCTGTCCAACACGGTTACGGTCGAAACCGGCGTCATCCTGCAGGCGCTGCAGGAAGCGGCCGATGCCGCCGACCGGCTGTTTCCGCTGTCGCTTGCCGCGCAAGGCTCCTGCCAGATCGGCGGCAATCTCTCCTCCAACGCCGGCGGCACCGGCGTGCTTGCCTACGGCAATGCGCGTGAGCTCTGCCTCGGCGTCGAAGTGGTGCTGCCGACCGGCGAAGTGTTCGACGATCTGCGCAAGCTGAAAAAGGATAATACCGGCTACGATCTGAAGAACCTGTTCGTCGGCGCGGAAGGCACGCTCGGCATCATCACCGCCGCCGTGCTCAAGCTGTTCCCCAAGCCCAAGGGGCGCGAGGTGGCGTTTGCCGGCCTGTCATCGCCGGAGGCGGCACTGTCGCTGTTCAGTCTTGCGATGGACCGTGCAGGGGCAGCGCTCACCGCCTTCGAGCTGATCGGCCAGAGGCCCTACGACTTCACGCTTGCCCACGCACAAGGCGTGGTGCGGCCGCTTGCCGGCGATTGGCCGTGGTATGTGCTGATGCAGATCTCGTCGGGCCGTTCGGCCGACGATGCCGGGGCGCTGATCGAGGAGGTGCTGGAGGCAGGCCTCGAGCAAGGCATCGTCGGCGATGCGGTGATCGCGGCAAGCATGGCCCAGGGCGATGCGTTCTGGAATTTTCGCGAGGTGCTGCCCGAGGCGCAGAAGCCGGAAGGTGCCTCGATCAAGCACGACATCTCGGTGCCGGTGGCGTCAATCCCGCCCTTCATCGAAAAGGCCGCCGGCGCCGTGCAATCGGTCAGTCCCGGCGCGCGCGTCGTCTGCTTCGGCCACATGGGCGACGGCAATCTGCACTACAACATTTCCCGGCCGGTCGACGGCGATGACGAGGCGTTTCTCGGCCTTTACCACGTCATGAACAAGGCCGTGCACGACGTCGTGCGCGTGTTTCATGGCTCGATCTCGGCCGAGCACGGCATCGGCCAGTTGAAGCGGGACGAATTGATCGCGACGGCGCCGCCGATGGCGATTGAGCTGATGCGCAGGGTGAAGGCCGCCTTCGATCCGGCCGGCATCATGAATCCGGGTAAGGTTATCTGATCCTTTCGCCGGCCTGCGCCGGTTCGCATTCCGATAACCATCTGCCCCGGATCAGCAAAATTTAACCGACTTTCTTAAGCGCGAGGATAAGAAGCCCGCGCTAATGTTTCTCCACAAACGAGGCTGGGAAAACCGGCCCGGAGAACCGGAAACACCGGCTCTCAGGAGAAACAGGAAAGGCACGATATGAACACTGGACTGAAGCCAGTCTGGGCCGGGCGCAATATGCGCCTCGACCCATTCCGCCTGCCGCAGGTGGTGAGCTACGCCACGCGCGACGACTATGGCGACGTTACCTTCACCATCGACCAGCGCGGCGCGGTTATCCGCCGCACGCTGGAGATGAGCGGCGTGCCGGCGATCATCGCTCTGCCCGCCAACGCGTTTCGCGGCGTCGCCGCCCGCGCGATGGAGGATCCGGATGGCAATGTCACAGTGACGCTTGAGCTTCTGCACAACGACCCGATGCTGTCGGTGCCGCTGCTGGTCGCCGACGATCTCGACGACGTCGCCGCCGACTGGCGCGCCTGGGCCGACGCCTACCGCCTGCCGATGCTGCTGATCGAGGCCGACGGCATTGCCCGCACCCTGGAGGAATCGCTCGGCGCCGCCATCAAGGCGCTGCCGGCGCAGGACCGCCGCAAGGGTCGCGTCTCGACCATGCGCCGCCCGCGCTTCCTCGCCCGCCGCCGCGCCGGCGACCTCGGCCTCAGGCTGGTCATCGGCGGCGAGGAGCTCATTTCGCGGGAGTAGATTGAAATCAGCTTGCAAGTTGGCGCTGCCCCTCATCCGGCTGCCGCCACCTTCTCCCCGTATAGTGACGGGGAGAAGGGACACTGGCCGCAATTTCGGCACTCTTTCTGCAAACGCTTGAGATTGGCGAAATCCGTTGCGAAGGCGTGCTTCTCCCCGTCACTATACGGGGAAAAGTGCCCGGCAGGGCGATGAGGGGCGGCATAAGCAGTTGGAGAAAGGTCGATTCCGCAGCTGCCGAATCGATACCGCTGGCTCTTAAACCAGCGGCTTCAGCGCCACCCAGGCCGCGCCGCCGATCAGGCCGAGGAAGATCAGCCAGCCGACCTGGTTGTTCGATCTGAACAGCCTCAGGCACTGGTCCGGATCGTCGATGTCGAGCACGCCGATCTGCCGCGCCAGATGCGCGCCGGCGGCGATCAGCCCGGCAAGTGCAGGCACCGGTGCCTGTGCCGAGGCAAAGGCGATGGCGAAGCAGACCAGCGCTCCGCCATAAAGCCCGGCCAGCCAGGCCTTGGTGTTGTCGCCGAACAGGCGCGCCGTCGAGCGCACGCCGACAATAGCGTCGTCTTCCTTGTCCTGATGCGCATAGATCGTGTCGTAGCCGATCACCCACAGGATCGAGCCGATATAGAGCATGATTGCCGGCCCATCGAGATCGCCGAACTCGACCGCCCATCCCATCAGCGCTCCCCAGGAAAAGGCAAGGCCGAGAACGAGTTGCGGCCAATTGGTGTATCGCTTCATGAACGGATAGATGGCGACGATGACCAGCGAGCCGATGCCGAGCAAGATGGCGAAGCTGTTGAACTGCAAAAGCACGGCAAGGCCGACCAGTGCCTGCACGACAACAAACATCCAGGCCTGCCGGCGCGTGACCTTGCCGGCCGGCAGCGGCCGCGAGCGCGTGCGTTCCACCTGGTTGTCGATGTCCTCGTCGACCAAATCATTGTAGGTGCAGCCGGCGCCGCGCATGGCGAACGCGCCAAGAAAAAACAGCAGCAGATACCACGGCGACGGCAGCAGAGAGAGAAGCGGGTCCGTCGGACGCGGATAGGCGCTCGCGGCAAGCGCAGCCGACCACCAGCATGGCCACAGCAGCAATTGCCAGCCGATCGGCCGGTCCCACCGGGCAAGCTGCGCATAGGGCCACAACCGCCGCGGCAGCACGCGATAGACCCAGTGGCCGCTCGGCGCATCGGCGACGCGGCCCTGGGCCGCTTTCGACTGGACGGTTTCCATTTTGCTGGAGTGGCAGCAGAGGCGAATGCCGTCAAGCGTCAAGCAGCCCCCGCACGCTGGCCACGCGCAATCGGCGCTTCGGCAGCCAAATGTCTTGACCCGTCGCGCGCGGCGCAATAGCGCAGTCCTGGTCGTGAAATGGCAAGGAATCTGGGCATGCGTGTTTTGCTGATCGGCTCCGGCGGACGAGAGCATGCGCTTGCCTGGAAGATCGCGGCGTCGCCGCTGCTGACCAAACTTTACGCGGTGCCCGGCAATCCGGGCATCGGCCGCGAAGCCGAGCTGGTGAGGCTCGATATTGCGGATCACACGGCGGTTGCCCGGTTTTGCCTCGAGAATGAAATAGGCCTAGTCGTGGTCGGGCCGGAAGGGCCGCTGGTCGCCGGCATTGCCGACGACCTGCGCGCCGAGGGCATCCGTGTCTTCGGACCGTCAAAGGCAGCGGCACGGCTGGAAGGCTCGAAAGGTTTCACCAAGGACCTCTGCGCCAGATACGGCATCCCGACCGCCGCCTATGGCCGCTTCGACGATCTGGCTTCGGCCAGGACCTATGTCGAGAAGACGGGTGCGCCGATCGTCATCAAGGCCGACGGCCTCGCTGCCGGCAAGGGCGTCACCGTCGCCATGACGCTTGACGAGGCGCTGGCCGCGCTCGACGCCTGTTTTGACGGCTCCTTCGGCCAGGCCGGCGCGGAAGTGGTGGTCGAGGAGTTTCTCGTCGGCGAAGAAGCAAGTTTCTTCTGCCTGTGCGACGGCACCACCGCGCTGCCCTTCGGCACCGCGCAGGACCACAAGCGCCTCAGTGACGGCGACACCGGCCCCAACACCGGCGGCATGGGCGCCTATTCGCCGGCGCCGGTGATGACGCCGGAAATGATCGACCGAACCATGCGCGAGATCGTCGAGCCGACCATGCGCGGCATGGCTGAAACAGGCGCTCCGTTTTCCGGCGTGCTGTTTGCCGGGCTGATGATTACTGACAAGGGGCCGAAGCTGATCGAATACAACACCCGTTTCGGCGACCCGGAATGCCAGGTGCTGATGATGCGGCTGAAGGACGATCTGCTCGTCCTGCTCAACGCAGCCGCCGACGGCCAGCTGGCGCACACCTCGGTGCGCTGGCGCGACGAGGCGGCGCTCACCGTGGTGATGGCAGCCAGGGGTTATCCCGGCACGCCGGAAAGGGGCTCGGTCATCCGCGGCGTCGAGGCGGCGGCGGGTGAGGGCGTCGAGATATTTCATGCCGGCACCGCCATCAACGGCGGCGCCCTCGTCGCCAATGGCGGTCGCGTGCTCAACATCACGGCGACCGGCCGCACGGTCGGCGAGGCGCAGAAGAAGGCTTACGCCGCGCTCGAGCGGATCGACTGGCCGCAAGGCTTTTGCCGCCGCGACATTGGCTGGCTGGCGGTGGCGCGCGAGCAGGCGGACTGATGCTCGGGCGGCCTTCGGCCTCAGCGCAAGCCGTGGTCGAATTCGGTCGAGACGCTGCTGACCGCATCGGCGGTGGAGACAAATCCTGGCACCGATGCCGCACGCTTTTCGTTTCGCGTCCAGGCGACATATTCGGCAATCCCGCGCGGCAGGGCCGGCGCCGCCTTCACCGCAGCCATTTGAAAGCCGCTGCTGAACCTGGCCAGGCGCGCCCTGAATACCGCGACCATCTCCTCGAAGCTTGCTGGCGTCACGCTTGCGTAAGTGATGGTGCCGCCGGCGAGCCCCGCCTCGCGTGAGAGCGGCACCGGTATCGAGGCGAGATAATCCGGCTGCACGTCGATCAGGCCGCCGAACGGCCACTGCGCGCGCAATTCCGTGGCGTTCATCGGCGCGACGCTGACGTCGATATCGTTGGGTGTGCCCACGACCCTGTAAGGGCAGCGGAACCGGCCGCAATTTGCTCCCGCCGAAAACTGCCAGAGCGCATAACCCTGCCAGTTGCCCATCGGAAAATGCACGCCGATGTCTGGCTTGTAGCGCGCATACCACAGCGGCAGCCGGGACAGGAGCGGGTATTTATACTTGTTGTCGGCGATATGCCGGGCTGTCGTGCCGTTGGTGTAGAGCACTGGAAAGCGGCCAACCCGACGATGCACATGGCGCACGAATTCCTCGGCATCATCGAGCGACATCCATTGGGTGGGATCATCGTCCTCGATGTCGAGGGCAAGCAGGTCATCCGGCCCGGGTTTCACGAAATTGATGAAATTATTGGCCTGTCCCACGGGGTTGCCGGGGCGGGCGAGATGATAGGCACCCCATTTCAGGCCCAGCGCCTTGGCCACCACCTTGCGCGTCTGGAACAGTTCCTGTGCCATCGCATGGCGTTTCCAGAGCGTCTTGCACAGCCGCGTCTCGGTCTCGTCGCCGAAACAGAAATAGGGTGGCGGCATTCCGTCGGATGCCTTGTTGATGAAGCCGACAAGACGCTTGTCGGTGGCAAGCCTGGTCCAGTCGATGGAATTGTATTCGTAGGCGTCGACGACCAGCGCCCGGTCGGCATCCTTCCACGGTTCGGAGAAATCCGAGGCCTTTGCCGGCGTCAGCATCAGGGTCATCGCGGCCGCGACAAGGAGAAGCGCTGAGCGGACAAGGGGGCGCGCCGGCGTTTTCAAACAGCAGATCCTTGCTGGCCAAAGCCAAATCCTGAACCGCCATGGTTAAGGAAATGCTTCGGGTGCCGAGTGGGCGAGTTGGAGCGCTGGAGAAGCGATCCTTGGTGCTCCTCAAGAGCAAAGCGATGGTTGCGATTGTCAGCCAAATAGCTTCAACGCTGTTGCTATGGGCAGGAACAGTGATAGCGGGCGGCTCTGAAACGAGGTGAAGCCATGCCTGCGATAATACGCGACCGCCTGGTCATCCTTGGCATCGATAATCAACGCGAAGGCTGCTGGGGCAGCGCTAACGCTACATCGTAGCGCATCCACGATCAGCGCCGACCCGACCCGCCGCCGCTGGTATCGGGCATCGACGGCCAGCCTGCCGACCAATATCGCGGGCAGAACCGGGTAGCGTGGCAGATGTTTTGTCTGTTCGTCAGGCAAGGACGCGATTGGTATGCTCGACGCCGCCAAAGTGTAATATCCGGCGATCGCGCCGCCATCGCGATCCACGGCAACGAAGCAATTGCCGACTCGGCGTTTGACATCCTGGCTGGCTTGCTCCCGAATGTAGCGGTCGAGCGCCGGTACCCCGCAGCTGAACGCCTTGCGATCATGCGATCCGCCGAGCGGTTCGATAATGACGGCGAAAGTCACCGGGTTTCGACGACCAGCCGTTTGTGGGCGTCGGCAGCTTTGCGCAGTGCCTCATTAGGCTCGGGCGGATTGAGAATCGCCTCCATCATGGCGCGCTGATCTTCGATGGAGATACGCATGATGGTGGTGTTCTCGATAGTGCGCTGCGCCGCCTCTTGAGCGGCGGCGACCACGAAGTCGCTGACGCTGCGGCCCTGGATTTCGGCGGCACGTTTCACAACGTCCAGCATATCCGGCGAAATACGGGCTTCGAGACGGGCGGTGCGGGTCTGTTGGTTTGGCATTATCGTCACCCCTGATGCTGCCTTGTACGGGAAATAGCCGTACAAATCAAGTGCGTCGTCCGGCTCTAAATAATTTTGCAGACGAGCCAGCAACTGCAAAATCCGCGTGACAAAGTTTGACGTTTACGTAAAACGAAGGTGGACGGGGAGCGTCGGCACGGATCTTGAGTTGACCTGCCGGACTGAGGAGAGCCGGACAGAGGAGGAGCGAGCGCCATGTATCGGGCACCGGTCGAGGAAATCGCCTTCACCCTGAAGCATGTCGCCGGCTTGAAGCCGGCGCTCGATGCCGGCACTTTTGCCGATCTCGGTGAGGACCTCGTCGACGCCATTCTGGCCGAGGCCGGCCGCTTCGCCAGCGAGGAGGTGGCGCCGCTCTACACGATCAGCGACCAGCACGGCGCGGTGCTCGACGGTGCTGCCGTCACTACCCCGCCCGGCTGGAAGGAACTTTATCGCCGCTGGATCGGCGGCGGCTGGAATGCGCTGTCGGCGCCTGAAGCGTATGGCGGCCAGGCGCTGCCGGCCATGCTCGGCGTCGCCGCGCTCGAAATGTGGAACTCCGCCTCGATGGCGTTCGGCATCGCCCCGACGCTGACCATGGGCGCGGTCGAAGCACTCGACAAGCATGGCTCGCAGGCACTCAAGGCCAAATATCTGGAAAAGCTGGTCTCCGGCGAATGGATGGGCACCATGAACCTGACCGAGCCGCAGGCAGGCTCGGACCTGAATGCCTTGCGAACCCGCGCCGAGCCGGCCGGCGACGGCACTTACCGCATCTTCGGGCAAAAGATATTCATCACCTATGGCGAGCACGATTTCACCGACAACATCATCCATCTGGTGCTGGCGCGGCTGCCGGACGCGCCGGCCGGCACGCGCGGCCTGTCTTTGTTCCTGGTGCCGAAATTCCTCGTCGGAGACGATGGCGCGCTGGGCAGGCGCAACGACGTCTTCTGCTCCGGGCTGGAGCACAAACTGGGCATCCACGCTTCGCCGACCTGCACGATGATTTATGGCGATGGCTTCGAAGGCAGCAGGCCCGGCGCGATCGGCTGGCTGGTCGGCGCGGAGAACAAGGGCCTCGCCTGCATGTTCACCATGATGAACAATGCGCGCCTTGCCGTCGGCATTCAGGGTGTCGCGGTCGCTGAGGCGGCGACGCAGAAGGCGCTCGCCTATGCAAACGATCGCCGGCAAGGCAAGGCGGCAAGCTATGGCGGTGCCGGCATGGCGCCGATCGTGCATCACCCCGACATCCAGCGCAGTCTTCTGACCATGAAGGCGCTGACCCAGATTGCCCGTGCCATCTGCTATTCCTGCGCCCACGCCATCGATCTTGCGTCGCAGAGCGAAGATGCAAAGCACTGGCAGGAACGCGCCAATCTGTTGACGCCGCTGGCCAAGGCCTTTTCGACCGACGTCGGCGTCGAGGTCGCCTCGCTTGGGCTGCAGGTGCATGGCGGCATGGGGTTCATCGAGGAGACAGGGGCCGCAGCACTTTATCGCGACGCGCGCATCGCGCCCATTTACGAAGGCACCAATGGCATCCAGGCGATCGATCTGGTGACACGCAAGCTGCCGCTCGGCGGCGGTCGGCATGTGCATGGCTACATCGCCGAGATCAACGCCGTCGCCGTTGCGGTGCGAGCGTCGAACCTTGAAGGCTTCGGCCGCACCGCCGATCGCCTCGACCAGGCGCTCGACGAGCTCTCCCAGGCAACCCGTTTCCTGCAAGACCTGCAGGCCGAAGGCCGTTCGGACGAGGCGCTGGCCGGCGCCACACCCTATCTCAGGCTGATCTCGCTTGCCGCAGGCGGGGCCTATCTGGCGCGCGGCGCGCTTGCCGACCAAAACCGCATCGCGCTTTGCCGGTTCTTCGCCGAGAACCTGCTTGGCGAAGTGGCCGCGCTCAAAGAGCGCGTCGTCGGCGGCGCCGACAGCCTTGCCGTTGCCGGCAAGGCGCTGATCTCAGCCTGACGTTCGCACGCGCCGAAATTCACAAAGGCCCGAAATTCACAAAGGACCAATCCGTGACAGACCACATCCTCGTCGAACGCCAGGGCGCCATCCAGATCATCCGCATCAACCGTCCGGACAAGAAGAACGCCCTGACCCGCGCCATGTACGCGACGATGTCGGCGGCTCTTGCCGGCGGCGACGCGGATCCGGCGATCCGCGTCCATGTCTTTCTCGGCGTGCCCGGTGCCTTCTCGTCCGGTAACGACCTTGCCGATTTCATGGTCTTCGCCTCGGGCGGCGAAGGCGGTTCCGAGGTCTGGGATTTCCTGATGGCGCTGGCCAAGGTGGAAAAGCCGATGGTTTCCGGTGTCGACGGCATTGCGGTCGGTATCGGCACCACGCTCAACCTGCATTGCGACCTGACCTTCGCCACGCCGCACACACTATTCCGAACGCCCTTCGTCGATCTCGGCCTTGTGCCGGAGGCCGGTTCGAGCCTGCTCGCGCCGCAGATCCTCGGCCGCCAAGGCGCCTTCGCGCTGCTTGGCCTCGGCGAGGGCTTTTCGGCCGAGCGGGCGAAGGCCGCCGGGCTGATCTACGAGGTGGTCGAGGAAGAGGCACTCGAAGCATCGGTATTGGCGGCGGCGGGCCAGATCGCTGCCAAACCGCCGCAAGCGCTGAAGATCGCGCGCGACCTGATGCGCGGCTCGCGCGACGCCCTTGTCGAGCGCATCGGCCAGGAAAGCCAGCATTTCCGCGAGCGGCTCAAATCCGACGAGGCCCGCGCAGCCTTGACGGCCTTCATGACCAGGAAGAAGGCCTAGACCTTCTGGCCTTGTCTCGCATCGTGGACCCGCCGGCAGCAACCGGCGGGTTTTCTTGCCATGATCTCTTTGTCACATCGCCATTTTTTTACATTCGGCCTGGGCCTTTGCCGAAGACGTGTCGATCATGAATGTCTTGCCTTTGGCGTCGGTCATCAACATCATGCAATGCTTGATCGGTTTCGCCATTTTCATCATTTCGGCGCTCATCTTCGCGTCGGGCATCATGGTGCCCATATGCCCATCGGGCATGATCGCCATGACCTCCCCACCCTTCATCACCGTCATTGTCCCCATCGCATCCTCCGCAAAGGCCTGCGAAGCGAAGAGACAGGCAAGACCGGCCATCGTGACCAACCTGAGTGAATGCATTGTTTCCTCCTGAATTTGCGCCAGCGGCGCGTTGAGCCCTTTCCTGGTTCGTTCCGGCAAGCTGGAACGTTTCACGCACACGAGATCGTGATCGTGGGAATTGGAAATCCGCCAGAAGCGGCCCGGCCTTGGCCGCCTTCATGACCAGGAAGAAGGGCTGAAAAAATGGGCGCCGGTGCGGAAGCTGCCGATCTGCCCCACAAGGGCCCACAAGGGGGAGATCGGCGCTCCACCGTCGTGCCCTACGGATAAAGCCTCATTTTGTCCCAGCCGCCCTCGGCGTTGCGCGAAAACACGACACGGTCGTGCAGCCGGAACGGACGGTCGTGCCAGAACTCGATGCTCTGCGGCACGATGCGAAAGCCCGACCAGTGTTTTGGCCGCGGGATCTCGCCGATCGCATGGCGCGCCGTGTATTCGGCAACCGCCTTTTCCAGCGCGAAGCGGCTTTCCAGCGGCCGCGACTGCTTGGAGGCCCAGGCGCCGATGCGGCTGCCGCGCGGACGGGTCGCGTAATAGGCGTCGGCTTCGGCGTCGGTGACGATCTCCACCGGGCCCCGCGCCCGCACCTGCCGGCGCAGAGATTTCCAGTGGAAGCACATCGCTGCTTTCATGCTGCCAAGGATCTCGCGGCCCTTGGCGCTCTCGAAATTCGTGTAGAAGACAAAACCACCCTCATCGAACCCCTTGAGCAGCACCATTCGCACATTCGGCATGCCCTCGGCATCGACCGTCGCCAGTGCGACGCTGTTGGGGTCGTTGATCTCGCTCTTCGTAGCGTCGTCGAGCCACGCCGCAAAAAGCCGGAACGGCTCCGCCGCCTCGGTAAAGTCACCGCTTGTTAACCCGGTTTCGCTCATAGTTTTCCCAAATTTGTCGCCGGCTGGGGAGATTGCCGATTGTCGCGTATCGCGCAAGCTTTTGACAGTGGGCAATGGAGCGTTATCGCTTCGGCCAGCGCCAAAGCCATGATCGTGACAATCATCCTGCCGCTTGCCGCCTGTGGCGGGGGCGGCTTCAGCCTGGAGCAGGCGGAGGTGGACCGCTCGATACTGACCTCGAGCACGCCGGCCTCAGTCACGCCGCTCGATCAGGACCGCGCTTCCGACCAGGCTACGATCCGCAACGCCGTGTCCTCCGCCGACGTCGAGCAACTGGCCGGGCAGGCCATTCCCTGGGCGAATGCCGACACCGGCTCGCGCGGCTCCATCACCGAGCTCGCAGAATTCAGGGCTAACGGTGAGACATGTCGTCGCTTCACCGCATCGCGCGAAAGCTTCGACGGCGTCGCGCTGTTCAAAGGCGAAATATGCCTGGCCGGCGGCAGCATCTGGCGCATACAGGACTTCAAGGCGCTCTGATTTTCCGCCGGCGACATGGTGGTAAGCCACTGGAATTCCTTCCTATGCGAGCGCATATAGGAGGCGATTATGGACTCACTCCTTCTCCAGGGCAGTAAGCATGCGCGACCCCTATGAGGTGCTGGGCGTTGCCAAGAACGCATCGGCCAAGGACATAAAATCGGCGTACCGGAAGCTCGCCAAGAAGTATCATCCGGACCAGAATCCGGATCCCAAGGCAAAGGAGCGTTTTGCCGCCGCCAATCAGGCTTACGAGATCGTCGGCGACGAGAAGAACCGGGCGGCTTTCGATCGCGGTGAGATCGACGCCGAAGGCAAACCGCGGTTTCAGGGTTTCGAGAGTGCGGCCGGCGGCGCCGATCCTTTCGCCGGTTTCCGCCGGCAGCAAGGGCCGGGCGGCGCGCATTTCGAATTCCGCACGGGCCGTCCCGGTGGTGACCCGTTCGACGGCAACAGCGACATCTTCAGCCAGATCTTCGGCGATGCTTTCAGCCAGCAGCGCGGTGCCGGCATGGGCGCCGGCCGGCGGATGCCGACTGCAGCCGACCTCAACGTGACGCTGGACGTCACCATCGAGGAGGCCGCAACCGCCGAGAAAGTGACGGCGATGTTCCCCGACGGCCGCAAGATGGCGGTCAAGTTGCCGGCCTATGTCGAGGACGGCCAGACCATCCGGTTGAAAGGCCAGGGTGAGCAAGGACCGGGGCAGCCGGGCGATGCGCTGGTCAAGATCCGTTTCCGCCGGCACCCGCGCTACCGCGTCGAAGGCCGCGACCTGCATGTCGACCTGCCGGTGGAACTGGCCGATGCGGTGCATGGCGCCAAGGTGGCGGTCGAAACCCCGACCGGCAGGATTGCGGTCAACGTTCCCCCTTGGTCGAGCTCGGACAAGGTTCTGCGGCTGAAGGGCAGGGGCCTGCCGGAAAAGGCCGGCGGTCACGGCGATCTCTACGCACACGTGCGGCTGATGCTGCCGGAGGGCGGCGACGCCGAGCTCGAGTCACTGATGCGCAGGCGAAAGGGCTGACGGTCGAAAAGGCTGGCGCTTGACGTCGTAAGCGGGCGTGAGTGGTTTCATGCCGCGTCGGTTATTGACAGGAAACGAGCAACCAGCGCCAGGAGCCGCCATTTGGCCGAAGTAGGTTCAACGTCAGCTAACGCCTCAAAGGCCGACATTTGCACGCGCCATAGTTCCGCTTCGCGAACACGGTCGAGGCCAGTCCTCCGACTGGCGATGAGCCAGTTCGGCGGGGGTTAGCCGCACAAGCTTGTAGGGGTCGATCGATGCAGTCGCCAGGCCAGCAAGGTGGAGGGTCGCACCGCTGACCATCACCAGCGCATCGACGCCTGCGCCATTCTCCCTCTTGCCAGCCTGCTCGACGTGGCGGGCGAAATTTACCTCCGAGCCGACCAGAAAAGAGAAATCCCGCTGGCGATCGTTGACGAACATCACCTCGCCGGAGTGTAAGCCGATCCTGATGCGGCGCGACAGGGAGCCCATTGAACGCTTCCAAGCGTTGCCGAGCGAGATTTCCGGTACCAGTTCCGCGACGGCGGCCAGCGCCTTTAGCGCCGTTTCGCTGGGCGTCATTTCGCTCCCCAGCCAGAGAGCTAGCACGCCGTCGCCTGTAAAGTTTTGAACGATCCCCCCATTGGCCACCACGACCTGGCGGGTCAACGTGAAGTGCTCGATCATGAACCGCGTGGTTTCGATCAGGCCAAGTGCGCTCGCCAAGCCGGTCGAGTCCTCCACGTCGGTAAACATGATCGTGGCGATGGCGCGCTGGAATTTCGTTTCACCCATGCCGAATGACGGGAGCACGCGGTCAGTCTGTGGATTCGTATAGGCAGTGATCGGATGCATTGGAGTCCGGCCCCCGAGCGGTTTCAAATGTCGCTCGAATATGACTGGACGGCGTAGGCGGATCGTAAGCCCGCCGTGGCGGGCACGTCAGAATTACGTCAGAAATCCATTCGGGCTCGGCTTTGGCGGCTTGCAGCCGACCTTTTAGTCAAAATTCGGCGGGACCCTCAGCTCAGCAACTTACGGAGGTCAAGCAGCCCCGATCCAAACTGCTGATCGAACGAAGGCACCCTTCTCTCGCAATTAGGGCTGTCCGGTAGAATCGGAACGTCAGCTTTTTTAAGCCAAGGCCATGAAACCTCCTTTGCGCCTGACTGGGTCATCTTCGCCTTAACCTCTATGCCGTTGAGCGGCCTACCGGTGGAGCGATGTTTCGACTGCAACAAAGCGGCTGCTCCCGCGACGATGGCCGAGGCTGCAGATGTTCCGCCAAATACTGTGTAGAGCCCGGCGCGGTCTCTGCTTTCGACGCCCGGTGGCTGGATTCCTTCCAGCTGTCCGCCGGAATAGCCGTGGTGGCCCGGGATGTCCGTGGTGAGCACGCCCTGCGGCGCGTATTCAACCTGGGGGAGCTTCTCGTAGATCTCGAAATTGTGGTCACGTGAACGCAGCGACTCACGGTCCAGTCGTATTTGGCAGCGTGTACACACCTCCTGGTCGTCGGACGGCGCGGAAATGGTGACGGAATTGTCGGTCGGATCGCCGCTGTAGTTGGAATATGCTGAACGTCTCGCCCGATAAGTGGCGGCCGCCACCGCAACCACGCCATTGCTTTCGCCGGCCTTGCTCGCCGGGTAAATCAGATGGTCGTAGCCATCGTTGCCGGCTGCGCAGATGATGGGGATTTCCTCGCTGATCGCCTCGAAAAGCGTCTCGAAATAATCCCAAATTGGCTTTGCCTGTTCGACCGAAGTATATCTGCTGTCGCCATATCCAGGATAGGAACGGTGCGCTCGCCATGGATCGGGTACTTCCCGGGGAAAGTGTATGACTGAAACCTTCTGGTCGCGGGCATAGAGGAACGCCAGAATGAGCTGCGCTGCGTCGGGCCGTGCTGAAATCTCGATCGGCAGGAGTTCAGCGCCTGGGGCGACCCCCCAATAAGGTATTGCGCCTTCACCGTTGCTAAATTGCCTCAACTTCGTGGGCGGGGCCGCAGGGGCGCCGACCATCAGCCCAGCGCAGGCGGTCCCGTGCGCTGAGTAGCGCATACGCGAGGTCTCAGCAGTCTCCTGAATTACGCCGCGCCCATCTTTCAGTGCTCGAAGCAGCGATTTCTGAACCTCGACTTCCTGCGCATTGTTCCTCGATTTGATCAGGCTTGCCGCCCACGCCCAGGTATCGTCGCCCACAAAGCTCTTGCTCTGCTTTTTTTCCGGCCCTCGCAAGACGAGCGGTTGCTGCTTGGGTGTGACGTAACTCAACCCGAAAGGGTGAGCGGCGAAGCTGACCGCAGAAAGGATACGAGGCTCGAGATTGGGATGGCTTGAGTTCACTCCCGTATCGATCTGGGCAATGACCTCGCCGTAACCGGGCTTGTCAGTACCCAACAAATCCCAGGCGTCGGCCTCCAGCAGGTATGCGGCCTCGTGCGGCAACCGCGCTTCAGGGATGCGCGGACGATCGCGTAAGGCGCCGATTGCGATCAGGTGCCACAGGTAGTGATACCAGTCATAACAAAGATGGCCTTCGCCCTTCTTGATGTCGTCCATCATGGCACCCACCTACCATTCGCTCTGGGCGCGTCGGATCGTTTCATCCATCGCGTCCACCAAGTACGGAGAAATGCGCGCAGCCAGTTCCTCGCCGGCATCGGTGTCGCTGGCGTAGTGCAGCCCGGCCCATTCCCTGTTCTCGGCCACCCGGCGGGCGCGCTCATAAACCGCGGTTACGCCGGCGTGCTCAGGCAGCATCCGTTGCAGAACGTTCGCCACTGCAAATGACTGAAATGAATGGTTGGACGGGTAGGAAGCGTGCGAGGGAACCGGAAGCGCCGGCCGCAGCCTCGGCTCAATGATGTTGGGCCGTGGCCGATTGAATCGATCTTTGTAGTTGAGCCCGATCTCCTCCGTGAGTTCGAGGATCGCAACGATCAATGCGCATGTCCCCTCGAAGCCCGCGAGAGTGTCTATTCCGAGCGGCGCCGTGTAGTCCAAAATCCCGAACGATGCTTGGCGGACGATCTCCTCGCGCCGCAGCGGGTCACCTTCCCTTCTCTTCTGCAGATCGATAAGCGCTTCTGTCTCCCTGAGGCTCTCTGAAGGTCCGGGCGGGGGATCGATAAGAATGTCCTCCCAGATCGCACCGAGATATTTGTTGGCGACGCTTAGTCCGATCCTGTGCAAGGCACGCTTGTCGTGCCACGCCGGCAAAGCCTCCTCGCCAGTTTCGAAAGCCGTTTGCCCCCTGCCGCGTCCCCGTCCTCGTCCGCGCCCTCTGCCCCTGCCTCGACCTCGACCTGCGCTCGGCCCCGCCAGGAAGGCTGGCGAAAGGCGCATGGCACCCTCCACAGGGTCATCAGAAATCGTTATCACGATCTGCTCTTCTTGAATCGACAGAACGCTGCTCTTGGTCATCATAGACGCGAAAGGATGCAGTTTTTCGCCGCCTCTATTTTTGATGTATTCCTCAAGAGATTTTTCAGGACTTGCGTCACCCAATATCAGCGGATATTGCCTTATGGCCGATCCACTTACTAAGAATCGGGCGCTAAACAACTTGTTATTGAGATCAATTGTCGACATCATGTCCACCCCTCAACTAAAGCTTCCAAATTTGATCCGCGCCAACTGGTGGTCGGAGCCTCGACGTAACGCCTGCGGTGCGCAGCGCTAGGGTGCGTACCTTGGCAGCGTTATCCGCGACAACCCGCTCTTGATAACCGAAACTCCGAGTACGCCTGCAATTGGATAATTCTCCTCCGAAAGCAGCTCGAGCGAGAAATCCGGCTCCCAGGCGCGCAGGCGTTCGATAGTTCGAACTGCCTCCACAGTCTGCCCCAAATGCCCGTGGCAGGCAGCCGAGTATCTCAAAGCGGGTAGGTATGTGGGTTGCTGCGCAAGGACACGCTCGCCGTGACGTATCCCCTCCTCGAAGCGCCCGTTCAGAGTTGCCAAGATGCAGCACGTGGTATCGATGCAGTAACGATACAGGGGAGGCCCGCCCAGTGCACGTGCGCGCATCGCATCCTCATAGCCACGCTTCACTTCGCCGAGATAGCCGAGCGTCAAGGCACGCATGTCCCAGCAAATGGCTTGTAGCGGGTTAGCGGCTATCGCTCGATCGGCGAGTTCCAGTGCCTGTGCGTATTCACGAAAGACGAACGAATGGGCATGAGCGGCCAACGCCAGGGTGATAGGATTGAAGGGGGCCACTTCGACGGCGCGACTGGCGCATTCCCGAACCTGATCGTGAAAGGTGCCCGAGCGGCCGACCCGTCTCTCGCCAAAGCGGGTGACAAACACAAACAGCTGCCACGCCAGATACGTGCTACGCGGGTCGAGCTCATATGCTTCGGCGAGCATGCGCTCCGCCGAATCCAGGTCCGCATCGCGCATGCGGAATACCTGTCGCAGCGCTGTCAATGCAAGCCGAGACGCCCGGTGTCGGGGCTCGTCGCGGATGGACTTAGGATCGAGAACGAATTCGAGGATCGAAAACACGATCTGATTGACCAACGACATCAGCTTCAGGCTCGCCGGGCCAGTCAGGTCGGCCGGCTCGAGAAAATCCGTATGCGACCACAAGAGCCGGCTGTCACCGGGCGCAATTAATGCAAATGTCAGGCCCACTCTGTCGCCCACCACCGTTGCCCTGGTTTGCAACAGCCAGTCTGGTAGCGCTGTGTCAGGCGCTTGGGTCAGCGGTCCCTGCGCTTGAAAATCCACGACGTCGACCACTTCGAAATTCAGGATCGATCGAACCACCAGATCCAGGACAAGGTCGCTGACGGCCCTGTTAGCGGAGCCCTCCGTCCACCTGGCATCGCGAACTAGGCCCAAGCATAGCCGCGACGAATTCAGAAGTGAGGCGCTTCGCTGTCCGGACAACTGATCTGCCGCGGCAACAGGAAAGACGTTTGCTGGCACTGTGCGAGGCCGGGGCCATTGGCTTCTTTGCTCACGAAGCCAATCCTCGAACTCTGGATCGCGAATATCGAGGCCCTCAAGCAGATCACGCGTGGCAGAGCCTTCGGGTGGATCGTTCAAATCGATGCCGATCGAAGTGACGTCGAGTCGAACCACATCACGATCGGTCGAGATTAGATCAATGCCGGCGCTGCGGAGCGACTTCCGAACCTCGGACAGCTCCTGCCGCAAGCTTGCTGCACCCTGCTCCTCGCCGCGAGTGCTCCAGAGCTTGCTTTGCAGCCATTTTCGGCTCCGCGTACCGTTGGGTGCCAGGGCGAGCATGGCCAAGAGCGCTTTAGACCGTCTGCCATGCGGCGTGACGTCCGCGCCATCCGCGCTCTCAATCGCGAATGGCCCAATCAATCTAAGGAAAGGACGGCAATCCGAGTACACTAGCGGCCCCTCGCGTCCCCGCACCCTAATATAGCATCCACTAATATAAGTCTATCTGTAATTCTCGGCTTCCGTGAGGTCAAACCTACACGTGGCAAAGGATTCGAGACGGGATTTCTGCTGTGACGGAAGGACTCGGTAGCGACATCAAGCGGTCGTTCGATGTAAGCGGTCCCATTGTCGGCTTGGGGTCATGAGCGTGACTTCGGCCGCTGGCCAACGAACTTCCGCCAAAAGGGTCATCTTCCGCCGTGCCACACGGACACCAGGTGTCGCGTTTGCCCACCGGCCCACGACCGCAAGGTCAAAGCGCTACAGCGTCCTTTGCACGTCCAAAGGACGCGCGGCACTGCTGAGCAACCGCTTTGTCCCGCGAACTGTCCGCTTTGAACGCTTGAAGGGGCACTGTGGCTGTGCGATAGGCACTCCACAACGTAGAGAACCTTGCGGAGAGCGCTGACATGGCGGGTGGACGGGGCCTTATGGCCGGCAAGCGCGGCCTTATCCTTGGCATCGCCAACAATCGCTCGATCGCTTACGGCATCGCCAAGGCCTGTGTCGACCACGGCGCCGAGATCGCGCTGACCTATCAGGGCGAGGCGTTCAAGAAACGCGTCGAGCCGCTTGCGGCGGAACTGGGCGCGCATGTCGCCGGCCATTGCGACGTGACCGACCCGGCCAGCCTCGATGCGGTGTTCGAAAATGTCAGCAAGCACTGGGGTGGCAAGCTCGATTTCCTCGTCCACGCCATCGCCTTTTCCGACAAGGACGAACTGACCGGCCGCTATGTCGAGACGACGCGCGACAATTTCCTGCGCACCATGGATATTTCGGTCTATTCCTTCACCACCATCGCCAAACGTGCCGAGGCGCTGATGACCGACGGCGGCTCGCTGCTCACGCTGACCTATTACGGCGCGGAAAAGGTGATGCCGCACTACAACGTCATGGGTGTCGCCAAGGCGGCACTCGAAGCCAGCGTGCGCTATCTGGCCGTCGACCTCGGCGCCAAGAAGATCCGTGTCAACGCGATCTCCGCCGGCCCGATCAAGACGCTTGCCGCATCCGGCATCGGCGATTTCCGCTATATCCTGAAATGGAACGAATACAATTCGCCGTTGAAGCAGACGGTCACGCAGGAGGAGGTCGGCGATTCCGGCGTCTATTTCCTGTCCGACCTTTCGCGCGGCGTCACCGGCGAGATCCATCATGTCGATTCCGGCTATCATGTCGTCGGCATGAAGGCGGTCGACGCGCCGGATATTTCGACGGTCAAGGACTGACGCCACCGCCTGACCTCTTCCGGAAGACCTGATGTACCCGCTCGTCTATATCGTGCGCCACGGCCAGACGGCGTGGAACGCCGAGGCCCGGCTGCAGGGGCAGGCCGATACCGACCTCAACGAGCTCGGCCGCGAGCAGGCTAGCCGCAACGGGCGCAGGCTGGCCGAACTCATCGACAAGCCCGAAGATTTCGACTTTGTCGCCAGCCCGATGCGGCGCACGCGCGAGACGATGGAGCGCCTGCGCGCGGCGATGAAGCTCGATCCGCACGCCTATCGCACCGAGCCGCTGCTCGTGGAATTGAGCTTTGGCGACTGGCAGGGTTTCACCTTTGCCGAACTCGAGGCGAACAATCCCGGTTCGACCAGGCGCCGCCGCCTCGATAAATGGAATTTCCAGCCGCCCGGCGAGGGCGCCGAAAGCTACCAGATGCTGCTCGAACGGGTGAAGCCGTGGGTCGACGCGCTCGATCGCCAGACGGTCTGCGTGACCCATGGTGGCATCATGCGCGTAATGTTCCGCTTGGTACTTGGGATGTCCGAACAAGATGCGGTCAGCATGGAAGTGCCGCAGGATCGCGTGCTCAGACTGGACGGCCGGCGCCTGGAGTGGCTCTGAGACCGATGACGTAGCGTATGTTGAGATCAGGTCGGGCCGGCATCAGCTGAATATCGACGCGTCCTACTCGGTCGATCCGGTGTCCGGCAGTTCCATATCGGTGACGACGTTCTCGCCATTGGTCACGTCGTAGGCGAGGACGATGTCCATGCCTGGCTTCAGCGCATCGAGGTCGGTTTCGGCGTTCAGCTTGTAGGACTTGCCGTCGTCCAGCGTCAGCGTCAGCGCATCCTTGTCGACCTTCTTGATCAGGCCTTCGGTCTGGCCGGCGAAGGCGGGGGTGGAAATCAACAGCGTGGCGGCAACAGCGCCAATCAGGATACGCATCATCGTCCTCTTTAATCATTGCCGGTACAGCGACTCGGTCCAACGGAACGGAACTGAGCAGAAACCAATCGAATGTGTCAAAACTAAATCCGCGGGATCACAGTTTGACCACTGTGGAAAACGCCAATAGAAGGCAGGCGACAGCGCCGCGCGTCCTCCTGGACGCGCAAGGGACGCTGTAGCACTTTTGATTTTGTGCATGATCCTTTCCGAAAATCGCTCCGATTTTCGGGCTCATGCGCTGAGCCGGCTCCGACGCCGGCAGGGCTGGTTCCATGTCGCACAACACGTTCGGCCATCTTTTCCGCGTCACCACCTGGGGCGAAAGCCACGGGCCGGCGCTGGGCTGCGTCGTCGACGGCTGTCCGCCAGGCATCCGCTTCACTCGCGACGAGATCCAGGCCGAACTCGACAAGCGCCGCCCGGGCCAGTCACGTTTTGTGACGCAACGTCGCGAACCGGATGAGGTGAAGGTCCTGTCCGGCTTCATCCTCGACGAGGACGGTGAGACGATGATCACCACCGGCACGCCGGTGTCGATGCTGATCGACAATGTCGACCAGCGCTCCAAGGATTATGGCGACATCGCCCGTCAGTTCCGGCCGGGCCATGCCGATTACACTTACGAGGTCAAATACGGCCTGCGCGATTACCGCGGCGGCGGCCGCTCCTCGGCGCGTGAGACGGCGGCGCGGGTGGCGGCCGGAGCGCTTGCCCGCAAAGTCGTGCCCGGCATGGCGGTGCGCGGCGCGCTGGTGTCGATGGGCGATAAATCGATCGATCGCGCCAATTGGAACTGGAATTTCGTCGGCGACGCCGAAAACCCGTTCTTCACGCCTGATCCGGCGTCCGTCGCCGTCTTCACCAAATATCTGGACGGTATCCGCAAGGCGGGCTCCTCGGTCGGTGCGGTCATCGAGATCGTCGCCGACGGCGTTCCGGCGGGGCTTGGCGCGCCGATCTATGCCAAGCTCGACCAGGACATCGCCGCCGGCCTGATGTCGATCAACGCCGTCAAGGGCGTCGAGATCGGCAACGGTTTCGAGGCCGCCCGCATCACCGGCGAGGAGAATGCCGATGAGATGCGCATGGGCAATGACGGCAAGCCGGTCTTCCTGTCCAACAATGCCGGCGGCATCCTCGGCGGCATCTCGACCGGCCAGGCGATCGTCGCGCGTTTCGCCGTCAAGCCGACCTCGTCGATCCTGACGCCGCGAAAGTCGATCGACAAGGACGGTAACGACGTCGAGATCATGACCAAGGGCCGGCACGATCCATGCGTCGGCATCCGCGCCGTACCGATCGGCGAGGCGATGGTTGCCTGCGCCATTGCGGATCATTATCTGCGTCATCGGGGACAAACGGGAGGGGGGTAGGGAGTAGGGAGTAGGGAGTAGGGGAGTAGGGGAGTAGGGGAGTAGGGGAGTAGGGGAGTAGGGGAGTAGGGGAGTAGGGGAGTAGGGGAGTAGGGGAGTAGGTTACGCAGCTCCCACGACAGCATTTTTTCCTTTTCCCTACTCCTGTACTGCCCTACTCCCTTACTCCCCTGTTCCCGCGAGCGAAGCGAGCACCCATGCCTTACGACCAGAAGAAGATCGTCGAAGCCCTGCGCGCCTTCGAGCGCGGCGAGATCGTCGTCGTCATGGACGATGACGGCCGCGAGAACGAGGGCGACCTGATCGTCGCCGCCGTCCATTGCACGCCGGAAAAGATGGCGTTCATCGTCCGCAACACCTCAGGCATCGTCTGCACGCCGATGCCGCGCGAGGAAGCAAAGCGGCTCAACCTGTCGCCGATGGTGGCTGACAATGATTCCGCCCACACCACCGCCTTTACCGTCAGCGTCGACTTCAAGCACGGCACCACGACCGGTATTTCGGCCGACGACCGCACGCTGACGGTGCGCAATCTGGCCAACGGCAATGTCGGCGCCTCCGATTTCGTCCGCCCCGGCCACATCTTTCCGCTGATCGCGCGTGAAGGCGGCGTGCTGATGCGTTCGGGCCATACCGAAGCCGCTGTCGACCTCTGCAAGCTCGCCGGCCTGCCGCCGGTCGGCGTCATTTCCGAGCTGGTCAATGATGACGGCACCGTCATGCGTGGCCCGCAGGTGCAGGCCTTCGCCGAAAAGCACGGGTTGAAGCAGATCTCGGTTGCCGACCTTATCGGCTACCGGCAACGCAAGGAAACGCTGGTCGAGCGCGTCGCCTGCTCCGACATCGAGACGCCGGGCGGCAAGGCGCAGGTCTTCACCTACACGCTGCCCTGGGACTCCATGCATCACGTGGCGGTCGTCTTCGGCGATATCCGCGACGGCGTCGAGGTGCCGGTGCGCCTTCATTCCGAGGACGTGGTCAGCGACGTCTTCGGCACCAGCCACAGGCTGGACGCCATCATGAAGGCAATGGGCGAGCGCCAGCGCGGCGTCATCGTCTATCTGCGCGAAGGCTCGGTCGGCGTCGCCCATCAGGAGCGCAAGCGCCCGGCTGCCGGCGACCGCGAGGATCACGAAGAGGCTCGTCGCCGCGAAAACGAATGGCGCGAGATCGGCCTCGGCGCGCAAATCCTCAAGGATCTCGGCATTTCCTCGATCAATCTGATCGCCTCGCGCGAGCGCCATTATGTCGGCCTCGAAGGTTTTGGCATCCACATCGCCAAGACCGAGATTCTTTAGGCCATGCTCACGGTGCTGGTATGCGTCCGGCCCCGGCTCGGGCCGGACGCACCGGAAACTATTCCGCAGCGACCGCGGCTGCGTCGCATGCAGCCATGTCGCAGTCCGGCGCGGCAAGGCTGCGCTGGCCGGCGAGCACGATGACCAGCGCGATTGTGCCCGATGCCACCGATACCCAGAACCCGTTCTGCGCGCCGAAAGCGTCCACCACCCAGCCGGCGGCGAACGAGCCGAGCGCCATGCCGATGCCGATGCCGGTCATCACCCAGGTCACGCCTTCGGTCAGCACCGCCTCGGGCACGCGCCGCTCGATCAGGCCGAATGCTGTGATGAAGGTCGGCGAGATTGCCACGCCGCTGACGAAGACGGCCAGTGCCAGCAGCGGCACGGTGTCGGCGACGAGCAGCGGCAGCGTGGTAAGCGCAATGATGGCGATTGCGATGGCAAGCTGAATCTGCAGCGGCACTTTCAGGTTCAGGGCGCCGATGATGATGCCGACGACGAACGATCCGAGCGCGTAGACGCCGATGACGAAGCTGGCGGCGCCCGGCTGGCCAAGCTCCTTGGTGATCGCCACGGTGCTCACCTCCGTGGTGGCGAAGGTCGCGCCGATGAAGATCAGGGCCAAGGTGATGATCTGGACCGGCCGCAGGCGGATTGCCGAGCCGCCCGAACCGTGTTCCACCGGTCGGGCTCGCGGTTCGGTCGTGCGCTGCAGGATGAAGGCCGTCGAACCGAAGGCGAGGAACAATGTGCTCGCGAGCACTCCTGCTTCCGGGAAAAGCGCGACGCTCAGTCCGACCGACAGCGATGCGCCGGCGATGTACACCAGTTCGTCCGCCGCCGACTCGAAGGCGAACGCCGTGTTCAACTCGGGGCGGTTGCGAAAAATCTCGGTCCAGCGTGCGCGCACCATTGCCGGTATGCTGGGCATGACGGCGGCGAGCAGCGCCGAGACGAATAGCGTCCATATCGGCCAATGCTGATTGGCCGCTGCAATCAGGATCGCAAAAGCGAGCGTGGAAATCATGGTGGTCGGCACCACAATCCGCGTCTGGCCCAGGCGGTCCACGAGTCGCGATACCTGCGGGGCGACGAAAGCGTTGGCCAGCGCATATGTCGCGGAGACGGCACCGGCCAGCCAGTATTCGCCATCGGTCTGCGACAGCATCGCGACGATCCCGATCGGAGCCATGGCCATCGGCAGCCGGGCAACGAAGCCGGCGGCGGCAAAGCCCTTGGCGCCCGGCGCGCGAAAGATCTGGGAATAGGGATTTTGCATGGTCTGGTTCCTCGACAACGGCCGGTTCGGCGATTACATACGTGGCGTATGAGTTTAAATAGATCATACGCGGCGTATGTCAATTGGCATACGAGACGTATGTTAATAGGGCCAGAGCATGCATAGACCACGCAAGGAGATGATTGCCGAAACCCGCGCCAAGCTGATCGGAGCGGCGCGCCAGGCCTTCGGCACGCTCGGCTATGCCGAAGCCTCGATGGATGACTTCACGGCATCGGCCGGGCTGACGCGCGGTGCGCTCTATCATCACTTCGGCGACAAGAAGGGCCTGCTCCAGGCGGTTATCGCCGAGATCGACGCCGAAATGGCAGCCCGGCTGAAGGTCGTTTCGGCCAAGCCGGGCAATCTCTGGCAGGGCTTTGTCGACGAATGCACCGCCTATATCGAGATGGCACTGGAGCCGGAGATCCAGCGTATCGTGCTTCGTGACGGGCCGGCGGTGCTCGGCGATCCATCGCAATGGCCAAGCCAGAGCACATGCATCCGCTCGATGACGGAGAGCCTGCAAAGACTGAGCGACGAGGGGACAATTCTCGCCGTCGATCCCGAAGCCGCGGCAAGGCTGGTCAGCGGCGCCTCGTTGCATGGGGCGCAGTGGATCGCAAATTCGAACGATCCCGAAGCGACGTCGAAGAAGGCAGTGAAGGCGTTCAAGGTTCTTCTGGAAGGGCTGCTCAATCGCACCGGCAAGCTGCCTAAGCCTGATCGATCGTCAGCGAAGCAGCCCCAGATTGACCGATCACCGGCCCGAGGTCATTCTTTTCGCCGATCCCAGGCGGCTCGCGGTGGGCTCAGCCGACGCCGGTTGCCTAAACCCTGTTGAACATCGCCTCACCAGCGCGCGAAAACATGGCCAAAGCGGCGAGGCGCGCCTATATCGGGGCATGGTCACGCGACTTTACACCCACCCGATTTTTCTCGAGCACATAACACCGCCCGGTCATCCGGAGCGACCGGACCGTCTGCGCGCCATAGAGCGTGTGCTTGACGACGAGGCCTTCGCGGCGCTCGATCGCGTCCAGGCGCCCGAAGGCGACGAGGCAACCATCCTCTACGCGCATCCGCCCGAATTCGTCGAACGTGTCCGCGCAGCGATTCCGGACACCGGCATCGCCCGTATCGATGCCGACACCACCGCCAGCCCGAAGAGTTGGCAGGCGGCCGTGACCGCGATCGGCGCAGCCAACGCCGCGGTCGACGACGTCTTCACCGGCCGTGCCGAAAACGTCTTCGTCGCCGCACGGCCGCCCGGCCATCATGCCGAAAAGACCACCTCAATGGGCTTTTGCCTGTTCAACACCGCCGCGATCGCGGCACGCTACGCGCAGAAGAACCATGGCGCCGACCGCGTCGCCGTCGTCGACTGGGATGTGCATCACGGCAACGGCACGCAGGACATTTTCTGGGACGATCCATCGGTGCTCTATTGCTCGACACACCAGATGCCGCTTTACCCGGGAACCGGGGCCGTGAGCGAAACCGGCGCCGGCAACATTGTCAACGCGCCGCTGGCGCCGCAGAGCGGCAGCGATAGTTTCCGCGACGCCTTTCTGTCACGCATCCTGCCGGCGCTCGACAATTTTGCGCCCGACCTCATCATCATCTCCGCCGGTTTCGATGCCCACCACCGCGATCCGCTGGCCGAGATCAACCTGACTGAGGATGATTTCGACTGGGCGACCGGCCAGTTGCTCGAACGAGCCGGGCGCCGTAGCCGCAACCGGCTCGTCAGCGTGCTCGAGGGCGGCTACGATCTGCAGGGATTGGCATTTTCAGTCGCCGCCCATGTCGGGCGGCTGATGAAGGGATAGACGATGGCTGGTGAGACCAACGAGGATGTCAAGGCGATGAGCTTCGAGCAGGCGCTCGAGGCGCTGGAGAGGATCGTCGACGATCTGGAGCGCGGCGACGTTCCGCTCGACCAGTCGATCCGCATCTACGAGCGCGGCGAGGCGCTGAAGGCGCATTGCGACCGGCTGCTGAAGGCGGCCGAGGACAAGGTCGAGAAAATCAGGCTGTCGCGTGACGGCAAGCCGGTGGGGACAGAGCCGTTGGACGCGGATTGAGGCGCGGCGTCGAACGACAATTTTGCTTACCGGCTTTGGACATCATCACGATTGAGGATAAAACTCATCCCGTTTGAAACGGCTCCAGGACGAGAGGAGATTGCGAAGGATGTGCAGAAACATCAAAACCCTGTTCAATTTCGATCCGCCGGCAACCAATGACGAGGTCCGCGATGCCGCACTTCAGTTTGTCCGCAAGCTGAGCGGAACGACGCGGCCGTCGAAACAGAACCAGCATGCGTTCGACCATGCCGTCGAGGCCATCGCCGCCTCGGCGCGCGAATTGCTCGACAGCCTCGAGACGACGCAGCATCCGCGCAATCGCGAAGAGGTGGCGGCCAAGGCGAAGGCCAAATCCGCACTTCGCTTCGCCTGAGGGGACCGCGTGAGCTTCTTTCCCGGAAACGATCCGCAGATGGGCGATGCCTTCGCCAGCGATCAGATCGAGCTGATGGTCATTCCGAATGCCAAGGATATTGGCGGATTTCAGGTTCGCCGCGCCTTGCCGACGGCCAGGCGCCGGCTGGTCGGACCTTTCATCTTCTTCGACCGCATGGGTCCAGCCGTTCTGCGAGCGGGCCAGGCGCTCGACGTGCGTCCGCACCCACATATCGGCCTGTCTACGGTGACTTACCTGTTCGACGGCAAGATCAGGCACCGCGATTCGCTCGGCACCGAGATGGTAATTCAGCCCGGCGATGTGAATTTGATGACCGCCGGCCGTGGCATCGTCCATTCGGAGCGGACGCCGGAAGAACTGCGCGGCGCGCCGATGTCGGTTTCCGGGCTGCAGACATGGCTGGCGCTGCCGGACGGCAAGGAGGAGGTCGCGCCGGTCTTCGAGAACACCGCAGCCCTGCGCCTGCCCGAAGTCGAGGCCGAGGGGGTCAGCGGCCGTGTGATCATCGGTGCGTTTTCCGGACTGCGCTCCCCGGTCGCCACCGCTTCGGACACGCTTTATGCCGATCTCAGGCTGGCGCCGGGTGCCGGCGTGAAAATCCCGGCCGATGCCGAGGAGCGCGCCATCTATACGCTGGAAGGCGAGGTTTCGATATCCGGTGACCGCTTCCCGGCCGAGCGGCTGCTGGTCTTCCGGCCCGGCGACGAAATCGTTGTCTCATCGGAACGCGGCGCCCATTTCATGCTGTTTGGCGGCGCCTCGCTCGGTTCGAAACGCTATATCTGGTGGAATTTCGTATCGTCCTCAAAGGAACGCATCGAGCAGGCGAAAGAAGAATGGAAGACAGGCCGCTTCGATATCGTTCCTGGAGACGAGCAAGAGTTCATCCCGCTGCCCGAAAGCTGATGCGCGTTACCGCCACATTTACATTCGCCGGCCAGCGGCATATTTCACGATGAACAGAAAATCTGACCAGGCTCGCAAACAGTGAACGCAAAGCCCGATACGCCGCTTCTCGACAAGGTCCGCGTCCCAGCCGATTTGCGCACGCTTGCCGAAGGCGACCTGCCGCAACTGGCGTCAGAGCTTCGCGCCGAACTGATCGACGTCGTTTCCCACACCGGCGGCCATCTCGGCGCCGGCCTTGGCGTGGTCGAGTTGACCGTCGCGCTGCACTACGTCTTCAACACGCCGGACGACCGGCTGATCTGGGACGTCGGCCACCAGGCCTATCCGCACAAGATCCTGACCGGCCGCCGCGACCGCATCCGCACGCTGCGCCAGGAGGGCGGCCTGTCCGGCTTCACCCGTCGCGTCGAGAGCGAATACGATCCGTTCGGCGCAGCCCACTCCTCGACCTCGATTTCAGCCGGCCTCGGCATGGCGATGGCGCGCGATCTGTCCGATGGCCGCAACAATGTCATTGCCGTCATCGGCGACGGCGCCATGTCGGCCGGCATGGCCTATGAGGCGATGAACAATGCCGGCGCACTCGATGCCCGGCTGATCGTCATCTTGAACGACAACGATATGTCGATCGCTCCGCCGACCGGCGCAATGAGCGCCTATCTGGCCCGTCTGGCGTCGGGCAAGACCTATCTGGGCTTGCGCGATTTCGGCAAGAAGCTGACGTCGTATCTCGGCGAGCGCGCCGATCGCGCCATCAAGCGAGCGGTCGAGCATGCGCGCGGTTACGTCACCGGCGGCACGTTGTTCGAGGAAATGGGGTTCTACCACATCGGCCCGATCGACGGTCACAACCTCGAGCACCTGATCCCGGTGCTGAAGAACGTCCGCGACAATGCCGACGGCCCGGTGCTGATCCACGTCGTGACCCAGAAGGGCAAGGGCTACGCCCCGGCCGAGGCAGCGGCCGACAAATATCATGGCGTCAACAAATTCGACGTCATCACCGGCGCCCAGGCCAAGGCGCCCGCCAATGCGCCGAGCTACACCAAGGTGTTTGCCGAAAGCCTGATCCAGGAGGCCCGAGAGGACGACCGCATCGTCGCCATCACCGCCGCCATGCCGAACGGCACCGGGCTTGACCTGTTCGGCGAGGCGTTTCCGGCGAGGACCTTCGATGTCGGCATTGCCGAGCAGCATGCAGTGACCTTCGCCGCCGGCCTTGCCACGGAAGGCTTCAAGCCTTTCGCTGCGATCTACTCGACCTTTCTGCAGCGCGCCTACGACCAGGTCGTCCACGACGTGGCGATCCAGAAATTGCCGGTGCGCTTTCCGATCGATCGCGCCGGCTTCGTCGGCGCCGATGGTGCCACCCATTGCGGCGCCTTCGACACGACCTTCCTGGCGACGCTGCCCGGTTTCGTCGTCATGGCCGCGGCCGATGAGGCCGAGCTGCGCCACATGGTACGCACCGCTGCAAGCTACGATGACGGCCCGATCGCCTTCCGCTACCCGCGCGGCAACGGCGTTGGTGTCGAGATGCCGCAACGCGGCTCGGTATTGGAGATCGGCAAGGGCCGGATCGTCAGGGAAGGCACCAAGGTTGCGCTGCTTTCCTTCGGCACCAGGCTGCAGGATTGCCTGGCCGCGGCCGAGGAGCTTGGCGCGGCCGGGCTTTCGACCACGGTCGCCGATGCCCGTTTTGCCAAGCCGCTCGACGAGGACCTGATCCGGCGGCTGGCCCGTTCACACGAGATACTGGTGACGGTGGAAGAGGGCGCGGTCGGCGGCTTCGCCAGCCATGTGCTGCAGTTCCTGGCCCATGAAGGGCTGCTGGAGAGCGGCTTGAAGGTGCGCCCGCTGGTGCTGCCCGATACATTTGTCGACCATGCCAAGCCAGAAAAGATGTATGCCGATGCCGGGCTGGACAGCGCCGGTATCGTGCGCACAGTGTTCGTGGCGTTGGGACATACCGCGCAGGCCCAGCGCGCCTAGTTTTTAGACGCATTTCCGGCGACGCCGAAGCGATTCAACTTGGCTGCAAGATGCCAGTCTGAATCAAAATCTCAACTGCTTGAATCAAATTGCCGGCGAACAGTCGTAAGATGCTGTTTACGCTGCCGTTTGGTGATTTGCTTACCGTGTCCTTTGGCCGTTTTTCAACGCCGCCCTGCTAGAAGGCAACCAGGCAGCGGAAAGAAGACCAATGAGATCGCTTTTGGGCGGCATCGCGCTTGCGGCCATCTTCGTCGTGTCGGCCGGGGCCGAAACGCGCTACGATCGCAAACTCGAAAAGGCGGTGATGGGCATCGTCGCGGGCAAGATCGGCGAGATCCGCGGCGGCTTCTCCTACAGGCAGGCGCCGCAATTCGTCATCGTGCCCGATACCTTGCCGAAGGCGTCAATTTCCGTTGACCGGCCGCGCCCGCAGGTGTTCGGCGACAGCAGCGACGGTCTGGTGCCGGCCGTCGAACGGCGGGTTTCGCGGACCATATTCTAAAGCATGATCCCGAAGAGACTCTAGAGACTAGAACCACATGTCCCGCACACAGCGACCATCTCTCGGCAAATCCTCGAATGCATCGAGACCATCGAAATGGTCGATCGGGAGATCGGCGACGGCCTCGGGCGGCGCAAGCCTCACATTGACGGCGATGCGGTAGCGCCCAGCCGCATCGGGATGCAAACCGCGCCAGGCCAGGACGCATGCGCAGGTTGGGCAGAAGAGAATCTCAAGCGAAGGATGAGCCTTTCCGACGCGCCGATAGGCGCTTACGGGCCCGGCAAGGCGGATGCGTTCGTCGACATGGTCATAAGCCCAGAGCGTGCCGTAGCGACGGCAAAGTGTGCAATTGCAGGCAGTGATCGAACCGGGATCGCCCTCCAGGGTCCAGTGGGCTGCGCCGCAGTGGCAGGTTCCCGTCAGCATGTTCCTCCTCCACGTTTCGACGGCTAAACGGCATCTCTTTCTTAGCATTGCGTCGGGTCTCGTGCGAGGCTCGACAAACAGCGCAGCGGCTTGATGCGCTCACCCGCCTTGTCTGATCGCCAAATTCCTTGCCATCATCGTTGGCTTTCGCCATGAAGGCCGATGACTTCCCTTCCGCCAGCCAGCATACGCCAGCGGCTCGACGAATTACTCGTCCAGCGCGGTCTGTTTGCCAGCCGCTCGCGTGCCCGCGACGCGGTCGAGCGCGGCACCGTGACGGTCGATGGCATCGTCGCCCTCAAGCCGGGCCAGGCCGTTCTGCCTGAGTGCAACATTGTCGTTGACGATCCGGCGCAGGGTTACGTGTCGCGCGCCGCACTGAAGCTGAAGGCTGCTCTCGACCATTTCGCCCTCGACCCCACCGGCAGCGAAGCGCTCGATGTCGGCGCCTCGACCGGCGGCTTCACGCAGGTGCTGCTCGAACGCGGCGCGGCGCATGTCACGGCGATCGATGTCGGGCACGGCCAGATGCACTCCGACATCGCCGGCGATCCGCGCGTGACGGTCATTGAAGGCCTGAATGCGCGCGAACTATCGGCCGCCGATCTCGGCGGCCGTGTGCCGGATTTCATCGTCTCGGATGTCAGCTTCATATCGCTGAAACTGGCGCTGCCGCCGGCGCTTGCCTTGGCCAGGAACGGCGCAAAAGCTGTGTTTCTGGTCAAGCCGCAATTCGAGGCCGGCCGCGAGGCGATCGGCAAGGGCGGCCTGCTTAAGGACCCCTATGATGCGGCGCGCATTGCCGGCCTGATGCAGGACTGGCTCGATGCCATTCCCGGCTGGCGCTCGCTGGGGCTTCATCTGTCACCGATAGAGGGCGGCGACGGCAACCGCGAGTTCCTGCTCGGCGGCATCAAGGACGTCGAGACCCAGAAGCGATGAGCACCCGTTTCACGATCGCAAGGTTGGGCTCGCAGGGCGACGGCATCGCCGAGACGGAAACCGGCGAGGTTTTCATTCCGTTCGCGCTGCCGGGAGAGGTCGTCACCGCCGCGCGGGAGAAAGATCGCGCCACCTTGATGTCGGTCGTTGAGGCTTCGCGGTTGCGGGTCGATCCGCCGTGCCGGCATTTCGGCGCATGCGGCGGCTGCGCCGTCCAGCATCTCGAGACTGAAGCCTATCACCGGTGGAAGCGCGAAAAGGTCGTGCTTGCGCTGAAGAGCAAGGGCATCGCTTGCGATGTCGGGGCGCTGGTGCCGTGCGCGCCGCACACGCGCCGCCGCGTCGTCTTCACCG
This sequence comes from Mesorhizobium sp. M1365, assembly GCF_040317865.1. Lineage (NCBI taxonomy): Bacteria > Pseudomonadati > Pseudomonadota > Alphaproteobacteria > Hyphomicrobiales > Phyllobacteriaceae > Mesorhizobium > Mesorhizobium sp. M1365. The sequence continues at coordinate 118,868 of NZ_JAMYLG010000004.1, forward strand.
CCCGGCGGAGCGAGGCGGGAATGCAGTTCGGCTTCGTTCGCGCGCTGTCATCCGAGATCATCTCGATCGAGGAATGCCCGATCTCGGCGCCGCAGATCGTCGCTGCGCTCGACCGTTTGAGGATGCTTGCCGGACTGATCTGCACCACGACCAAATCGTTCCACATGGCGGTGACGGTGACCGGTTCCGGCCTCGATGTCGCGGTTCACGATTCCGGCAAGCTCGGCGAGAACCAGCGCCGCGTCGCTTCCAACTTCGTCATCGCCGAGGGGCTAGCCAGGCTGTCGGTCGACGGCGAGGTCATTATCGAACCAAACAAACCGGTCGTCCTGTTTGGTGGCGTCGCCGTCGCAGTGCCTCCGGGCGCTTTCCTGCAGGCGACCGAGGCTGCCGAACAGGCGATGGCCAACATTGTCGGCCAGCATTTCGCGCGCGCCAAAAAGGTCGCCGATCTCTTCGCCGGCTGCGGCAGCTTCGCGCTGCGCCTGGCCGCAAGATCGGAGGTTCACGCGGCGGAAGGCGATGCGGCGGCACTCGCGGCGCTCGACCGGGCATTCCGTTTCGCCAGCGGCCTGAAGCGGGTGACCGGCGAACGTCGCGACCTGTTCCGGAGGCCGCTCACATTCAAGGAGTTGAATGCCTTTGACGGCGTTGTCTTCGACCCGCCTCGCGCCGGCGCCGAGGACCAGTCGAAGCAGATCGCGCGCTCCGACGTGCCGCTCGTCGCCGCGGTGTCTTGCAATCCGGTAACGCTGGCGCGGGACCTACGCATCCTCATGGACGGCGGCTATACCCTGAAGAGCGTGACGCCGATCGACCAGTTCCTGTGGTCGCCGCATGTCGAGGCCGTGGCGCTGTTGGAGAAGCCGAGACGAAGGCGCTAGCAGCCAGGGCCTGAAACGCGCACCAAAAAAGCACATTTTTAGCGCACGTCGTTCAGACTGTGCTAGGGAATTGCCATGAGCACCGCAGCCTTCGAAATTTCGGCATCGTGCTTCGGCGAGCAGCGGGCGCCGTTTCTCTCGCCAAGGCGGGTCGCTGAACTGCTAAGGGTCAATATGACAGAACTGGCGGGGCTGACCGGTCTCGCGCGCAACACGCTTGCCGCCAAGTCCGGTGCGCGCAAGGTCGACGCCGCATTGAGTCCCATCGTCCGTATCCTGGCGATGGCCGGCGAGATGGCCGGTGATGAACATCGTGCGGCGATCTGGTTCAAGCATCAGCCGATCCCCGGTTGGGCCGGAAAGACCGCCTACGATCTGGTTCGCGAAGGCAAGACGGACAAGGTGCTTGCCTATCTGGAGGCAGTCCGCTCCGGCATCTATGCCTGAAACCAGGCTGACCCTGTGGCGCGCTTTTGTGCCGCGCTGGGCCGCTGTGAGCTGCTATGCTTCTTGCACGCGTTCGTATCCGGCCGCCTTCGCGGCCCTGACGAACTTGCGGTCAAAAGTCGCGAAGCCAGCGCAGTGAGCGGACTTGCCCAGATGCAGCGCATCAGCGAAATCCAACCCCTGTTCCGAGAGGTCGAGCGCGGACGACACGACCGCCCCGTCTTCCACCTCTACCGTGGGAAGCCCGCTAAACGCCCGTAGCGTACGGGCGATTTCAAGCGGCGCAAAACCGTAGGCGCTGCGCAACACCCATTCGACTTCCAGCATCACCGTGACGGCGATAAAGACCGGCTGGCTATCGATCAGCGCCCGGGCGCGGGAAGACTGCGACGGGTGATCGCCCGTCAGGTAGCGGACGATCAGGTTGGTATCAATTGCGAGCATGGCGCCGCCGCGCTTCGGCGAGCACGCCCGCGTCCATTTCCTCCAACGTCTTCGGCCTGCCACTATAGCGCAGCGATCCAAACACGTCTTCTGGCCGTGTCTCGGCGAAGACTGGCGCAGGCTTCAGTAGCACGCCCTCCGGGGTGTCCTCGACCAGAAGGCGTGTGCCGGCATGCCATTCCCTCCGTTTCCGGATCGCGCTGGGCAGGATGACCTGTCCCTTGGTCGAGACCGTAGTTACGAGCTTCTTTGCGGCAGCCATCTCGGCACGTCCTTAGGTGTAAGACGAATGTAAGATAGTCGAAGCTCTCCGCAAATTCAAGGCGCAAGCTACTCCTACTTAAAGCGATGACAAGGCAGTGGGCGGCGGGGATTGGTTGTTCCGGAGCGGCGATAATTCGGCGTCAACTCCATCAAACCCTGGTGCCGCCGACTGTCATCTGGTTCATCCTGAGATGCGGCTGGCCGACGCCGACCGGCACGCCCTGTCCGGCCTTGCCACACATGCCGATGCCGGTGTCGAGCTTCATGTCGTTGCCGATCATCGCCACACGATGCATGGCATCCGGCCCGTTGCCGATCAGCATGGCGCCCTTGATCGGTTGCGTCACCTTGCCGTTCTCGATCATGTAGGCTTCGGTGCAGCCGAACACGAACTTGCCCGAAGTGATGTCGACCTGGCCGCCGCCGAACGACACGGCATAGATGCCGTTCTTGACCGAGGCGATGATCTCGTCCGGCTCCATGTCGCCTGCTGTCATGTAGGTGTTGGTCATGCGCGGCATAGGCTCGTGCGCGTAACCTTGGCGTCGCCCGTTGCCGGTGGCTTTCATGCCCATCAGCCGGGCGTTCTGGCGGTCCTGCATGTAGCCGACCAGCTTGCCATCGTCGATCAGCACGTTATGGGCCGATGGCGTGCCCTCATCGTCGACGGTAAGCGAGCCACGCCGCTCGGGCAGGGTGCCGTCATCAACGACGGTGACGCCTTTCGCCGCCACCTGCTGGCCAAGCAGGCCGGCGAAGGCCGACGTCTTCTTGCGGTTGAAATCGCCTTCCAGCCCGTGGCCGACGGCCTCGTGCAACATGACGCCCGGCCAGCCGCTCGACAGCACGATGTCGAAAGTGCCGGCAGGTGCTGGAACCGCTTCGAGATTGACCAGCGCTTGCCGCAATGCCTCCTTGGCCGCGTGCCGCCAGCTGTCCTCGATCAGGAATTCACCAAAATCCTTGCGGCCTCCCATGCCGTAGGAGCCGCTCTCCTGGCGGTCGCCGTCGCCGACCACCACCGACACGTTGATCCTGACCAGCGGACGGATGTCGCGCACCATCTGGCCGTCGGCGCGCATGATCTCGACATGCTGCCAGGAGGCGGCGAGCGACGCCGTCACCTGCCTGACGCGCGGATCCTCGGCCCGCAGCCATGCATCGATTTCCTGAAGCAGCTTGGCCTTGGCCTCGAAGGAAGGCGAGGGGATAGGGTTTCCGTCGCCGTAGAGGTGGCGGTTGGTGCGGGCAGGCGCTGCGGCAAGCGTGCCGGAATAGCCGCTCTTCACCGTCGAAACGGCATCGGCGGCGCGCAGCAGCGAGGCTTCGGAGAGATCGCTGGAATGGGCGTAGCCGCTGGCTTCGCCGGCGACGGCGCGCAGGCCGAAACCCTGGTCGGTGTTGAAATTCGCGGTCTTCAGCTTGCCATTGTCGAACATCAGCGATTCGCTTTCGCTATATTCGAGAAACAGTTCGCCGTCGTCGGCGCCGTTAATAGTCTCGGCAACGATTTGCTTGATGCGATCGTCGGAAATGTCAAATTGGCCGATCAGGCTGTTCATGGCAGGTCCATTCGCAGGAGGATTGTTTCCCACGATGTAGGCGCGAAGGCCCGCACAGACAATCTGAAATGAGATTTGCCGTGACCTCGGCCGGTCAACATCACTGGATCGTGCTACAAGACCAGTCTCAAGGCAGGGCGGCGAAGCCGTCGGCGAAACCCTTGAGGTCGACGGGAATGCCGATGCCCTCTTCCGGCGTCTGGAAGACGATGAAGGTGGCGGACGTACCGGTCTTCAGCGTGTCGAGCAGCGGCTTTTCCAGGATGACCTCGGCATAGCAGCCGTCCTGGAAACAGCGCACGAAATAGGCGCGGCCGATATCCTTGCCGTCGACATTGAGGCCGAGGCCGTTGGGCAACAGCACGCCGAGAGGCGCCAGCACACGCAGGATTTCGGCCTTGTTGTCGGCTGTGCGCAGCACGACGACGGAAAGCCCCATTTCCGGGCGGTCCTCGGCGACGACGTTCTGCATCATCACGCATTGTTCGGACGTAGCACCGGCGGGCGTATCGCAGATGATCGACCACGCCCCATGCGTTGACTTCACCGTGCCGCTTGGCTGCGCGGCATTGGCCAGGCCGGCGCCGGACAAGCCTATTGCGGCGGCAACAAAGATGACCTTCGCCAAGGTTCTCGAAAGCCAAGGGTTCATGACGGCTCCATTGCGAATCACGGCACTTTAAGCCGCACTAAACCCAAGTAAAGGACGAGACCCCGGCGATCTGCCCCGACACAGGCGACAATGCGCTTTTCAGTGCCAATTTCGCCCTAATTGCGACGGCTCCGCACGCCGCGCGGCTCATTCTACCCGGATGCCGCTATGGTGATTCGCGGCGAGCCGTCACCGCACGAAGCCAGCGCCGCGCTTGCGCGCAAAAATGCCGCACGGGTTCCGGCGCTCCTTTCTTGCGGAGGCAAATAGAGTATGGTTTGAACCAGCCTTGAATTGTCCGGGATTCCCGTCCCGGCATTGTTCGACATTCTTGCGGTCCGATCGCGAGGAACTGGGAGATGACGAGGGCGATGAGAAAATTCCTGGCAACCGCCAAAATCGTAGCTAGTGCCGCCGCCACGTTGTTTGCCGCTGCATCCGCTCATGCAGCCCAGCCCCAACCTTGGGAAACCAGTTTTCAGCCTCCGGCGACCGACATTATGCGGCAGATCGAGTGGTTCGGGAACTACTCGTTCGCGTTCATCATTGTGATCACCGCCTTGGTGCTTTTCCTGATTGCCTACTGCATTTTGCGGTTCCGGGCGAGCGTCAACCCGACGCCGTCGCGCACCAGCCACAACACGCTGATCGAGGTCATCTGGACTGTCGGTCCCGTCGTCATCCTGCTCTGTCTCGCCATTCCTTCGTTCCAACTGCTGACCGCGCAATACACGCCGCCGGAAGAAGCCAAGCTGACCGTCAAGGCGACCGGCAATCAGTGGAACTGGGACTACGAATACCAGGTCGACAACACGCTTTCCTTTAATTCCGCGATCCTTCAGGATGCCGACAGGGCTGCTGCCGGCAAGGAAGATCGCGCCGCGTATCCGCGCCTGCTCGCCGTCGACAATGAGATGGTGGTGCCGGTCAGCACCATGACCCGCGTGCTGGTGACGGCGACCGACGTCATTCACGCCTTTGCCATGCCGTCCTTCGGCATCAAGACCGACGCGGTGCCGGGCCGCATCAACGAGGTCTGGTTCAAGGCCGACAAGGAAGGCCTCTATTACGGCCAGTGCTCGGAACTCTGCGGCAAGGACCACGCCTTCATGCCGATCGCCATTCGCGTCGTCTCCGATGCACAATACAAGACGTGGCTGGCGGCAGCCAAAACCGACCTTCCCGGCGCCAACAAGGCGCTGATGGCCGAGGTCGATGGCACGAACAAGGTAGCGGCCGCCGGCAATTGATGCCGCGACCAGAAAAGATTCAGGGAACGGAGCCGACCATGGCGCACGCTGCAGCTCACGACGACCACGACCACAAGCCGTATCATGGCTGGGTCCGGTGGGTGTATTCGACCAACCACAAGGACATCGGTACGCTTTATCTGATCTTCGCGATCATGGCGGGCTGCATCGGTGGCGCCTTGTCGGTCGTCATGCGCATGGAATTGCAGGAGCCGGGCATCCAGATATTCACTGGCCTGGCGCAGATGGTCTACGGCATGAATGGCGACGCCGCCATCGACGGGGGCAAGAGCATGTACAATGCTTTCACCACCGCGCATGCGCTGATCATGATCTTCTTCATGGTGATGCCGGCGCTGATCGGCGGCTTTGCCAACTGGATGGTGCCGATCATGATCGGCGCGCCGGATATGGCCTTCCCGCGCATGAACAACGTCTCGTTCTGGCTGCTGCCGCCGGCTTTCATCCTGCTGATTTTCTCGGCCTTCGTCCCGAGTGCGCCCGGCGCCTACGGCGTCGGCGGCGGCTGGACGCTTTATCCGCCATTGTCGACATCGGGCCAGCCCGGACCGGCCATGGACCTGGCGATCCTGTCAATCCACATCGCCGGCGCCTCCTCGATTCTTGGCGCCATCAACTTCATCACCACCATCTTCAACATGCGCGCGCCCGGCATGACCATGCACAAGATGCCGCTTTTCGCCTGGTCTGTGCTGATTACCGCCTTCCTGCTGCTTCTGTCGCTTCCGGTGCTGGCCGGCGGCATCACCATGCTGTTGACCGACCGCAATTTCGGCACCACCTTCTTCGCCCCGGACGGTGGCGGCGATCCGATCCTGTTCCAGCACCTGTTCTGGTTCTTCGGCCATCCGGAGGTCTACATTCTGATCCTGCCGGGTTTCGGTATCATCAGCCATATCATCTCGACCTTTTCGAGGAAGCCGGTGTTCGGCTATCTCGGCATGGCCTATGCGATGGTAGCCATCGGCGCGGTGGGCTTCATCGTCTGGGCCCACCACATGTACACGACGGGCCTATCGCTCGACACCCAGCGCTATTTCGTCTTCGCCACCATGGTCATCGCGGTGCCGACGGGTGTGAAGATCTTCTCGTGGATCGCCACTATGTGGGGCGGGTCGATTTCGCTCAAGACCCCGATGCTGTGGGCGATCGGCTTCATCTTCCTGTTCACTGTTGGCGGCGTCACCGGCGTGCAGCTGGCCAATGCCGGCCTCGACCGCCCGCTGCACGACACCTATTTCGTGGTCGCGCACTTCCACTACGTGCTGTCGCTGGGCGCGGTCTTCGCGATCTTCGCCGGCTGGTACTACTGGTTCCCGAAAATGACCGGCTACATGTATTCGCCGGTGATCGCGAACACCCACTTCTGGGTCACTTTTGTCGGCGTCAACCTGGTCTTTTTCCCGCAGCACTTCCTCGGCCTTTCCGGTATGCCGCGTCGCTATATCGACTATCCGGATGCCTTCGCCGGCTGGAACATGGTGTCGTCCTACGGCTCGTACATCTCGGCTATCGGCGTCGTCATCTTCCTGTTCGGCGTCTTCGAGGCGTTCCAGAAGAAGCGGGTCGCCGGCGCCAATCCTTGGGGCGAGGGTGCGACCACGCTGGAATGGCAACTGCCTTCGCCGCCGCCGTTCCACCAGTGGGAACAGTTGCCGAAGATCAAGTAGGCGGTTGCCTCCTTTAATACGGAGCCGCCGGCCGACCGGCGGTTTTGGCCAACGGAATGATGGACTTAAGTACGCATGGCCCTTGCCGAAGACAGACTGATTGACGAGCCGGGCTTCCGCATGTCGGAAGCGACGGCGGGCGATTTCTTCGCCCTGCTGAAGCCGCGCGTCATGTCGCTGGTGGTGTTCACTGCGTTTGTCGGCATGGTCGCCGCTCCGGTGACCATCAATCCGCTGCTGGCGGTGATCGCGATCCTAGCTATTGCCATCGGCGCCGGCGCCTCCGGTGCGCTCAACATGTGGTATGACGCAGACATCGATGCGGTGATGACGCGCACCGCCGGCCGTCCCGTGCCGGCCGGCCGTATCCGGCCAGGCGAGGCATTGAGTTTCGGGCTGGTGCTGTCGGTTCTGTCGGTGATGACGCTCGGCGTGCTGGTCAACTGGTTGGCAGCATCGCTTCTGGCCTTCACCATCTTTTTCTATGCCGTCATCTATACGATGTGGCTGAAGCGCTGGACGCCGCAGAACATCGTCATCGGCGGGGCTGCCGGTGCCATTCCGCCGGTCATAGGCTGGGCGGCGGTAACCGGATCGGTCAGCCTCGAAAGCTTGGTGCTGTTCCTGGTCATCTTCCTGTGGACGCCGCCACATTTCTGGGCGCTCGCGCTGTTCAAGTCGGAGGACTACGCCAAGGCAGGCATTCCGATGATGCCGAATGTCGCCGGCCAGGCCTCGACCAGACGCCAGATCTTTGCCTATGCGCTGGTCCTCGCGCCGGTTGGCGTGCTGCCCTGGGTTCTCGGGTTCACCACGCCGGTCTATGGCATCGTTGCATTGCTGCTCGGCGCCGGCTTCGTCTGGTATGCGTGGAGGGTGCTGCAAATGGCCGATGACGACCGGGCGATGAAGCCGGCCAAGGCCTTGTTCGGCTATTCGCTGCTCTATCTCTTCGCCATCTTCGCCGCCTACCTTGGCGATTGTGTCGTCGCGCGCGCGCTGACCATTGGTGGAGCATGAGCATGGCCGAAAAGAAGCTTGAACTGGTCACGTTGACCGAACGTCAGCAGAAGGCCCGCCGCAATCGCTCGGCCGCAATCGGTTTCGCGCTGGCGGCGCTGGTCGTCATATTCTACGTCGCGACCATCGTGAAATTTGGTCACAGTTTCCCCGGCTCGATGTGAGCTTAACATGACCAGGCAAACAGTCACCGATCCTAAGAAGAAGAATACGAACCGCGTCGTCGCCGGCGTCTGCATCGCGTTCTTCGGCGGCATGATCGGCATGGCCTACGCCGCGGTGCCGCTCTACGCGATGTTCTGCCAGGCGACAGGCTACGGCGGCACCGTCAAACGGGCGACCCAGCAATATGCCGATCGGGTGCTCGATCGCGACATCACCATCCGCTTCGACGCCAACACCGCCGGCGTTCCCTGGCAATTCCAGCCGGTCGCTCGCTCGATCACCATCAAGATCGGCGAAACCGCCGAGGCGCATTTCAGCGCGACCAACAAATTCAGCCGTCCCATCACTGGACGCGCCACCTTCAACGTGCAGCCGGAACTGGCCGGACCTTACTTCAACAAGGTCGAGTGTTTCTGCTTCACCGACACGACGCTGAAGCCGGGCGAGACACTGGACATGCCGGTCGTCTTCTATGTCGATCCCGACATCGTCAACGCGCCGGAATTGAAGGATCTGACGACGATTACCCTGTCCTACACGATGTTCCCGGTCGACAAGACCAAGCCGGTCGCATCATCGGTGCCGGCCGACGGCCGCCGCAACAAGATTTCAGATACCGAAGCAAGCCTCGGGGGTTGATATGGCAGACGCACACGCAAAACCACAACATGACTACCACCTCGTCGACCCGAGCCCGTGGCCGTTCCTGGGCTCCGTCGGGGCGCTGGTGACCGCGTTCGGCGGCGTCTGTTACATGCAATACCTCAAGGGCGGCGATTTCCCGATCTTCGGTTTCAATGTCGCCAATCCATGGCTGTTCTTCATCGGCCTGCTGATCGTCATCTACACGATGTTCGCCTGGTGGTCGGATACGATCAAGGAGGCGCATGAGGGACACCACACCCGTGTCGTGTCGCTGCATCTGCGCTACGGCATGATCATGTTCATCGCCTCCGAGGTGATGTTCTTCGTCGCCTGGTTCTGGGCCTTCTTCGACGCCAGCCTGTTTCCGGGCGAGGTCCATCAATACGCCCGTACTGCCTTCACCGGCGGCGTCTGGCCACCCAAGGGCCTCGAAGTTCTCGACCCTTTCCATCTGCCGCTCTACAACACCGTCATCCTGCTTCTGTCGGGTACCACGGTGACCTGGGCGCACCACTCGCTCATCCACGGCGACCGCAAGGGCCTGATCAATGGCTTGGTGCTGACCGTCGGCCTCGGCATGCTGTTCACGATGGTGCAGGCCTACGAGTACATGCACGCGCCGTTCGGCTTCAGGGATTCGATCTACGGCGCCACCTTCTTCATGGCGACCGGCTTCCATGGTTTCCACGTCATCATCGGCACGATCTTCCTGTTGGTCTGCCTGGTCCGCGCCATAAAGGGCGATTTCACGCCCAAGCAGCATTTCGGCTTCGAGGCCGCCGCCTGGTACTGGCACTTCGTGGACGTGGTGTGGCTGTTCCTGTTTGCCTCGATCTACGTCTGGGCATCGAACGGCGCGATGATCGAACCGCACTGAGATCGAACTGAGGAAATCGACAAGGCGGCTGCGGCGACGTGGCCGCCTTATCTTTTGCGGCAAATGCTCCTAGGATGATCCCATGAGCGACGACAAGGCGATCTGGCCACCAATCGATCCGATCTCGGCCGGCTTGCATGGCCGCTGCCCCCGCTGTGGCGAGGGCAAGCTGTTCTCCGGGTTCCTCACGGTCGGCAATCGCTGCAGCAATTGCGGCCTCGATTATTCTTTCGCCGATGCTGGTGACGGGCCGGCGGTGTTCGTTATCCTGATCATCGGCTTCATCGTCGTCGGCCTGGCGTTGTGGATGGAGGTGACGCTCAATCCACCGCTTTGGCTGCATCTGCTGCTGTGGATTCCGCTGACGCTGGTGCTTTGCCTGGCGGCGCTCCGGCTGATCAAGGGCGTGCTGCTGACGCTGCAATACCGCAACAAGGCGGCCGAGGGCCGGCTGGACCGCGGCGAATGAGCGAGGCATCAGGTTCGGTGGCCGGCCGGTCGCGGCCCAAGCGCGCATTGGCGCTCGGCCTGGGTATCGTCGTGTTTTTGATCCTGCTGGCGCTCGGCACCTGGCAGGTTCAGCGCCTGCACTGGAAAGAGGGCCTTCTCCAGACGATCGACCAGCGCACGCATTCGGCGCCCGTGCCATTGGCCGAGGTCGAAAAGCGGTTTGCTGCCGCCGGCGACGTGGACTACACGCCGGTGATAGTGACCGGCACTTTCCTGCATCAAGACGAGCGGCATTTCCTCGCCACCTGGGAAGGCCAGTCCGGTTTCGACGTTTTCACGCCGCTGCAGCTCGACGATGGCCGTTTCGTGCTGATCAACCGCGGCTTCGTGCCCTACGATTTCAAGGATCCAGCCAAGCGGCCGCAGCGGCAGGTAACGGGCAAAGTGACGGTGACGGGGCTCGCCCGCAACCCGCTGCCGGCCAAGCCCTCGATGATGCTTCCCGACAATGACCCGCAGAAGAACATCTTCTACTGGAAGGACCGTGACGCGATGGCCTCGAGCGCCGGCCTGCCGACAGGTGCGGCGCTGGTGCCGATCTTCATCGATGCGAACGCCACGCCCAACCCCGGCGGGCTGCCGGTTGGCGGTGTCACCGTCATCGACCTGCCGAACAGCCATCTGCAATATGCGATAACCTGGTACGGCCTTGCCGCCGCCCTTGCCGGCGTCCTGATCTCCTGGCTCCGCCGCCCGGCGAAAGACCAATGATCGCCGCCACTACCCTTGACAGGGCAGGGCCGCGCACCTCATTTCGCGCCTTGAGCTCAGAAGTCATAGTCCGATCAACCGGCCCACAATCAGCGTAAGATGCAATCATGCTTCACACAAAGCCGCCGCTGACCATCCGGCTCTGCCAGCCCCGCGGTTTCTGTGCGGGCGTTGACCGTGCCATCCAGATCGTCGTGCTGGCGCTGAAGAAATACGGCGCGCCGGTCTATGTCCGCCACGAGATCGTGCACAACCGCTACGTCGTCGAAGGGCTGCAAAGCCTTGGCGCGGTGTTCATCGAGGAGCTCTCCGAGATCCCGCCCGAGCATCGCCAGAGCCCGGTCGTCTTTTCGGCGCATGGCGTGCCGAAATCGGTGCCGGCCGACGCCCAGTCCCGCAACCTGTTCTATCTCGACGCGACTTGCCCGCTGGTCTCGAAAGTCCACAAGCAGGCGATGCGCCATCAGCGGCTTGGCCGCCACGTGCTCTTGATCGGCCATGCCGGGCATCCGGAGGTGATCGGCACAATGGGCCAGTTGCCGGACGGCGCGGTAACTCTGATCGAGACCGAGGCCGACGCCGCAAGCTTCGTGCCCGCAGACCCACAAGCGCTCGGCTTCGTCACCCAGACGACGCTGTCGGTCGAGGATACCGCCGGTATCATCCGCGCCCTGCAGCAGCGTTTTCCCGAGCTGCACGCGCCGGCGGCGGAATCGATCTGTTATGCCACCACCAATCGCCAGGAAGCGGTCAAGGAAACAGCGGCCGGCGCCGATCTCTTCCTGGTTGTCGGCGCACCTAACTCGTCCAACTCGCGGCGCCTGGTCGAAGTGGCCGAGCGCGCCGGCGCCTCGATGTCGCTTCTCGTGCAGCGCGCCTCCGAAATTCCGTGGAATGAGATTGCCGGCATTTCGACGCTCGGCCTGTCGGCGGGCGCCTCGGCGCCGGAGATCATCGTCGACGAGATCGTCGATGCGTTCAGGCAGCGCTTCGACGTGACCATCGAGCTGGCCGTGACGGCGACGGAGACGGAGGACTTTCCGGTGATGCGGGTGTTGCGCGATGTCGAACTGACGGCTGCCGACATGGCCTTCGTCAACGGGGCCGCGTAGCAACGATGGCGGTTTACACCGACGTCAACGAGGGCGAGCTCGGCGCATTCCTCAGGAACTATCCGGTCGGCGACCTCTTGTCCTACAAGGGCATCGCCGAAGGCACCGAAAACTCGAATTTTCTGCTGCACACCAGCAGCGGCTCCTACATCCTGACGCTTTACGAGAAGCGCGTCGACAAGGCTGACCTGCCGTTCTTTCTCGGCCTCATGGCCCACCTCGCCAGAAAGGGCATTTCGTGCCCGCTCCCGGTCACCGCACATGATGGCGGTGTGATCGGAACACTTGCCGGCCGGCCGGCGGTCATCATCACCTTTCTCGAAGGCCTGTCGCTGCGGCGGCCGACGGCTGCACATTGCGGCGAGGTCGGCAAGGCGCTGGCGGCACTGCATCTCGCCGGCGCGGATTTTCCGATGACCCGCCCCAACGCCCTTGCCATCGATGGCTGGCGCAAGCTGTGGAATGCCGCCCGCGCCCGCGCCGACGAGGTCGAGCCGGGACTGGCGGCCGAGGTCGATGCCGATTTCGCCGATTTCGAGCGGAACTGGCCGAACGGTCTGCCGCAAGGCATCATCCATGCTGATCTTTTCCCGGACAATGTGTTTTTCCTCGGCGAGAAACTGTCCGGGCTGATCGACTTCTATTTCGCCTGCAACGACCTCTATGCCTATGACGTTGCCACGTGCCTGAACGCCTGGTGCTTCGAGAAGGATTTTTCCTTCAATCTGACCAAGGGCACGGCGCTGCTTGCCGGCTACCAAAGCGTGCGGCCGTTGAGCAGTGACGAGAAAGCTGCGCTGCCGATGCTGGCGCGCGGTTCGGCGCTGCGCTTCATGCTGACCCGGCTCTACGACTGGCTGACGGTCCCGGACGGCGGCCTGGTGATGAAACGCGACCCGACCGAGTATATCCGCCGGATGCGCTTCCACCGGGCGATCAACTCTCCTTCCGAATATGGACTGACATGACCAAGCGCGTTGAAATCTTCACCGATGGTGCCTGTTCGGGCAATCCCGGGCCTGGCGGCTGGGGCGCAATCCTGCGCTTCAACGGCGCAATCAAGGAGCTCCATGGTGGCGAGGCTCTGACCACTAACAACCGCATGGAGTTGTTGGCGGCCATCTCGGCGCTCAATGCGCTCAAGGAGCCTTGCGTCGTCGATCTTTATACCGACAGCAACTACGTCAAGGACGGTATTTTCGGCTGGATCGACGGCTGGAAGCGCAACGGCTGGAAGACCGCCGCCAGGCAGCCGGTGAAGAATGCCGAGCTGTGGCAGCAGCTCGACGCTGCGCGCAACCGCCACCAGGTCACCTGGCATTGGGTCAAGGGCCATGCCGGCCATCCCGAGAACGAGCGCGCCGACGAATTGGCGCGGCTCGGCATGGCGCCATTCAAGACGAAGTCGGCGAAACCCGTGCTCGCGTCCGTGCCGCCGGAGGAAGGCACCCAGTCCAGGCAATCGGCGGCCAAGAAGGTTCGGCGCTCGACCCAGAGTTATTGATCCGGTTGAACTGGCGTGTCAGCGGATCAGAAGGGCGGTGCCGAACAGTCCGATGGCAAACACCGTATGCGACACAAGATTGAGGACGCGGACCTGCATCGGATTGGGCCGCTTCGAAGCGGCCCAGCCGGCGCCCATGCCGGGCGCCAGCAGAAACCACCCGGCGCCGACGGTGACGATGCCGAGCATAAAAGCCGGCAGGAAGGTCGGCGCGGTGAGCCAGGCCGTTCCGGCCAGCACGACCAGTATGACGCCGTAGACGATGCCGACAGCATAATGAAAGGCCCAGCCAAGTACTGATTCATGCGGGTAGGGCGAGGCCTCGCCAATGTCGTCATGGAAGACCTTGCCTTCCCTGAGATGCCAGACCCAGCGGCCGACCAGCCCCCAGTTCGGCCGCGGCTGAGCAAACGCCTTGTTCAGGAAAATCGCCCAGACATCCATAAGCGCGGTTGCGCCGATGCCGATCGCGACGCTGCGCCAGACGATGTCAGACATAATCGAGGTCCCCAGAAGCAAGCAGTCCCGAAGGGCCGACGCATGGTCCCGAAAAACCGGGTCGGCTTTCGGAAGGATCATGCGCCGATGCAAAAGTCAGCGTCCTTTGGACGTTGAGCGCTCGAAGGCACCCTTTGCCGTGCCTGGCCTAGGCTGTCGCCAGGACGGAAAGCTGTCCGAGAATGTGAGCCGCACCGGATTCGTCGACGCCGGGCTTTGTCTCGACATTGAGTGCGGTGACCTTGCCGTCATCGACGATCATCGAAAAACGCTTCGAGCGTAGCCCCATGCCGCCGCTGGAGAGGTCGGCGTCGAGGCCGACGGATTTGGCGAAATCGCCATTGCCATCGGCAAGATAAAGGATTTTGCCTTCACCGCCGCTGAAGCGGGCCCAGGCCCCCATAACGTGAACATCGTTGACCGAGACAACGGCGATAGTGTCGACGCCGCGCGCCAGGATGGCGTCGTAATTGTCCAGGTAGCCGGGCAGATGATTGTTGCTGCAGGTCGGCGTGAAGGCGCCTGGAACGCCAAACAGCACGACCTTCTTTCCTGAGAATAGCTCGCCCGTCGTTATCGGCTTTGCACCGTCGGCGGTCATTGTCTTGAAGGTCGCATCGGGCAGTTTGTCGCCAACGGAGATCGTCATGATGGTCCTCGCTTGGAAATGGAAGGGAGTGTCCTTGCGATAGCGAATTAAGGCGCGCCCGGCAACCGTCCAGACGTTGGCATCACGGGAATGGCAACAGGCCTTCGACCGCGCCTGCGGCACTTGTCAGTGTGTAGTGCAGGCCGCCATCGGTTGGCGTTGTCGACGGCCTGTCGAGGATCGGCACAGTAAAGATCAGCTTGCCATCCTTTTCGCTGCGTGCCGGGGCACCGAACATGTAGTCGCGTTCGCCGGCAACGAAGAAGTCGGCGCCCTCGGGGCTGCCCGGAAAGCTCGCTTCGACAATCAGCGTTTCGTGGTCGCCCGGCAGTACGTTTATGCCGAAATCGGGCGTTGCCGTGGCGGGCAGGGTGGCAAGGCCTGCCTTGACCAGTGCCGCGTCCTCGGCGTTGTCCGGATCGGCGCCGGGATCGACGGTCAGCCTTGTCTGCACCGGGATGCAGATGGTTTCGCAGATGCCGAGGAAAATGTCCGCATCGATGACGGCCGGCTGGCCGGGCGCGGCAAGGGTGAACGTCACCGGCAACGAAACGGGGTGGTCGTAGCCGGCCCATTTGCCGTAGCCGTCGTCGTGGCGCTGCGGCGGCGGAAACGAAAGCGTCGCGTCGGCAATGTTGGTGCTGGCCGAGACGTCGATCTGTGGCGGCACGCCCGCATCGCCCGGATCGCGCCAATAGGTCTTCCAGCCGGGCTTCAGCGCAATGTCGAGGACGCCCTGGAGACGCCCGGCCTCATCGGCCTTGCCGCTCGTCACCAGCCGCACCCTGCCGCCTTCGCTGTTGTACCAGGCCGATGAGGAGGCTGAGGCGGGGAGGCCGGTCGCCGATCCAATGGCTACGCCAAGCAGCAGGATTTTCAAGCTTTGCATGGCAATGATTTGATCGTCTGTTGATGGCCGCACAATGATTTCATGACGCCGCCGGCATCATATTTGCGTGACCTTCGATTTACGAGCCTGATCAAATCGGGCGCCGCCCATCTTTTCGACGCCCCGGAAACGCGTTACGCTGTGGCCATGGATTTGTTGCGCCATAAAAGGACGGCCGCAGGACCCGGCTTTCTCGACGATCAGTTCCTGATTGCCATGCCCGGCATGAAGGATGACCGCTTCACGCGCTCTGTCATCTACATTTGCGCGCACAGCGACGAAGGCGCGATGGGGCTGATCATCAACCAGACGCAGCAGATGCTGTTTCCGGACCTGCTCGTGCAACTCGGCATCATGAACGAGCTGGAGGCAATTCGCCTGCCGCCACCGGCGCGCGACTTCGTCGTGCGCAATGGCGGACCGGTGGATCGTAGCCGCGGGTTCGTTCTGCATTCGGGCGACTACCGGGTGGAATCCTCGCTCGCCGTGTCCGACGATGTCTGTCTGACCGCGACCGTCGACATATTGCGCGCCATCTCCTCCGGCCGCGGACCCCGGCGGGCTCTGATGGCGCTCGGCTATGCCGGCTGGGGTGCGGGCCAGCTTGAAAACGAGATCGTCGAGAATGGCTGGCTGACTTGCCCGGCAAGTGCCGAGCTTCTGTTCGACGCCGACATCGATCGCAAATATGACCGGATCCTCGCCTCAATCGGCATTGATCTCGCGCATCTCAGCCTGGCTGCCGGTCACGCCTGAACCTCATTACGTCCTGAAACTTGTCACGCTTGGGTCAACGGATACTGTTCCTTCAGCGTCTTCAGCACCTGGTCGCCCGGCATCGGCGCGCCGAACATGAAGCTCTGCACGTACTCGCAGCCCATCTGCCGCAATTCCAGCGCATC
Organism: Mesorhizobium sp. M1365; assembly: GCF_040317865.1. Taxonomy (NCBI): domain Bacteria; kingdom Pseudomonadati; phylum Pseudomonadota; class Alphaproteobacteria; order Hyphomicrobiales; family Phyllobacteriaceae; genus Mesorhizobium; species Mesorhizobium sp. M1365. The sequence continues at coordinate 135,544 of NZ_JAMYLG010000004.1, forward strand.
GCTCTCGTCCGAAATGCCTTCGGCGACAACCGACAGGCCGAGTTCATGCGCCATATTGACCATGGATTTGAGCAGCACCGCACGTTTCGGCGTCGCGTCGTCGACGAAGCTCTTGTCGATTTTGATGGTGTCGAACGGAAAGCGCGTCAGATAGGCCAGCGATGAATAGCCGGTGCCGAAATCATCCAGCGACAGGCCGATGCCAAGCTGCTTCAGCTTGGTCAGCACATGGGCGGTCTGCTCGGGATTGTCCATCACCAGCGATTCGGTGAGTTCGAGCCGGAAGCAGCGCGGTTTCAGGTTGGCTCGCGCGATCACCGAGCGGACGTCGCTGACCAGGTCGCGGCGGATGAGCTGACGGCTGGACAGATTGACCGAGACCGACAGCGGCGCATCGCCGATCTGCTTTTGCCATCCCGCCAGGTCTTCGGCAGCCTGTTGCATGGCGAACAGCCCAAGCTGCACGATCAGGCCGCAGTTTTCGGCGACCGGAATGAAATCCGCCGGCGGGATCATGCCGCGACGCGGATGGTCCCAGCGCAGCAGCGCTTCGAAGCCTGCGACGCTGCCGTCCTCCAGCCGCACGATCGGCTGGTAGGCAAGCGTGAATTCGCGTCGTTCGATGGCGCGGCGCAGATCGGACTCGAACTGCAGCCGGTCGGTGCCGACGGTGCGGAAGGCGGGACGGAATGGCTCGATCCGGTCGCCGCCGAAGCGCTTGGCCTGATGCATGGCAAGCTCGGCATCCTTGACCATGTCCTCGGCTGAGGTCTGCGTGGCGGTCCAGGTGATCAGCCCGATCGAGGCGGTCAGCACGATCTCGCGCTTGGCGAAGGTGATCGGGTTGTTGATGGCGTGCTTGATGGCATCGGCAATGCCCGCGATGCGAGCCGGATCCTGCTCCGACAAAAGCATCAGCGCGAACTGGTCGCCGGCAAAGCGCGACAGCGAATCCTTCGGCTTGAGCAGTCGGTGCAGCCGTCGCGCGATGGTCAAAAGGATGGTATCGCCGGCCGAGATGCCGAGCCCGTCATTGACCTGCTTGAACCGGTCGATGTCGATGACGAAGACGGTCGGGCGCACCTTCTCTTCGGTGCGGGCGATCGAAATGATCGCCTCCAGCCGGTTCATGAACAGCTCGCGGTTGGGCAGGCCGGTCAGATTGTCGTGCACGGCGTCATGCAGCAGCCGTTCCTCGGACTTCTTCTGCTCCGTCACGTCGACCATGGTGCCGACGCAGCGGATGACCTCGCCGTCCGAGCCGATCACCGGCCGGGCGCGCAACGAAAACCAGTGATAGTGCCCGTCGGCGCCGCGCAGGCGGAAGTTTTGCGACACCCGGCCGCGCCGGTGCTCGAGCACCACGTCGAGTGTCGTGCGAAACGTGTCGCGGTCGTCGCCATGCAGCACCGGCAGCCAGTTGCGGGCAGGGCCGCCGAGGCTGTTGGGGGCAAGACCGAGCTGAATGCTGACGTCGGGACGAGTGACGACGCGGTCGCGCAGCACGTCCCAGTCCCACACAGTATCGCCCGATCCGGCAACGGCCAGCGCCTGCCGCTCAAGGTCGGAGAACAGGCCCTGATGCAGCGCGCCGCCGGCAAAAGCGTGCTGCATCACGGTGAAGCCGATCAGCAGGATGATGAGGATCAGCCCACCGCCCAGCGCCGGCTGAGCGATATCGTTGTCCAGCATGCCGGTGATTGCCATCCAGGATCCGCATAGCCACAGCAGAACCATCACCCAACTGGGCACCAGCATGATGGCGCGGTCGTAACCGCGGATACCGAGGAAGATGATCAGGCCGAGCCCGGTCAGCGCCGTGGCGGCGAAGGACAGCCTGGCAATGCCGGCGGCAACCGCCGGATCGATGATGGCGACACCGGCGATCAGCACCAGCCCGAGAATCCAGACCAGCGCGCCGTAGCTGAAATGGCCGTGCCACCGGTTGAGGTTGAGATAGGCAAACAGGAACACCACGAAGGTCGCCGCGAGCGCCACCTCCGTTCCGGCGCGCCACATCTGCTCATTGCCCGGTGAGATCTCTATGATCTTGTTGAGAAAGCCGAAATCGACGCAGATATAGGCAAGCACCGCCCACGCTAGGGCCGCCGTTGCCGGGAACATCGAGGTCCCCTTGACGACGAAAAGGATGGTCAGGAACAGCGCCAGCAGGCCGGCAATGCCGATGACGATGCCACGAAACAGCGTGTAGGAATTGACCGAGTCCTTGTAGGATTCAGGATCCCACAGATAGACCTGCGGCAGCTTGGGCGAGGCGAGCTCGGCGATGAAGGTAATCACCGTTCCGGGGTTCAACGTCACCCGGAACACGTCGGCGTCGGGGCTGGTCTGGCGGTCGAGCGCAAAGCCTTCGCTGGGCGTGATCGCGGCGATACGGGTCGAGCCGAGATCCGGCCAGAACAGGCCGGAATTTACCAGCCGGAAATGCGGTGCGACAATCAGCCTGTCGAGCTGCTGGTCGGTGGTATTGGCCAGCGCGAACACCGCCCAGTCACCGCTCGAGCGCGCATCATTTGCCTCGACCTCGATGCGCCGCACGATGCCGTCGGGGCCTGGCGCGGTCGACACCTGAAAATTCTCGCCCTGGTTCCGGTAGATCAAGACGGCCCCCGAAAGATCGAGCGCAACGTCGTCGCGGGCGATCTTGATCGGTTCTACGGCAAAGGCCGAGGACGCCGCGCAGAGCGTGACGATTGCCGCCAGCATAAAGGCAAGCAGCGACCCCTTGCGCAGAAAATTCGTCAAAATCAGCCCTTTGTTCCAACGCCCGGCGGATCGTCCGCGATTCGGGCGTATAGGTAATGGTCCTGCCAGATGCCGTTGATCCTGAGATAGGATCGTAGCAGTCCTTCGCGCCGGAATCCGGCTTTTTCAAGCACGCGGATCGACCGGGCGTTATCGGGGATACAGGCAGCTTCGATCCGGTGCAATCGCAGCGTTTCGAAGGCGAAACGCGTCACCACTTTGACGGCATCGGTCATCAGGCCGCGTCCGCTGAAGCGCTCGCCGATCCAGTAGCCGATATGGCCGCTTTGGGCGACCCCGTGGCGGATATTGCCGAGGGTGATACCGCCGGCCAGCTTGCCGCTGCTTTTCTCGAAGATGAAGAAGGCGATCGCCGTCCCCTGCGCGTAGTCCTCGCGGTAGCGCCCGATACGATGCCGCCACGCCGTGCGGTCGAGTTCGTCAGGGGTCCATCGCGGCTCCCACGGCTCAAGGAAGGCGCGGCTTTCGCCGCGCAGCACCGACCACTCGCGATAGTCGTTGGTCAGCGGCACGCGCAGCGTGACGAGGTCGCCCTTCAGTGCCGGCAGGTCGCGGCGAAAGAAAGGGAGCGCGAACACGAGGCTCGGGTAGGCTTAGACGGCGAGCTTGCGGGCAGTGGTCTGCGTGCCCGAAAGCGAATCGAGGATCGCTTCATAGGGCGCGAGCGTACCCACCGGCCCGACGGCTGTAAGCGTCGGCTTGGTCGAAAAAAGCCGCGACGACAGGTCCGTCAGCCGCTCGACCGTCAGCGCCGACAGCCGCTCCATCAACTCTTCCTTGGCGATCGGCCTGCCGAACAGAAGCAACTGCCTGGCGATCTGCGAGGCGCGGCTGGCCGGGCTCTCGGCCGACATGATCAGCCCGGCGCGGTACTGCGCACGCGCCCGGTCGAGCTCCTCCTGCAGGATGTTTTCACCGGCCTTTTGCAGCTCGTCGATGATCACAGGCACCAGCTCGGCAATATCGCTTTGTCCGGTCGCCGCATGGACCCCGAAGACGCCCGTGTCGGAAAAACCCCAATGGAAGGCGTAGACCGAATAGCACAGGCCGCGTTTCTCGCGGACTTCCTGGAAAAGCCGCGACGACATGCCGCCGCCCAGGATCATCGACAGGACCTGGGAGGCGTAGAAATCGCGGACGTGATAGGCGCGGCCCTCGAAACCCAGCACGATCTGCGCGTCCATCAGGTCGCGGTCCTCGCGAAAATCGCCGCCGACATACTGCGCATATTGCGGGATGGTGCCGTCGGCCTTGCCGCGGAAGCTGCCGAGACGCTTTTCGACCTCCCGCACGAAATCGTCGTGCTTGATATCGCCGGCCGCCACCATCACCATGTTCTCGGCGCCGTACTGTCGTTCGATGAAGTCGTGCAACTGCTTCGAAGTGAAGGATTTGACGGTTTCCGGCGTGCCAAGAATCGAGCGGCCGATAGTCTGGTGGCGGAAGGCGGTCTCGGTAAAGTGATCGAAAACGACGTCGTCGGGCGTATCGTGCGCGGCGCCGATCTCCTGCAGAATCACATGCTGCTCTCGTTCCAACTCCTGCGGATCGAATTCGGATTCCTGCAGGATGTCGGAAAGGATATCGACGGCCAGCGGCACGTCGTCGCTCAGAACCCTTGCATAATAGGAGGTCGTCTCGACGCTGGTGGCTGCATTGATCTCGCCGCCGACGTCCTCGATCTCCGAGGCGATCTCGAAGGCGCTTCGCCGACTGGTGCCCTTGAAAGCCATGTGCTCGAGCAAGTGCGCCATTCCGTGCTCTTCGTCACGCTCGTTGCGTGCGCCCGACTTGACCCAGGCGCCAAGGGCAACAGATTCGAGGCTTGGAAGGGTTTCGGTGGCGACTGTCAGGCCGTTCGACAGACGGCTTACCTCAACACCCATATGGCAATTACTCCCTAACGCGCCGCCCGCGTGTGGCGGCCGAGATAATCTTCCACCATTTTCAGGTCGGATGGAAGTACCGTGTATTTTTCCTCGGCGCTCATCAACCCGCCTAGCCATGCAGGCAGGGCAGGCGACACGCCGCTGGCGGCTTCGACGGCGGCGGGAAACTTTGCCGGGTGCGCAGTGCCCAGCACCACCATCGGCACCTCACCCGCAGCCTTGCCGGCGGCCACATGCACGGCCGCGGCGGTATGCGGGTCGAGCAGATAGCCGCTCGCCGCAAGTGTGGTGCGGATGGTGGCGGCGACCTCGTCCATGGTGGCGCGGCCGGCGTCGAATTCGGAGCGGATCTTGGCGATTTCGCCGGCCTCGATGGTGAAGGCGCCGGACTGCTTGAGCCCGTTCATGTAGCGCCGCACGGCCGAGGCATCGCGGCCGGACGCTTCGAACAGCAAGCGTTCGAAGTTCGAAGACACCTGGATGTCCATCGAGGGGGACGTGGTCGAAAAGACCCCCTTCATGCGGTATTCGCCAGTCGCCAGCGTGCGCGCCAGAATATCGTTGTCGTTGGTGGCGATGATCAGCCGTTCGATCGGCAGCCCCATCTTCTTGGCGGCATAGCCGGCGAAGATGTCGCCGAAATTGCCGGTCGGCACGGTGAAGGAAACCGGCCTGTCGGGCGCGCCGAGCGACAGCGCGGAGGAGAAATAATAGACGATCTGGGCCATGATGCGGGCCCAGTTGATCGAGTTGACGCCGGACAGCGATACCCGGTCACGAAAACCGTGGTCGTTGAACATGTCCTTTACCAGGCTCTGGCAGTCGTCGAAATTGCCTTCGATCGCCAACGCATGGACGTTTGCGGCGGTCGAGGTCGTCATCTGCCGCTGCTGTACCGGCGAGACGCGGCCGTGCGGGAAAAGCACGAAGATGTCGGTGCGGTTGCGCCCGGCAAAGGCATCGATGGCGGCCCCTCCGGTGTCGCCGGAGGTGGCGCCGACAATGGTGGCGCGCTGGTCACGCTCGGCCAGCACATGGTCCATCAGCCGTGCAAGAAGCTGCATCGCCACGTCCTTGAAAGCGAGCGTCGGGCCGTGGAAGAGCTCGAGCACGAAGCTGTTCGGCCCGGTCTGCACCAGCGGGCAGACGGCCTCATGGCGGAAGGTTGCATAGGCTTCGCGCACCAGCCGTTCGAACACCGGCGCCGCGATCTCGCCGCCGAGGAACGGCGACAGCACGCGGATGGCAAGATCGGGATAGGCAAGGCCGCGCATGGCGCGGATCTCGGCTGCGGAAAAATGCGGCCAGGCGCTCGGCAGGTAGAGCCCGCCGTCGCGCGCCAGTCCGGCCAGCACCGCGTCGGAAAATCCAAGCGCGGGCGCTTCCCCGCGGGTACTCACATATTGCATCGTCACGTTTCCATTGCTGCCGGGAATTTTCGCCCGCCGCGAGGTGGTGGATTTCTGCGCTGGATCAGTCGCATTTTTGCCGCGCGGTTGATATACGTCACCGGCTTTGCGAGAGGGAAGTGCAGTTCATGGCGTTTCATTCATTCAACGGTCGTTTTGTCGCGGGTGTGGCGCTCACCGGCTTTATGCTTGCCGCCGCAGGTTGCCAATCGAGCGACAATGGAATTCTCGGCTTCGGCAAAAAGGATGCGATGCCGCCACCGCCACCCGATCCAAAGGTGCTTTCCAGCCAGTTGCAGGCCTATTGCCCGAAAGTGACGTTGCGTGACGGCACCGCCTTCTTCAATACCTACGCCAAGAGCGGTCCGAAGCCGAAGAAAAAACCCGATGTTGCCGCCGAGGAAGCCGCCCAGCCGGCAGCGGACGCGGCAGGCGTCGATCAGCCGGACGATTCCGCCAAGATCATCTATCAGGCTTCGATCACCGATGTGACCCGCGACTGCAGCCGCGCCAACGGCTCCTTGTCGATGAAGATAGCCGTCGCCGGCAAGGTCGTGCCTGGCCCGATGTTCACCCCCGGGACCATCACCATGCCGATCCGCATCGCGGTGATGCACGGCACCGAAGTTCTCTATTCGCAGCTTCACTCCTATCAGGTCCAGGTTACCGATCCTTCGAGTGCCACGCAGTTCGTCTTCACCGATTCCAACGTCGTCGTTCCGGAGCCGACGGCGAAGGACTACCAGGCATATGCCGGGTATGACGAGGGCGCTCCGAAAGTAGGGACAGACAAGCCGAGGAAGAAGAAAGCCGCCGCGACCAACTAAGCCGCTGCATTCGTGCCACGGCGGTTGGAGGCGGCCTCTCAGGCGTCCGCCGACCATTCCGACAGCGCGGCGATCACGCTTTTCAGCTCCGCCCAGCGGCGGATGACCGTTTCCGCGCCGGCCTCGGTCAGCGCATCGGCGTGGCCGGGATAGCTGTGCGCCGCGCCGGTGAAGCCGATGACGCGCATTCCCGCCGTCTTGGCGCCGGTGACGCCATGCACCGAATCCTCGATGACAAAGGTGTTCGCAGGATCGGCCTTGAGCTTTTCCGCGGCGAACCGAAACACGTCCGGCGCCGGCTTGGTTTTCCCGGTCGGAGTTTCCAGCGAGGAAAAGATACGGCCGGCAAAGAACGGCAAAAGCTGCACCTTCTCCAGCATGAATTCGATCCGCTCCGAGCGCGAATTCGAACAGACGCAGCGCGGCACTGCTACCGCGGCGACAGCCTCGTGCGCCCCGTCGATGGCACGCACGTCGCTGCGCAGCCTACGATCGACCAGCTGTTCCTCCTTGTCGATCAGCGAGGCCTGGAACGGGATCCGGGACTTTTCCTCGACCCGCATCATGATGTCCTTGAAAGTCAACCCGGCATAGACCTCGGAAATCTCCTCGGCCGATATCTCGTAGCCGGCCGAGGTCAACAGCTCGGCATCGATCCGCGCGGCGATGATTTCGGAATCGACGAGCACGCCGTCGCAATCGAAGATGACAAGGTCTGGCTGGGGCATGGTGATCCGGAAAGCGGGATGAAGGGAATGCCGAGGGCTTTTTGGTCCAAACGGCTCAGGCGGCGCGGCATACACCAACAGGCCGGGCTTCGCAAATTCGGCGGGCTGCTTCACTGAATATTTACGCTGATCGGTAACCATAACGGACAGTAAACAGTAACGCGTGCCTTGGGTGTCACAATGTCTGCCGTGCGTCTTCTCGACGAGCTTTCCGATGTTCCCCAGCAATCCGAGTGGCTGGATACGATCCTGAAGGGCGACTGCGTCGCCGCGCTCGAACGGCTGCCGGAAAAGTCGATCGACGTGATCTTCGCCGATCCGCCCTATAATTTGCAGCTCGATGGCGATCTGCACCGGCCCGATCAATCCAAGGTCGATGCCGTCGACGACCATTGGGACCAGTTCGACAGTTTTGAGGCCTACGACGCCTTCACCCGCGCCTGGCTGCTGGCGGCGCGCCGTGTGTTGAAGCCCAACGGCACGATCTGGGTTATCGGCTCCTACCACAATATTTTCAGGGTCGGCGCCAAGATGCAGGACCTGGGCTTCTGGATCCTCAACGACGTCGTCTGGCGCAAGACCAATCCAATGCCGAATTTCCGTGGCCGCCGTTTCCAGAACGCGCATGAGACGATGATCTGGGCATCGCGCGACCAGAAGGGCAAGGGTTACACATTCAACTACGAGGCGCTGAAGGCGTCGAACGACGACGTCCAGATGCGCTCGGACTGGCTGTTTCCGATCTGCACCGGCGGCGAGCGCCTGAAGAACGACAATGGTGACAAATTGCATCCGACGCAGAAGCCGGAAGCGTTGCTTGCCCGCGTCATGACGGCATCGACCAGGCCGGGCGACATCGTGCTCGACCCGTTCTTCGGTTCAGGCACCACCGGGGCTGTGGCCAAGCGGCTTGGCCGCCACTTCGTCGGCATCGAGCGCGAACAAACCTATATCGATGCCGCCATGGAACGTATCGATGCGGTCCGGCCGCTGGAAGGCGCCAATTTGACGGTACTGACCGGCAAGCGCGCCGAGCCGCGCGTCGCCTTCGTCACCCTTCTCGACAATGGCCTGGTGGCGCCAGGCGCCACGCTCTACGACGCCAAGAAGCGCTGGGCGGCAAAAGTGCGCGCCGACGGCACGCTGGCCATCGGCGACAGTGCCGGGTCGATCCACAAGATCGGCGCCGAGGTGCAGGGGCTGGACGCCTGCAACGGATGGACCTTCTGGCATTATGAGCGCAGCGGCGGCCTGACCCCGATCGACGAGCTTCGCCGCATTGCTCGGCTAGGCATGGAGCGGGCGGGCGCCTGACGGCTTCCGAGTTGCGGCAGATCGGTTAATGCGAAGGCTCAACCAACTCCTGGAACCGATTCAAATCACACTTTGATCCCAAGACTCTCAAGGTCCGCCCTGAGCGTCTTTGCATCGGTGAACAGCACCGACTGCCAGCCCGCCGCCTTGGCGCCGTCGACGTTCTTCTGGCTGTCGTCGATGAACAGCGTCGCTGACGGCTCGAGGCTGAACGCGGCGACGTGGTGGTCATAGATGGCGCGATCCGGCTTGATCTGGCGGATGTCGCCGGAAACGGTGACGCCGCGCGGCCGATTGAGGAAATCGAAGCGCTCGCGGGCCTCGGCGAGCGTATCTGCAGCGAAATTGGTGAGCATCGTCACGTCATGGCCGCTGTCGATTAGGCCGATCATGATGGCGACGCTGTCCTCATAGGCGTGAGGCACCATCTCGTGCCAGTGCCGGCGGAAATTGCGGATATTTTCGGCGTGCTCGGGATATTGCGCGATCGCCAGCGCTTCGGCCTCTTCCCAACTGCGGCCGCGATCCTGCTCGATGTTCCAATCATGCGTGCAGACATTGTCGAAGAACCATTTCCGTTCGTCGGGATCGGGGATCAAGCGACTGAAGGGCAGGTCCGGATCATAGTGGATCAGCACTTTGCCGATATCGAAAACGATGTGGCGGATTTCAGTCATTCTTCTCTCTTTCAACGCGGCCGCTGCTTTTTCGTCGCGCCCGGTATCGCCGCTTCGATTACCTTTTTCATGACGCTCGGCAGCGCTTCCCCGGAAATTTCATGGGCCAGCGACCAGAAATGCCCGACCGGGGCGGCACTGTCGGTGTCCGCCTTGAACACGTCGAGTTCAAGCGCAAAATGGGTGAAGACATGGCCGATGCGTCCGGCCTGCCGCCAGTTGCCGGGGAAGGGGGCTGCCGCTTCCGTGGTGGCGCCGTCTATGCGCGCCGTCCAGCCGGTCGTCGGCACCTCAGTCATGCCGCCGAGCAGGCCTTTGTCCGCGCGCTTGCGCAGAAGGATGGCGCCGTCGCGCCTGACGGCAACGAAGGCGGCACCGCGGCGTAAGGGTCTTTCGGCCTTGGGCAGGCGGACCGGAAAGCGTTCGGGGTCGCCCGAGATCGTGGCGCTGCAGCCCTCGCGAACGGGGCACAGCATGCAGCGGGGCTGGCGCGGCGTGCAGATCGTCGCGCCCAGGTCCATCATCGCCTGCGCGAAGTCGCCGGGCCTTGTCGGGGGAACCATGCGTTCGACCTGGCCGCGTATCTCGCCCTTGGCTTCGCCCAGCGGCGTGGCGATCGAAAACAGCCGTGAGACGACCCGTTCGACATTGCCGTCGACGACCGCGGCTGGTCGGTCGAAGGCGATCGCTGCGATCGCCGCCGCCGTATAGGCGCCGATGCCGGGCAGTTCCTTCAAGCCGGACTCGCTGTCCGGAAAGCGGCCGCCTTGCCGCGCGACGAGATCGGCACAGGCTTTGAGGTTACGGGCGCGGGAGTAATAGCCGAGCCCGGCCCAGGCCTTCATGACGTCTTCGGTCGGTGCCGCCGCCAGCGCCTGGATCGTTGGCCATTTCTCTGCGAACGCCCGGAAATAGGATTTTACCGCCTCGACCGTGGTTTGCTGCAGCATCACCTCGGAAAGCCAGACCAGGTAGGGATCGGGCCGCGCCCCGCCCGCCAGCGCGCGCGGCGAAACGCGCCAGGGCAGGTCGCGGTGATGCGCGTCGTACCAGCCAAGCAGCCGGGAGGCGATCTCGACATTGTCTCCGGATACGGCCTTGCGGGTCTGGTCGTGCAGTGCCATTGATCGAGGGTCGGCCCTAATCCATTGGTGCTGAAGCTGGAGAACGCACATGGCAGGGAAAAGGCCCTTCGGCAATCCCGTTCCGGTGAGCGATCTCGCAACCGAGATCCTCGACCCGGTGCTGCGCAAGCGGGCCGGTATGTCGATCGGACTGGTCCAGTCATGGGAAGAAATTGCCGGGCCGCGGCTTGCCGGCCGCTCGCGCCCGGAAAAGATCCAGTGGCCGCGCCGCATGCATGAGGACGATCCTTTCGAACCGGCGGTGCTGGTGATTGCCTGCGAGGGTGTAGCGGCACTGCATCTGCAGCACGAGACCGCCGAGATCATCAACCGGGTCAATGCCTTCCTCGGTTTCAATGCGATCGGTCGGATCAGGATCGTGCAGAAGCCGGTAATGGCGGGCAAGGACAAGCCGAAACCCAGTTTGCGGCCATTGACTGCGGCCGAGAAAGCGAAGCTGTCGGGCACCGTTGGTTTGATCGAGGACGGCGGGCTGCGCGCCTCGCTAGAGCGGCTTGGCGCCACCATTCTCGGTCAAAAGAAACCGTGATCTCGCGCTATCGTGATGGTATGCCCGGATTTGGCGATTGGAATAGGGGCGGTAATGCCTTAATTCGCGCCAACTCTCGCTTTTTGTAGACTTTGCATTGCAAAATCCAACTATTGCCAGGTGATTCGTATGATCCGTTCCTTGTCCCGCAGAAACCTTTTGACTTCGCTGGCCGCAATACCAGCGGTGGCGCTGCTTGCCGCCTGCAGCGACTCGGGCGAGAAAGCCGAGGCGCAGGATGTGAAGCCTGCGGCTCCGGAACCTGCGAAGCCGGCCGCTCCGGCCGCCGCGGCGGCGCCGGAGGCTCAGGGCACGGTCGATATGGCGGCACTGCTGAAGCCCGGCGCATTGCCCGACATGCAGCTCGGCAAGGACGATGCAAAGGTCACTATCGTCGAATATGCATCGATGACCTGCCCGCATTGCGCGCATTTCGCCGAGACCACTTTTCCGGAGCTGAAGACGAAATATATCGATACCGGCAAGGCCCGTTACATACTGCGCGAGTTTCCGTTCGATCCCAGCGCCGAGGCCGGTTTCATGCTGGCGCGCTGCTCCAAGGACAACTATTTCCCGATGGTCGACGTGCTGTTCAGGCAGCAGGCGAACTGGGTTGGTGTGAACAATACCAAGGACGCACTGCTGCAAATCGCCAAGCTTGCCGGTTTTACACAGGAGTCCTTCGAGGCCTGCTTGACGGACCAGAAACTTCTGGACGATGTGAGATCCGTCCAGAAGCGTGGCGCCGACGAATTCAAGGTCGATTCCACACCGACCTTTTTCATCAACGGAAAGACCTACAAAGGGGCGATGTCGATTGCGGAAATGTCGGCCATCATCGACCCTCTGCTCTGACGTTTCGGCAGCGCCGAAGCGGCGTCGCTTCGGCGTGCGCACTTCTTTGTCTTGCCGCGGGGTCTCCTTGCAAAACCGCGGAACAGCGTTGCGAAACTTGGCTATGGGCCGGCGCGAATGAAGTTCTCGCGCCTTCGCCTGCTCGGCTTCAAATCCTTCGTCGAACCCGGCGAATTCGTCATCGAACGCGGCCTGACCGGCATAGTCGGGCCGAACGGCTGCGGCAAGTCGAACCTGGTCGAGGCGCTGCGCTGGGTTATGGGCGAAAGCTCCTACAAGAACATGCGTGCGTCCGGCATGGACGACGTCATCTTTTCCGGCTCGGGAACGCGTCCGGCCCGCAACACCGCCGAAGTCACGCTGTTCCTCGACAATAGCGACCGCACCGCGCCGTCCGCCTTCAACGACGCCGATGAGTTGCAGGTCTCGCGCCGCATCGAGCGCGAGGCCGGCTCGCTCTACCGCATCAACGGCAAGGAGGCTCGCGCCAAGGACGTTCAGCTGCTGTTCGCCGACCAGTCGACCGGCGCCCGCTCGCCCTCGATGGTCGGCCAGGGCCGCATCGGCGAGCTGATCCAGGCAAAGCCGCAGGCGCGCCGCGCGCTGCTGGAAGAGGCGGCCGGAATTTCCGGCCTGCATACGCGCCGCCACGAAGCCGAGCTGCGGCTGAAGGCGGCGGAACAGAACCTCGAAAGGCTGGACGACGTCGTCGGCGAGCTGGAAAGCCAGATCGAAAGCCTGAAACGCCAGGCCCGCCAGGCCTCGCGCTTCAAGAACCTGTCGGCCGACATCCGCAAGGCCGAAGCGACGCTGCTGCATCTGCGCTGGACGCTGGCCAAGACGCAGGAAGGCGAAGCGCGTTCGGCGCTGGCGATTGCCACCGCGCTGGTCGGCGACCGTGCCGCCGCCCAGATGGCTGCCGCCAGGGAACAAGGTATCAACGCCCACCGGCTGCCGGACTTGCGCGATGCGGAAGCCGCTGCCGCCGCCGCCTTCCAGCGTCTGTCGATCGCCAAGGCGCAGATCGAGGAAGAGGCGGGCCGCATCCGCGCCCGCCAGGCAGAGCTCGACCGCCGACTGCAACAGCTCGATGGCGACCTTGCCCGCGAGGAGCGCATGGTCCGCGATAATGCGGATATCCTCGAACGCCTCGCCGCCGAAGAAGCCGCGCTCAATGCCGAAAACGCCGGCGCCGCCGAGCGCGAGGCCAGCACCCGCGCGGCTTTCGAGCAGACGGCATCGACGCTTGCCTCGAGCGAGGCCAGGCTCGCCGCGCTGACCGCCGAACGGGCGGAGGCTGCCGCCTCGCGCAACCAGATCGAACGGACGCTGCGCGACACCGCTGAGCGCCGCGACCGCTTTGCCCGCCAGCTTGCCGATGTCGACCGCGAACTGTCGGAGATCGTCTCCAGGGTCGCCGGCCTGCCCGATCCCGCCGAGAAGCGGCTACTGGTCGATCAGGCGCTGGCGCTGCTCGAAAAGGCCGAGGCAGCCGCCATTGCCGCCGAACAGGCGGTCGCCGAGGCGCGTGCAGACGAAAGTGCTGCCCGCCCACCGGTTCAGGACACAAAGGCCGAGCTGGCGCGGATCGAAACCGAGGCCCGCACGCTGGCCAAGATCCTCAACGCCGCCAGCGGCGATCTATTTCCCTCGGTGCTGGAGCAGATCAGCGTCGAGCGTGGCTACGAGACGGCGCTGGGTGCCGCGCTTGGCGAAGATCTCGACGTGCCGCTCGACCGCAGTGCGCCGGTGCATTGGGGCCAGAGCGAAATCCAGCCTGCCGACGCCGCATTGCCCGAAGGCATAAGGAGCCTCGCCAGCGTTGTGCGTGCGCCGGCACAGCTGGCCCGCAGGCTGGCCCAGATCGGCATTGTCGAAGCCGCCGACGGAAGACGGCTGCAGACGCTGCTTGCTCCCGGTCAACGGCTGGTCAGCCGCGAAGGCGCGCTCTGGCGTTGGGACGGCTTCACCGCCAGCGCCGATGCCCCGACCGCCGCCGCGCAGCGGCTGGCGCAGAAAAACCGGCTGGCCGAACTCGATGCCGAAGCAGTCCATGCCACGCGCACCCTGCGCGAAGCTGAACAAGCCCTTGCCCAGGCCGAACAGGCGCGTGCCCAGGCGAGCGAGGCCGAACGCAACGCCCGACAGGCCGGGCGCGACGCCCAGCACGGGCTCGACGCTGCCCGCAACACGCTGGCCGAGGCCGAAAAAGCCGGCGGCGAGCTGTCGAGCCGGCGTGCCGCACTTGACGAGGCGCGCGCACGCATTGTCGACAGCCATGAGGAAACGGCGGCGGCATTCGTCGAGGCGGAAATGCTGCTGCAATACGCGCCCGATCTCGGCGACCTGCAGTTGCAGCTCGAGCAGTCGGCGGCCAATGTCGCCCGCGACCGCGCCGCCCTTGCCGATGCGCGTGCCGTTCACGAGGGCCTGAGGCGGGAAGCCGAGGCACGTGCGCGTCGGCTCGATGCCATCGGCGCGGAACGGCGCAACTGGATGGAGCGCGCCGAAAACGCCTCGACACAGATCGCGGCGCTCGGCGAACGCAAGGCGGAGGCCGAGGCCGAGCGCGAGCAACTGGCCGACGCCCCCGACGAGATCGACGCCAAGCGGCGCGCCCTGCTGTCGCAACTCGCCGAGGCCGAAAGCCTGCGCAAGGCAGCGGGCGACCGCTTGCAGGAAGCGGAGAACCGCCAGTCCGAGCTGGACAAGGCTGCGACTGCTGCCATCCAGTCGCTGGCCGAGGCGCGCGAATCCCGCGTTCGCGCCGAAGAGCGGCTGACCGCCGCCGACGAGCGTCGGCTGGAAGTCGAGGCGCGCATCCAGGAAACGCTGAACACGCCGCCGCATCTGGTGATCCGCCACACCGGCCTCGAACCCGACAGCCCGATGCCCGAAATGGCCGAGATCGAGCGTCAGCTCGACCGGCTGAAGGTCGAACGCGAACGGCTCGGTGCCGTCAATCTGCGCGCCGAGGAGGAGCAGAAGGAACTGTCGGACCGGCTGGAGACCATCGTCTCCGAGCGCGACGACATCATCGAGGCGATCCGCAAGCTGCGGCAGGCGATCCATAGCCTGAACCGCGAAGGCCGCGAGCGGCTGCTCGCCGCCTTCGAGGTGGTTAACGGCCATTTTCAACGGCTGTTTTCGCATCTGTTCGGCGGCGGCACCGCCGAGCTGCAACTGATCGAGTCCGACGATCCGCTCGAAGCGGGGCTCGAGATCCTGGCGCGTCCGCCCGGCAAGAAGCCGCAGACGATGACGCTGCTGTCCGGCGGCGAGCAGGCGTTGACGGCGATGTCGCTGATCTTCGCCGTGTTCCTGACCAACCCGGCGCCGATCTGCGTGCTCGACGAAGTCGACGCGCCGCTCGATGACCACAATGTCGAGCGTTTCTGCAATCTGATGGACGAAATGGCCTCAACCACCGAAACGCGCTTCGTCATCATCACACACAACCCGATCACCATGGCGCGCATGGACCGGCTGTTTGGGGTGACCATGGCCGAGCAAGGCGTCAGCCAACTGGTGTCGGTTGACCTGCAGGCGGCCGAAGCCATGCGCGAGGCAAGCTGACGCATCAGCTTAATGGTGGTCTCCACCTCGGCTTTCGACTATAGCACGACAAAATGGGCCGGATCTGCCGCTCCAGATGCCGGCCCGGCTATGTGCGTGGAGAAGCTTGTTGCCTATACTTGTCACCGGAGCCGCGGGGTTCATTGGCAGCCACGTTTGCCACCATCTGCTCGACCGGGGAGAAGCGGTCGTCGGCGTCGACAACATGAACGACTATTACGACCTGGCGCTCAAAAAGGGGCGGCTTGCCGGCCTTCTGCCCCATAAGGATTTTTCGTTCCACCAGATCGATATTGCCGAACAGGGCGCGCTTGCAGCCGCTTTGGCCGGGCAAGGCATCGTTAGGATCGTGCACCTTGCCGCGCAGGCGGGCGTGCGCCACTCACTCGACAATCCGCGGCTCTATATCCGCTCCAATGTCATGGGCCACCTCGAAGTGCTCGAATTCTGTCGCGCCGAACCGGCATTCGAGCATCTGGTCTATGCCTCGTCGAGCTCGGTGTATGGCGGCAACCGCAGCGTGCCGTTCAGCGAAGCCGATCAGGTCGACAAGCCCGTTTCGCTTTACGCCGCCACCAAGAAAACCGATGAGTTGATGAGCCACACCTACGCCCATCTGTTCGGCATACCGCAGACCGGCCTGCGGTTTTTCACGGTCTACGGTCCCTGGGGCCGTCCCGACATGGCCTATTGGATGTTCACCCAGGCGATGCTCAAGGGCAAGCCGATCCGGGTCTTCAACAATGGCGAAATGTGGCGCGATTTCACCTACATAGACGATGTTGTGAAGGCGGTTGTCGCCGTGCTCGACAAGCCGCCGGCGGCTGACGTTCCGCCGAACAGGCTCTACAATGTCGGCAACAACCGGCCGGTGCGTCTGGGCGACTTCATCGACATTCTGGAAAGGCTGCTCAAGGTCAAGGCAATCCGCCACAACGAGCCGATGCAGGCGAGCGACGTCGAGAAGACTTACGCCGACATGACCGCGCTGGAGCGGGATTTCGGCTTCAGGCCTAGCGTTTCGATAGAGGACGGGCTGATGAAGTTTGTCGACTGGTACCGCTCGTACTCGAAGCAGTGATTTGCACCGCTCGCCGTGATGCCTTCAAGCTGACATCTGAAGTGGGGCGCAAGTCGGTCCGCAAAAGCATCATTTTGTCCTAACATCCTGTTAACCACATGCTCGCTGAAACGTATCCGATTAACCTTTGAGGCGCTTATGACCGCTATGTTTCGTGGCTTGCTGTTCAGTATGAGCTGTGTGGATGTGCGGATTCGGGGGCTATTTCGGTTCAGTCCGGGATGCGGAAGCTTTGCTTGCGCGCATGACGTCTGCGATCGCCCATCGCGGGCCGGATGAACAAGGGAAATTCGTAGCGCCCGAGGCTGGACTTGGGCATGCGCGGCTGTCGGTGATTGGAATTGGTGATGGCCAGCAGCCGATGTCCGACGAAACCGGCAATTTGACGATTGCGTTCAACGGCGAGATATTCAACTACGTGGAATTGCGCGAAGGGCTGCTGGCCAAGGGCCGACGCTTCCGCACGTCGAGCGATACCGAAGTTCTCCTGCAGCTGTATGAAGAGATGGGCGAAGACTGCCTGTCGCTCCTGAACGGTGATTTCGCCTTCGCGATTTGGGATAACCGGCGGCGGCGGATGGTGCTTGCAAGAGACCGCATGGGTGTTCGGCCGCTGTTCTACACCAGCAAGGACGGGGTGCTCTACTTTGCGTCGGAGATAAAGGCCCTGCTGACGGTACCCGGCGTCTCGGCCGAAATCGATCCGATTGCACTCGACCAGATCTTTACGCTGTGGGCGCCGATCGCTCCACGCACGGCTTTCCGCAACATCCACGAGCTGGAGCCGGCAAGCGTGATGATCGCGACACAGGGGCAAGTCACGGTCAAACCATATTGGCACCTAGACTACCCGTATCCGGATAGGCAATCGAAGATCACCAATGAGGACGACGCGGCCGAGGAACTGCAGGCCCTGTTGACCGACGCGGTGAGGCTTCGCATGCGCGCCGACGTGCCGGTCGGTTCTTACCTTTCGGGCGGGCTCGATTCATCCCTCGTTTCGGCACTCGCGGCCGGCATGACTCCTCTTAAGCTGCAGACATTTTCCGTGACGTTCGACAGCGCCGAGCATGACGAAAGCGCCTTCCAGACCGAAATGGCGTCAGCACTTGGCACGCGCCATCGAACCATTGCGTGTCGTGCCGGCGATATCGCCGGTGTGTTTCCCGAAGTCATCCGCTTTACCGAGCGGCCGATCATCCGCACGGCCCCAGCCCCCCTCTATCAACTGTCCGGCCTCGTTCGCCAGGCCGGTTTGAAAGTAGTGCTGACAGGCGAAGGCGCCGACGAGGTCTTTGCCGGCTATGATGTCTTCAAGGAAGCGCGGGTTCGCCGTTTCTGCGCGCGACAGCCGGCATCGCGCATAAGGCCACAACTGTTCCGCAAGCTTTATCCCTATCTGCCGGGCCTGCAACAGCAGTCCGTGGAGTACCTGGCTGCGTTCTTCGGAACCGGCAGCGCTGCGCTGGACGATCCGCTGTTCTCGCATCGGCCGCGTTTCAAGACCACATCAGCGGCGAAGATGTTCTTTTCCGGTGACCTGCGCGCGACATTGAAGGGGTATGACGCAGCCGAGGACCTGGCCAGCCGGTTGCCTGGGGCGTTTTCCCGGTGGCATCCGCTGCATCAGGCGCAATATCTAGAAACCCGCTTCCTCCTGCCGGGCTACATTCTCTCCAGCCAGGGCGATCGCATGGCCATGGCGCACGGTATCGAAGGGCGGTTCCCCTTCCTTGACCATCGCTTGGTGGAGTTTGCGGCAAGACTTCCGCCGGAGATGAAGCTGAAGGGACTGGTGGAAAAACACATATTGCGCAAAGTTGCCAGACACCTGCTTCCGGCGGCCATCCGCGAGCGCACCAAACAGCCTTACCGGGCTCCGGAAGCCCGCTCCTTCGTGGGAGCCGGAGAATTGGACTACGTACGCGACTCGCTGAGCGAGGCGAGTATCGCATCCGGAGGACTATTCAACGCCAAGGCGGTGGCGAACCTGCACGAGAAATGCCGCTTGCAGCCAGCGTCCGGATTCCGCGACAATGCGGCTTTCGTCGGCATTTTGTCGGCGCAACTGTGGCAGAAGATTTTCACCGGCGAAAAGGTCGGTGAAGCACGAGCGGCCTGAAAAATCGAGGGAATGAAAAATCATGGTAGCAATCAAGGACAAGGTCAAAACCTTTATCGTCGACAACTTCCTGTTCGGCGACACGTCCTACGAGCTTGCAGACACCGCATCACTGATCGAGAACGGCATCATCGACTCGACGGCCGTGTTGGAGCTAGTGGCATTCATAGAGGATGATTTTGGCATAGCGATGGTCGATGCCGACATCGTACCGGCCAATCTGGATTCGATTGACCGTATCTCAGCCTTCGTTAAGGCAAAAGCAGAAGCGCTGGCAGCATAGGCGCCATCGGTGAGGAGCGTCCGTGCGGATCGAACATTTTCTGACGGCGAAGGCCGCTGCCCATCCAGCCAAAACGGTATTGATCACCGAGCACAAAAGGCTGTGCTACAAAGAGCTGGACGATCTCTCGAGCCGCTTGGCCGCCGCCCTTTTTTTGAATGGCGTCAGGCGCGACGACCGGGTGCTGATCTTCATGGACAATTGCTGGGAGGCTGCGGTTTCGATTTTCGCAGTTCTTAAAGCAGGCGCGACTTTCAGTCCGATCAACGCATCCACCAAGGCCGAAAAGCTAGCCTACATCATCGCCGATTGCGATGCCGCCGCGATCCTCACGCAAGCAAGACTGATGCCCGTGGTCGCCGAGGCGTCCGGATCCTGCGGCGAGACGTCCTCCGGCAAGACCGGCATCTTCGTGGCTTCCACCGTTGCTGCCGATAGCCAATGCCCGGCAGGGGCCACATCCCTGGCGGAGTGCTTGACGGTCCAAGTCAGGGAGATTGACCATCGCGGCGTTGACGTCGATCTTGCGATGTTGATCTACACCTCGGGCTCGACCGGCCGGCCCAAGGGTGTGATGATGACGCACCGCAATTGCGACGCGGCGGCCGACTCCATCACCAACTACCTGCGCAACTCGCCCGACGACATCATCTTGAATGTTCTGCCCCTCGCTTTCGACTACGGCCTCTATCAATTGCTGATGGCCGTCAGGCTCGGCGCCACGCTCGTGCTCGAGAAGTCCTTCGCTTTTCCCCAGGCGGTCTTTGAACGCATCCGCCAGGAAGGCGTCACCGGGCTTCCGCTCGTGCCCACGATGGCAGCGATGATCCTGCAGATGAGGGACCTGGCGCCGGGCTTCCTGCCCAGCCTTCGCTATATTTCCAACACGGCGGCTGCCTTGCCGCCGCCTCACATAGAACGCCTTCGGTTCCTTTTCCCCGGTGTCAGGCTCTATTCGATGTATGGCCTGACGGAATGCAAGCGCTGCACCTATCTGCCGCCCGAGGAGCTCGAGCGCCGGCCGGGCTCGGTCGGAATAGCCATTCCGAACACCGAAGCCTTTGTCGTCGACGACGAGGGGCAACGGGTGCCGCCGGGCGTAGCGGGTGAGCTGGTCATTCGCGGGCCGCACGTCATGCAGGGTTATTGGCGAAACGAAGCTGCGACGGCACGAGCCCTGCGCCGGGGTCCGAACCCTTGGGAGAAGGTTCTCTACACCGGCGATCTGTTCAGGGCCGATGAGGAAGGCTTTCTTTATTTCGTCGGCCGCAAGGACGACATCATAAAGTCGCGGGGAGAGAAGGTGGCGCCCAAGGAAGTGGAAGCCGTGCTTCACGCTCATCCGGGCATCGCGGAAGCGGTGGTTGTCGGTGTGCCGGATCCCGTGCTCGGGCATGCGATCGGCGCAGTTATAGTACGGTCCGACCCGGCGCTTACCGAAAAGGATATCATACGTCACTGTGCACGCCACCTTGAGGACTTCATGGTCCCCAAGGTCGTCGAGTTCCGCCGCGAGCTGCCGAAGACCGATACCGGCAAGGTCAGCCGTCGGCTTGCGGCAGAAACCATGGAGGCCGCGCAATGAATGTTCGCCCGACCGAGGATGCGCGGACCTTTCTGGCGCAGGCTTTGGCAATCGACCTGATCACCGAAACGGACCGTATCGTAACGGCCTTGCGCCAGCAGTTGCGCGGGCTTCGCAAGCGGGGCCTTGTGCTCGGTCTTTCGGGCGGGATCGATTCGAGCGTGTCGGTCGCGTTGGCGGCACGAGCCGTCGGCCCCAAGAATGTGCTTTGCCTGTTCATGCCGGAAAGCGATTCCGATCCTGAAAGTCTGCGGCTCGGCCGCCTCGTCGCCGAAACTTTCGGTGTCGAGTCTGTGACGGAGGATATCGGGCCGATCCTGCGCGCAATGGGCTGCTACAGGCGTCGCGACGCCTTCATCCGCGAATTGGTCCCGGAATACGGCGAAGGCTGGGCTTCGAAGATCGTGATCGCGAACGCCCTTGAGGGCGGGGGCTACAATATCTCGTCCCTGGTGGTGCAAGACCCGGAGGGCAAGCAGACGAAACTGAGAATGCCGCTGCCTGTCTATCTCGGCGTCGTCGCCGCTACCAATATGAAGCAGCGCACCCGCAAGCAGATTGAATACTATCATGCGGATCGCCTGAACTTCGCCGTTCTTGGAACCCCGAACCGGCTGGAATACGATCAGGGTTTCTTCGTGAAGAACGGTGACGGCGCCGCGGACGTCAAGCCGATTGCCCACCTCTATAAAACACAGGTCTATGCGCTTGCGGCCCATCTCGGTATTCCGGAAGAAATCCGCAACCGGCCTCCGACCACCGATACCTACTCGCTGGCGCAGACCCAGGAGGAGTTCTACTTCTCGCTTCCCTATGACCGTATGGATCTTTGCCTTTACGGTCTCAACAACGGCGTGGCGGCTGAGGTGGTGGGGCAGGCGGCGGGGTTGGCCGCCTCACAAGTGGAACACGTCTGGGCCGATATCATCGCCAAACGCAAGGCGACGCGTTATCTGCACATGCGTCCGCAACTCGTCGAGGAAGTCGAAGAACTCGGTACCTGACCTGCTTCGAGACCGGCCACGTCCCAGGCCGCCGTCATGGCCGAGATGGGCGGGAAGTTGCCGTTCGTCTCATCTGCGAGAACGAGCACGTTGCGCCATATCCGGACCCATGCCAGTGATGCCGTGAATGTTAAGTCTCGGCTCCGATGCGGACGTTCCGCCCGAGTTCGAAGACTGACCGCGACCGTTCTGCGGCCTTCGCATCGACAGCGCCAATGAGCGGCGTCCCACATCCCACTCCTTGTGTCCATTGGGAGGGGTCGTTGTGGACCAAGCCCTACTACCCAGGCTTGTGACGAAGCCGATCCAGCGCGTCTCGAAGTGCATTGGCGGCATCGCCACGCTCGTCAGGGGACATCAGCTCAGGTTCAAGTTCCAACCTGAAGTGCGGCAGCTCGGTTCGAACAGCACGACGAGCGGCCGCCAAATTGGCCTTCAGATCGATGACGCGGTAGGTGGCGACGGGATAGGCGATCCCCTTGACCTGGACTTGCCCCAGTTCTTCACAGTCGATTGCGTCCTTCACTTGCGCAAACGTCTCGTAGGAAATGAGGATTGTCCCCGGCGGCGCCTCCTGCTCCAGGCGCGAGGCGAGATTCACGGCGCCGCCGATTATCGTGTAGTCCATCCGGTCCTCGCTGCCGAAGTTACCGACGGTGCAGTAGTCGGTATGGATGCCGATGCGACAGCGCAGCGGTGTTTCGATCCCCATGTCCCGCCAGACTTCGGCAAGCTCGCTAATCCGCTTTTGCATTGCAAGTGCCATCTGCGCGCAAGCCAGCGCGTCCTCCTTGACGCCGCGAGTCTCGGGATCGCCGAAAAACATCAGGATCGCGTCGCCGACATATTTGTCGATCGTAGCGCCGTGATCCGAAGCAATTTTCGACATTTCCGTCAGATAGTGATTGAGGAGTTGGGTGAGATCCTCGGATTCCATTTTGTCAGTGGTCTCGGTAAAGCCCGCGATATCGGAGAAGCATATTGTCAGTTTCTTCCGCTGGCTGGCGATCCTGACCTCCTGGCGGCCGGTGAATATCGAGCGATACACTTGGGGCGCCAGATACTTCGCCAGCTTGCTGGAAAGCGCCTCCAGAACCACGGATTTCTCAGCGAGGTTCTCCTCCCTTTGCTTCAGCTCAGTGATGTCCGAATAGACGGCGACCGTGCCGCCGGCGCTGATCCGCCGCTCGCTGATCATGACCCATCGCCCGTCGCCTCGCCGCTGCACCCAAGGTTCGCCAGGGTTGCGGTGCCGCGAGAGGCGCTCGGCGACCCACTCCTCGACCCGCCCCTCGGCGTCCCTGATGTAGCCGCGCTCAGCGGATCGGCGAATGATTTGCTCGAATGTCGTGCCGGGCGTCAGTTCGGTCTCAAGACCGGTGTAGAGCAATTCGCGGTAGCGGCTGTTGCTGAGGACGAGCCGGTCCTCCCCGTCGTACAGAGCGAATCCTTCGGAGATGCTTTCGATGGCATCGATGAGCCGCTGACGAGCTTCCGCAACGTCGCGCAGGTTCTTTTCCTCGACCTCGACGGCAGTATCCCGGAAAAGTCTCAGCGCTTCGGCCATGCGCCCGATTTCGTCGCTGCCCGCGGCTGGCAGCGGCGCACGAAGGTTGCCCCCCGCAATCGCGAGCATGCCCTGGCTCACGACCCAGTCGGGCGAGGAGGCTGCGGTCGACATAGAGCCAGACAACCAGAACCGAACTCAGGAGGCTGAGGAAGGCGGAGCCGAGCACAACCGCGGTGCCGTAGCGCTGGACGAGCGCGGCTTCGCGACCGGACGCAGCGATCTCCTGGTCTGCCGTGGCGACCAGGCGATCGACGCCAGCGGTGAGATTGCGCGACAGTCGATTGTTCTCGGCCAGAAGCCTTTCGCCCTGTGCCAGGACAGCAAACTCGTCCTCCCGCGCCTTGGGGATGCTGTCCTCGCCGTCGGTCAAGCCCTTGAACTCGTCGACACGCTGCCGAAAGCGGGTCCGCAGCTTTTCGTCGATCTCCGTGGAAACCTTTTCAAGAGCAGTGAGCGAACGGCGTAGCGGAAAAAGGATCAACGCCAGGTCGCCCGGCGTCCGCGTTCGCGACCTTCACCAGAGCGTCGTTGACTGCCGAGATCTCCAGCTGCGCCTTCTGCTGGGGGATGTAGGCCGCAATCGCCTGGACCAGGTCGGCCATCGCCGCTGCGCGTCGATCGGGCGACAGCGACGTGTCGGCCGCGACCGCCCGCCATTGCGGCAGCCTGGAATCCATCACTAGGATGCCGGTGGCGACAAGGCGCTGGCTTCCGGTTGTCGTCGCGGCGAGGCGGTTCAGGAGCTCCTCCTTGCGGGCCACCACGTCGAGCCGGGCGACAACAAGAGAGTCGAGCTCCTTCAGGTTGCGCCTCAGAACAATCGCGGCTTCCTCAATCTCGGCCAAAGGCACTGTGCCCAACGTGGCATCCCGGAGGTCCGTGCGCAGGGCCTCGAGGCGGGACATCTCGAGCGCGACGGCAGCCGAGACCTCGCTGTGCTGAGCCCTGCTTGTCGCTGCCAGCACCGATGGCGCGGCAGCAGCGACCCGTTCGGCCTGGCGCGACAGCTGGAGGGAGGCGAGCGCCGACGGCACTCGATCCGTGGTAATTCGGTCCACGACGTCGCCAACCTGGAGGAAGGCATAAAGCGCCGCAGCCGTTGCCAGCACCGCAAGGGCGCTGATCCCGAAAAAGGCGAGCAACAGCCGGCCGCGTATGCCGAGGCGTTCAAGCATCTCGGCGAGTCGGAACAGTCCGGCCACACTGGTCTGCATCAGACTAGACATCTCAGCCGGCACGCCGGCGATCAGCGAACCCTATTCAACCGGCACGTACTCTCCGCCGCGCCAGACGTACCAAACCCAGCTCTGCTTGGTGAGGTCGCCCTTGTCGTCGAAATCGACCCGGCCGATCACGGTGTCGAATTCCTGTTCGTGCAGTGCCGCAATGACGGCCTTCGGCTCCAGCGAACCTGCCTTCGAGACCGCCTGGGCCCAAACCTGGACCGCGCAGTAGCTCAACAGCGTGTAGCCCGCGGGTTCGAAATTCTCCGCACGGAACTGCTCAACGACCGCGGCCGCTTCGGGGCTTCGCCTCGCGTCCGCCGGGAACGTGAAGAGGGTCCCCTCCGCCGCGGGGCCGGCGATCAGGGCAAATTCCTCGGTCGCCAAAGCATCTCCGGATATGAGCTGAACCGTGTAGCCACTGTCGTGTGCAGCGCGAGCAATCGGCGCAACCTCGGCATGATACCCACCCACATATAAGGCGGAGACGCCGGCGGTCTGCAACGTAGCGACCTCGGCCGAATAGTCGTCCTTCCCGGGAATGTATGCGTCGTAAACGGCCTCAGTCACGCCCCGCTTGTGCAGCTGCTTCCTGGTCTCGTCGGCGAGACCCTTCCCATAGGTCGAGTTGTCGTGGAGGATCGCAATCTTCTTGTTGCCCCAGCGATCGGCAAGGTAGTTGCCAGCGATGAAACCTTGCGCGTCGTCGCGGCCAATGGTGCGAAAGACATTGGCACGGCCCTGTTCGGTCAGCTGCGGATTGGTCGAGCCTGGGGATATCTCAACGACGCCCGCCTCCTCGTACACTTTTGATGCGGGGATCGAGGCCCCGGAGCAATAATGCCCGACGACGAGCACGACCCCGTCAGCCACCAGCTTTTTGGCGGCCGCCACAGCTTGCTCGGGATCGCAGAAGTCGTCGACCGAGATGAGCCTCACCTTCTGGCCGAGCACGCCGCCCGCCGTGTTGACGTCGGCCACTGCCATCTCCGCGCCGCGCTGTCCCTGCTCGCCGATCCAGGCGAGCCGTCCCGTCATCGCAGCCGAGACACCGATCAGCACCTCCGCCCGTGCGGAGCTGAACACGGCCGCGAGAACCAAGATCAGTATGGCGATGATGCGGTGCATGTGTGCACCCCCTTAACTGTAGCTTACGCCAATCCCGTCAAAGCCGACAGCCCCTTCGGCAAGCGCGACTGTCTCGGGCTGCTATTGCAGCGCACACCCAATTTGGCGAAGCAAGCATACACTGGAATGGCGTGTCATAACTTCGTTCGCTGAGGTCGGAATCGCGCGCCAAATCCGGACGTTACCACTGACCGGAGTGAGCGTCGTGATTGGGTCACGGAGCGTCATGCGACGCTCCCAACTGGATGACGGCAAAGGGTCGAACTCGGTCGTTCAGAGTGATTGGGTTTTGACCCAAGCATTCTGCAGCCAAGTGGAAACGCGCCTAAAATAAATAGTTAGAGCGGGATGCCCGCTTCAACTTGAACGCATCCCGCTCTAGCTGAAGCGGCTCCCGATAAGCCGGCTCCACTGCTCGCCCGCAAGGCCGTTCAGGAAGACTTGCGAGTTCTTCATCGCGTCCAAAAGCTCTGGATCGCGTGAATGTACCACCGTTGAGGCAACGGTCAGGAAAGCAATGCGTCGTCCAAGCATCGCCTCCAGAAGTGCAGGTTGAATACGTCCGCGCAGGCCGCTGACGCCGCGCGCGGCGGCGTGATCGATCAGGCAGTCAATCACCGGGCCCGCCTGGCCGGGGAGGGCGAAGATCTGCAGCACGCGACCAATTTCATACTTCCGTGCGTAGTAGGCGAAAGCGCCGACGTTGGTGCCGACTGGCGACGTCACACAAACGTAGACAAGCTCCCCCAGATCCGGCTTTTGTGCCGCATCTGTCAGGATGTGGTCGAGTTGATCTTCCGTCCAGTCAGGCCGCAGGGCGAATTGAGCGGTAAACGGTTCGATGAGCCTGGCAAATGCATGGCTGTCGATTTCGGATGTACGAAATGCTCCGTGGCCTGCCCCGTCCACCGCCACACCCGACCAACGTCGTTCGCTGGACGTCATCCTTCTGCAGTAAAATCGGTCGACTGCACGCGCCAGCGGATTGAGCATTCGCGCAAGCGCCATGCGATTGGCGGAAAGGCTGAGCATGAAGGCCGCGGGGCGCATCACACGGACCCAGTCAAGGCTGTATTGCGGCAGGACCACGCCGCGCAGCCGGGTCCACAATTTCACGGAAATATCGTTGGCCGTCTCGCTGAAGGAGATGTCCTGCGGACCATCCAGGTAAGCTTTCAGCAAGCGGGCGCCGGCCAGCGGATCGTGCTCATGGTCCTCGACCATGAGCGAGCTACAGATGGCCGCGCGTAGTTGCCGGCCGTTGAACGTCATCGGCAGGACGTGGACGCCGACAAATCCGGAGACGCGACCGGCGTCGTTGACATGGACAAGCGACCGGAGGTTGTCTGCGCAACCGGGCGCATCCAGATAAAACCGTTGCATGTATTCCACGAGAGAGGCCGGCGCTTCGGTCCTCTCCTTCAACAGCACGCGCTGAAACATGTTCGCAACTGCCGGGAGGTCGGCGCCTTGCAAGGCGCGAATGACGCTCAAGCCCGGCTCCCGCCACCAAAGTCCCATCCACCGAGCTTCCGGGCCAAGGCGACGCGAGGCACGAGAACATCGGGCGCGCGTTCCAACTCGACGCCCATGAAGCCGTGCAACCTCGGCCAGTTGGCATCGCCCCGGTGACCGAACGGAGTGCTGAATTGCTGCGGCAAGGTGGAACCCTTTGCTTGACCGACGAAAACCGGCGTCATTGCTGCTAGCAGATTCAGGTAAACCGATATTAAAGTCGTTGCTTTGAATGGTAGCGAACCGGGTTTTGTCCGGCCCCATACCTGGACATCAGCAATTTTGGTTCCTGGCGGACTCTACACGACCAGCGGCATGAGTTGCGTGCTGCGCGCCGAACCAAAGTTTCGCGTGGCGGCTCTTGACTGGGAGCGCGGGCGTAATACGGTGAGGACAAATACCGGCTCCGACCGCCGGGCGGCAAGAATGCCTCGTATGCCTCGCCCTGCGGCGGTGGCTGCGGGGCATTGTCATTTTTGAGGCATTGCTTGAAACGGCATATCGAGATCGGCATTCTCTATTCGCGGTCCGGCAACTACCGGCTGGTGTCCGAATCCTGCCGTGCGGGTGCGATGAACGCCATCGCCGACGTCAACGCCGATCTCGCTACCCCATTCGAATTCATCCCGATCGAGCGCGACCCGCAGGGCAACATCGATCGCTATGCAAGCGGCTGCGCGGACATTCTCGCCAACAGCGGCGCGCGTCACATCATTGGCTGCGTCACCTCGTGGAGCCGCAAGGAGGTCATTCCAATCCTGGAAAGGGCAGGCGGCACGCTGTGGTACGTCTGCCCGTACGAGGGCTTCGAAGCCAACGAGCATGTCGTCTACACACACGCCTGCCCCAATCAGCATCTCGTACCGCTGCTTGCCTATGTCGTGCCTCGTTTCGGCGCCGACGGCTTCCTGCTCGGTTCCAACTACATCTGGGGCTGGGAGACCAACCGCGTGGCGCGCGACCTGATTGCGGACGCTGGCGGCAAGGTGCTGGGCGAACGCTATCTGCCGCTCGGCGAGGTCGATGTTGCGCGGCTGATCGCGGAGATACAGGCGACGAGACCTGATTTCATTCTGAACAATCTCATCGGCCCTTCTTCTTATGCCTTCATCGCTGCCTATGCGGAGCTTGGCCGGCGCGACCCGCATTTCAGGCCGGAGCGTTGCCCGATCCTGTCCTGCAATCTCACGGAATGCGAATTGCCGGCGCTCAACGGGGCAGGCGATGGCCACCTTTCCGTTGGGCCCTATTTTCACGACATCTCGGGGGCGGATCGCGGTGCGGTTCCAGTGCCTCCCGTCATGCCGGCCTCATCCTTCGAGGCGGCGGCTTATGCCTCGGTGCGCATGCTCGCCGAGATCCTCACCCTTAACCCCGGTGCACAATGGACGGACCTTCCCAAGGTCTTTTCCGAAACATCATTTCGAACGCCACTGGGCGACATCGCCATCGACCCGCAAACCCAGCATGCTACCTTGCCGGTGCTAATCGGACGTATCGATGGAACATCGTTCAAAACGGTCACGCTGACGAAGGGCGTGGCACCGGATCCCTACCTTTCCCGCTATGACCGGACGGAGACGTTCGGGCGGCCACGCCTGCGGGTGGTGTCGTGAGCAAGATGGCGCGTATCCCGAATCTTGGAGGAGCCAGGGCTTTTGTCCTGCATCGTCCACATCCGACCGTGCAGGCGATCACAAGGCAATTGTCGGCCATCGGCCTTGAGGCGATTGGCTTCTGGCCGGAACTGCCGGCCGAAGCCTTGGCGGCGGACTTCGTCTTCTTCGACGTCGATCTCGGCTTTGACGAGCAATTTCCGTGGAAGCCGGGCGAGGCGCCGATGCCGCTGATAGCACTGATCGGCTCCGAGGCGCCGGGGCGCGTCGAATGGGCATTGTCGCACAAGGCCGATGCGCAGTTGCTGAAACCGGTCGGCAATGCCGGCGTTTACAGCGCACTTTTGATCGCAAGGCAGAGTTTCGAGGCGCGCAAGCTTCTGGCCAGCGAGATTGCCTCGCTTCGTCAGCGGGTCGCGGAGCGCCAGACCATCGTACGCGCGGTAGAGGTCTTGTCGAAGGGCGCCGAGGACGGCCGTGCCTATGCGCAGCTCCGCTCGCTGGCGATGAGCTGGCAAATCAGTGTCGAGGAAGCCGCGCGCAGGATCGTGGCGATGACACAAGAAGAAGGCGACGATGACCAATCCGATCGCGCCTGAGCTTTCGGCCGCCGGGCGTATGCCAGCCAAGCCTCGCGCCGGCGTCTGGCGACGTCTGCTAAAACGGCCTCTCGCTTTGCTCGGCCTCGGGATTATTGCCGTTGTCTTGGCCGGCGCCATTCTTGCACCGTGGCTGACAGGCTACGATCCGAACGAGCAGATGTTCGACGGGCTCACGCTTGAAGGCGCGCCACTGCCGCCGGGGGGCCAATTCTGGCTAGGCACCGACCTGCTTGGCCGCGACCTGCTGACCCGTCTCCTATTCGGCGCGCGCACGTCGCTGATCATCGGCATCGTCGCCAATGGCGTGGCGCTTCTGATCGGCACGCTGGTCGGCATCACCGCCGGCTATTTCCGCGGCTGGATCGGCAGCGCGCTTATGCGCTTCACCGATTTGATGATGGCTTTCCCGGCGCTGCTGCTCGCCATCTGCCTGGCGGCGGTGCTCCAGCCGAGCCTGTGGATCGTCGCCATGGTGATCGCATTGGTGAACTGGGTGCAGACCGCCCGCGTCATCTACACCGAGACAAGTTCGCTCTCCGAACGCGAGTTCATCGATGCCGAGCGCACCATCGGCGCAAGCGCCCCACGCATCCTGTTCCGCCATATCCTGCCACATCTTTTGCCGACGATCATCGTCTGGGGCACGCTCGGTATTTCGACCACGGTGCTGCTCGAAGCGACGCTCAGCTATCTCGGCATCGGCGTGCAACCGCCGACCGCGTCATGGGGCAACATCATCTTCGAGAACCAGACCTATTTCCAGGCCGCGCCCTGGCTGGTCTTCTTTCCCGGTGCGGCGATCCTGGCACTGGCGCTGGCCTTCAACCTGATCGGTGACGCACTGCGCGACATCCTCGATCCGACGCAAAGGGGGCGGGCATGATCGCCTATCTCGGCCGCCGCGTTGTCCAGTCGGTGCTCATCTTGCTCGGCGTCTCTCTGATCACCTTTGCGCTGCTCTACCTGCTGCCCGCCGATCCCGTCCGCCAGATCGCCGGCCGCAGCGCCACACCCGAGACGGTCGAAAACATCCGCCGGCAGCTCGGCCTCGACCAGCCCTTCGTCGTCCAGTATTGGCACTATCTGACCAGCCTTCTCAGCGGCGATCTGGGGCGCTCCTACGTTCAGCGCTCGGAGGTCACGGAGCTTATCGTCTCGCGGCTGCCGGCAAGCCTGCTGCTGATGGTCGGCGCCATTGCCTGCGAAGTCGTGATCGGGCTGACGATGGGCCTCATCGCCGCCGTCAAGCGTGGCACCGCCACCGACCAGTCGCTGATGGTCGCCTCCTTCGTTGGCGTCTCGGCGCCGCAATTCGTCGTCGGCCTGCTGCTGCTTTATGTGTTCGCGGTGCGGCTCGGCTGGTTCCCGATCGGCGGTTACGGCACCTGGCGTCATCTGGTGCTACCGTCGCTGACCATGGGAATTCTCGGCGCCGGCTGGTACGCCCGCATGATGCGCTCGTCGATGATCGACGTGCTGCGCCAGGACTACGTGCGTACCGCGCGTGCCAAGGGTCTTGCACGCAGCGCCATTATCCTCCGGCACGCGCTGCCCAACGCCATCCTGCCGGTCATCGCCATGATCGGCATCGATATCGGCATCTTCATGGGCGGCATCGTGGTTGTCGAAAGCGTGTTCGGCTGGCCAGGCATCGGCCAGCTAGCCTGGCAGGCCATTCAGCGCATCGACATTCCGATCATCATGGGGGTCACCCTGGTTTCGGCCTTTGCCATCGTGCTCGGCAATCTCCTGGCCGACACTGTCGCACCGTTCATCGATCCACGCATCAAGCTCAGATGAAAACCAAGAAAACCAGAGAAAGGGAACATGACATGAGAAAATATCTAATATCGACCGTGGCGGCATCGGCGCTTGCGCTGGTGCTTGGCATGACAAGCGTACGTGCCGAAGACGCCGTCGATCCGAATGCCAAGCAGGGCGGCGCGATCACCATCACCTACAAGGACGACGTCGCCACGCTCGATCCGGCCATCGGCTATGACTGGCAGAACTGGTCGATGATCAAGAGCCTGTTCGACGGGCTGATGGACTACGAGCCGGGCACCACCAACCTGCGGCCCGACCTTGCCGAGAGCTACGAGATTGCGCCCGACGGCAAGACCTTCACCTTCAAGCTGCGCCACGGAGTGAAGTTCCACAATGGCCGCGAGATGACCGCCGACGACGTGAAATATTCGCTCGACCGGGTCACCAATCCAAAGACACAGAGCCCGGGTGCCGGCTTCTTCGGCTCGATCAAAGGCTATGACAACGTCGCTGCCGGCAAGGCGGAAAGCCTGGCGGGCATAACCGTCGTCGATCCCTACACGATCAAGTTCGAGCTGACCCGGCCCGACGCCACCTTCCTGCATGTCATGGCGATCAACTTCTCGCATGTGGTGCCGAAGGAAGAAGTCGAAAAATACGGCGCAGACTTCGGCAAACATCCGGTCGGAACGGGCGCCTTCAAGCTCGCCGAATGGACGCTCGGCCAGCGCGTGGTCTTCGAGCGCAACCCGGATTACTGGCACAAGGGTCTGCCGCATCTCGACAAGATCACCTTTGAGATCGGCCAGGAGCCGATCGTGGCGCTGCTGCGGCTCCAGAAAGGCGAGATCGACGTCCCCGGCGACGGCATTCCGCCGGCGAAATTCCAGGAGGTGATGGCCGATCCCGAGCAGAAGGCCCGTGTTGTCGAGGGCGGCCAGTTACACACCGGCTATATCACCATGAATACCACCATGGCGCCCTTCGACAACGTGAAGGTGCGGCAGGCGGTCAACATGGCGATCAACAAGGACCGCATCGTCCAGCTGATCAACAACCGTGCGGTGCCGGCCAATCAGCCGTTGCCGCCGTCGATGCCTGGCTATGACAAGGAATTCAAGGGCTATCCCTATGACGTGGCCAAGGCTAAGGCCTTGCTTGCCGAGGCCGGGCATCCCGACGGATTTGACACGCAGCTGTTTGCCATGAACACCGATCCCAACCCGCGCATCGCGCAGGCCATTCAGCAGGATCTGGCGGCGGTCGGCATCAAGGCCAGCATCCAGTCGCTCGCGCAGGCCAACGTCATCGCCGCCGGCGGCGACAAGGCCGGTGCGCCGATGATCTGGTCCGGCGGCATGGCCTGGATCGCCGACTTCCCCGATCCGTCGAACTTCTACGGCCCGATCCTCGGCTGTGCTGGTGCCGTCCCGGGCGGCTGGAACTGGTCGTGGTATTGCAACAAGGCGCTCGACGCCAAGGCGGCCGAAGCCGACTCCATCGTCGACCCGGCCAGGGCTGGCGAACGCGCCAAGATGTGGAGCGAGATCTACGGCAAGATCATGGAAGACGCGCCCTGGGCACCGGTCTTCAACGAGCAGCGTTTCACCATGAAATCAACCCGCATGGGTGGCGCCGACAACCTCTATGTCGACCCGGTCCACATCCCGATCAACTACGACAATGTGTATGTGACCGATGTGCAATAACTGCGACTACACCATCCACGGGCGCCACCATCATTTCGGCTGGGACAATTCCTTTGTCCCGGCCGAACGGGTGGCGCCAGGGGCGACGATCGAGTTCCAGTGCTTGGACTCGTCCGGCGGGCAGCTGACGATGGAGAGCACCATCGACGACGTTGCTTTGCTCGACTTTGCCAAGGTGAACCCGGTCACTGGGCCAATCTATGTCGACGGGGCAGAACCGGGCGATGCCCTGAAAATCACCATCGAGGCGTTCAAGCCATCAGGCTTCGGTTGGACGGCGAACATCCCGGGATTCGGTCTGCTGGCGAATGACTTCTCCCAACCGGCACTGAATATCTGGAAGTACGACGCCGCCTCGCTCGAACCGGCGCTGTTCGGCAAGAGCGGCCGGGTGCCGCTCAAGCCCTTCGCCGGCACCATCGGCAATGCCCCGGCTGAGCCGGGTCTGCATTCGGTGGTTCCGCCGCGGCGCGTGGGCGGCAACCTGGATATCCGCGATCTCGCCGCCGGCACGGTGCTCTACCTGCCCGTAGAGGTCGCGGGCGCGTTGTTCTCGGTCGGCGACACGCACGCCGCGCAAGGCGATGGCGAGGTCTGCGGCACGGCGATCGAGAGCCCCATGAACGCCGTGCTGACGCTCGATCTGGTCAAGGATGCCCGGCTGCGGACGCCGCGTTTCACAACGCCCGGTCCGGTGTCGCGGCATCTCGACACCAAGGGCTACGAGGTGACAACCGGTATCGGGCCGGATCTGATGGACGGCGCCAGGAGCGCCGTTTCCCAGATGATCGACCTGCTCTCCGGCCGCTACGGCATGGATCCGGTAGATGCCTATATGCTCGTCTCGGTTTGCGGTGACCTGCGCATCAGCGAGATCGTCGACATGCCCAACTGGGTGGTTTCGTTCTACTTCCCCCGCTGCGTCTTTGAATGAAGGTGGAGGACATCAAACGATCCGGGCAGGCCGCCGCGGAGAGTGGCTCTGTCAGGCCGGTACTCAGCGTCTCAGGCCTGAGCGTCGCCGTGCGCGGCGAGGAGGGCGAGCGCGAGGTCGTCTCCGACCTGACATTCGGACTGATGCGCGGCGAAACGCTTTGCATCGCCGGCGAGTCCGGTTCCGGCAAGTCGATGACGGCGCTGGCCATCATGGGCTTGCTGCCGCAGCCGGCGGCACGCATCGGATCAGGCTCCATCCGGCTCGGCGATCAGGATCTCGCCGCTCTCAGCGAGAGCGGCATGCGCCGCATCCGCGGCGACCGTATTGCCATGATCTTTCAGGAACCGATGACATCGCTCAATCCGGTGCTGTCCATCGGCTGTCAGCTCACGGAGGCGATCGAGGCACACACCTCGATGTCGCGCTCCAACTCGCGGCTGAGGGCGCTCGAGGCGCTGAAGGCAGTCCGAATTCCGGATGCCGAACGGCGGCTCGAGCACTATCCTCACGAACTCTCAGGCGGCATGCGCCAGCGCGTGATGATTGCCATGGCTCTGGCCCTGAACCCGGACGTGCTGATCGCCGATGAGCCGACGACCGCCCTCGATGTCACGGTTCAGGGCGAGGTGCTGGAACTGCTACGCGACCTGCAGCGCGAGCACGGCACCAGTATTATCCTGATCACGCACGACATGGGCGTCGTCGCCGAGATGGCGGACCGCGTCATCATCATGCGCGACGGCCGGATGGTCGAGCAGGGCAGGGCGGCTGACATCTTCAATCGCCCGCAGGCCGACTATACACGCGAGCTTCTGGCCGCCGTGCCGCGCATCGGCGGCGGACGGACCGCCGAAGACCGACAAGACGCCGCCAACATGCCGGCCGAGCTTGTATCTGTCAGCGATCTTCACGTCCGCTTCGACCTGCACGGCGGCTTCTTCGGCCGCGTTGACCGCAGGGTGCACGCGGTCGAAGGCGTCAGTTTCTCGATCGCGCCGCACGAAACCCTGTCGCTGGTCGGCGAATCGGGCTGCGGCAAGTCGACGACGGCCAAGGCGATCGCCGGGCTGGTGCCCTACACCGGCAGCATTTTAATCGGCGGCCAGGACTTGTCGGCGCTCAGCCGCAAGGAGCGCAAGGCTGTCCGCCGCAATGTGCAGATGATCTTTCAGGATCCCTTCGCGTCCCTCGATCCGCGCATGCGGGTCGGCGATCTCGTCGCCGAGCCTCTGCTGATCCACCGCCTCGGCGACAGAGAGCAACGGCATGCCCAGATCGCCGCCCTGTTCGAACGCGTCGGCCTCTCGGCTGACCAGATGGAGCGCTATCCCCACGAATTCTCCGGCGGGCAGCGCCAGCGAATCTGCATTGCGCGGGCGCTGGCGCTGCGACCAAAGCTGATCATTGCCGACGAAAGCGTCTCTGCTCTCGACGTGTCGGTGCAGGCGCGCGTGTTAAGATTGCTGAAGGAGCTGCAGCGCGAATTCGACGTCGCATATCTCTTCATCTCGCACGACATGGCGGTGGTCGAGAACATCTCCGATCGCGTGGCGGTAATGTATCTGGGGCAGATCGTCGAGATGGGCACCCGCGACCAGATCTTCTCCAACCCGCGCCATCCTTACACAAAGCGGCTGATCGAAGCCGTTCCGGTTCCCGATCCAGGCCGGCGCCGCGCCCGGTTCGCCCGTTTGGACAGCGAAATTCCAAGCGCTGTGCGGCGCATCGGTGACGAGCCCCGGAAACTCAAGCTCGAAGATGTTGGCGACGGCCACCTCGTCGCCACTTGATCGAGCTTAGGCTGCCTCGTGCAGCCAATCCCGCAGAGGCTCGGGGACAGCTGCATATGTGATGTTCGAGCGGAGGAAAATGATCGGCGATGGCGCTGCCGCGGCAGCGCCGTTCGGCGATGCCGGGTTGGCAACATCACCCGTTTACACCTGACATGTTAGCGTGCTAACGCTACATCCACATTGATTTCAACGGAGATCGTATTGGCTTCCCGCTTTGGTCTTTCGGTTGCCCTGACCACACGCTTCGACCCGTCGGGGCAGATAGCGCTCGCGCCGATGATCGCGCATGCCCGAGCCTGCCTTGGTGCCGGCTGCAGCAGCGCGACGCTGTTCGGCACCACCGGCGAAGGAGCCTCGGTCGGCACCGACGAGCGACGGATCGTCACCGAGGCCATGCTGGCGGCCGGTATTCCGCCACATCAGCTCGTCGCCGCAGTGCTGGTCGATGCAGCCGAAGATGCCGCCGATCAGGCCCGGCACGCTTTGCAGCGCGGCGTTCGCAACATTCTGCTCGCTCCGCCGAGCTACTTCAAGAATGTCGGCGAGGACGGGCTGTTCGGATGGTTTTCCGCCGTCTTCGCCGCACTCGGTCCGCTGGCGCGCGACGTGCTGCTCTATAACATCCCCTCAGTCACCATGGTGCCGCTCCCGCTTGGGCTGATCGGCCGGCTGCGCGCCGCTTTTCCCGCTGTGGTGGCCGGGGTGAAGGATTCCGGCGGGGATTGGAGCTACAGTGAGGCGCTGCTTGAGGCGCACGGCGATCTGGTGATCCTCATCGGCGACGAACGGCATCTGGCGAGAAGCGTGCGCCGCGGCGGACAGGGCGCGATTTCCGGCATGGCTAATTTTGTTACCGGCGAAATCCGGGCAATGGTCGAAAACGGAGGCGACGACCCACGCGTCGAAGACTTCGTGCTCGAATTGCTCAAATACCCGGTCACGCCGGCGGTGAAGGTCATGGTCGCGCGCAAGACCGGCGACGAGCGCTGGCTGGCGGTCCGCCCGCCCCTAGAGGCGATCGATCCACAGGGACAGCGGCAGCTTGCCGCTGCCTACGACAGGCTGTTTGCGACAGAGGCGGCCTGACCGACAAGGCCGGGTTGACCGACAAGGAAGCGAGCTGAAGTGGAAGACGGCAGCGAACCGATCACTCTCCGGGAGAAGGCCTATGCCAGCTTCACGCGGCATTTGCTGGCCCGCGATCTGCGGCCGGGTCAGTTCGTGTCACAGCGCGAACTGGTCGCTTTCACCGGGCTGCCGCTGGGTGCCATTCGCGAGATCGTCCCGCGTCTCGAGGCCGAGGGACTGCTGACCACCATCCCGCAGCGCGGCATGCAGATCGCGCATATCGATATCAATCTGATCCGCGAGGCGTTCCAGTTTCGGTTGTTCATGGAACGCGAGGCAGTGGCGCTATTCACGACCAGCGCTTCTGATACCGAACTTGCCCGCATGCGGCGCGAACATGAAGAGATGCTGGCCCAAGCTCTCGGGCAGGCACCGACGCCGGAAATGGAAGCCAAGGCCCAGAATATCGACTGGGCGATGCACGACACCTTCATCAATGCACTCGGCAACGAGATTATCGCCAAGGCCTATCTGGTCAACTCGGTGAAAATCCGGCTGATCCACCAGGAGCGTTTCCGCATCGACGGTCGTGTGGTGCCGGTGATGCGCGAACATTTGGCGGTCATCGAAGCCATGGAGAGCCGCAATCCGCAAAAAGCGGTTGAAGCGATCAGTCTGCATATCGACAATGCGCGCCGGCTGGCGCTCCAGATCTGAGGAAATATAGCCGCGCCGCGGTTCGCGGCGCATCCACAACGACAGCAACCGGGAGGAAGAAATGTCGTCCAATCTGTTCAACCCAACCAGGAGGCAACTCCTTGCCGGAACCGCGGCGCTAACCGCTGCCGGCCTTGTGGGGCTTCGCCCCGGCTTTGCCGCAGGCGTTGACTGGAAACGCTTTGCCGGGACGACGCTTGACGTCAATCTGGTGAAAAGCCCGCGCAGCGACACCATCCTGAAATATCTCGCCGAGTTCGAGGAACTGACCGGCATCAAGGTCAATGCCGAGGCAACGCCCGAGCAGCAGCAGCGCCAGAAGACGGTGATCGAGTTGAGCTCGGGCAAGCCGAGCTTCGACGTCGTGCATCTGAGCTACCACGTGCAGAAGCGCCAGTTCGAGAAGGGTGGCTGGCTGGCCGACATCGCCGGCTATCTCGCCGATCCGTCGCTCACCGACCCGGCGCTGGTCGAAAGCGACTTCGCCGAAGCCGGCATGCTGTTTGCCAAGGACGGCCAGGGCGTGCTGCGCTCGCTACCGTTCTCGGTGGACTACTGGATCCTGTATTGGAACAAGGAGCTGTTCGAGGCCAAGGGCCTCAAATACCCTGAGACCTTCGAGCAACTGGTGGCAGCCGCCGAAGCGCTGACCGACCCCTCGACCAATACATACGGCTTCGTCGCCCGCGGGCTCAAGAACGCAAACACGCCGGTGTGGACGTCGCTGATGCTCGGCTACGACATGACGCCGCTAGATGACAAGGGCAAGCTGCGCACCGAGGCTCCCGAGGCGATCGAGGCTGCCGCGCTCTATCAAAGACTGATGACCAAGTCCGCCCCTCCGGGCGTTACCGGGTTCAACTGGGCCGAAGCACAGTCGGCCTTCCTGCAGGGCAAGATCGGCATGTGGCTCGACGGCGTGGGTTTTGCCCCGCCGATGGAAAATCCGGAAAAATCGAGGGTGGTCGGCAAGGTCGGTTACGGCGTGATGCTCAAGGGTCCCAAGGCGCATGCCTCGGGCACCTTCGGCGACGGGATTGGCGTTACCGCCGCCAGCGAGAAGAAGGAGGCTGCCTATCTGTTCTGCCAGTGGGCGGTATCGCCAACCATGGGTGCACGGCTGTTGCAGGCCGGCGCCGGCGTTCCGTTCCGCAAATCCGTGCTGGAGGATCCTAAGGTGCGCGAAGGCGTCACCATGCCGGCAAGCTGGCTTGATGCCGTGGTCGGCTCGGGCAATATCAGTCGGCTGGCACTGCCGGTCATCATCCCGGTCACGGAATTCCGCGACATTTATGGTGTGGCGTTGACCAACATGATTGCCGGCGCCGATCCAGCCGCGGAGCTGAAGAAGGCCACCGAACAGTTCCAGCCGGTTCTCGACAGGAGCGAGCAGGGCTGATGTCGGCCACCACCCCAGAACAGACCGGGGTGACGATGCCGGTTATCGACGGGAGCCAGACGATCCGGCTGGCTCCCAACTACTGGCCTTTCGTTGTCCCCGCACTCGTCGTCGTCGGCGCCGTCATCGTTTTCCCCTGGGCTTTCACCCTGTGGATGAGCGTCAATCGCTGGACGCTCGGCCAGTCGCGGAGCTTTGCCGGGATGGAAAACTATCTCCGCCTGGCCAGCGACCCACGTTTCTGGGAATCCCTTGTTCATACGTTGACCTACACCTTCCTCTCGGTTGCAGCGCCGATGCTGCTGGGCACTCTGGCCGCCCTGATCTTCGATGCCAGGTTTCCGCTGCGCGGCTTGCTGCGCGGCGTCTTCGTCATGCCGATGATGGCGACACCCGTTGCCGTCGCACTGGTTTGGACAATGATGTTCCATCCTCAGCTTGGCGTGCTCAACTACCTGCTGTCGCTGGTCGGCATCCCGGCTCAGGAATGGATATTCAACGCCAACACGGTCATCCCGTCGCTGGTTGCGGTCGAGACCTGGCAGTGGACGCCGCTGGTCATGCTGATCGTGCTTGGCGGGCTGGCCTCGGTGCCGCGCGAGCCCTTCGAAAGCGCCGAGATCGATGGCGCCAATGCCTGGCAGCAATTCCGCTATCTCACTCTGCCGATGATCGCGCCGTTCCTGATGATCGCGGTCATCATTCGCACCATCGATGCGCTGAAGAGCTTCGACATCATCTACGCGATGACCCAGGGCGGGCCGGGAACGGCGTCGGAGACCATCAACATCTATCTCTACAACACCGCCTTCTCCTACTACGATATCGGCTACGGCTCGGCCATGGCCGTGGTGTTCTTCATTGTCATCGTGGCCCTGTCGTTTGTCCTGCTGATGCTGCGCCAACGCTCGCAGTGGATCGATACGGAGGGCAAATAGATGAGTTCACGGCTGCTCAACCAGATTGGTCTGTTTTTCGCTGCCCTGGTTTTCGTCTCCCCGGCGATCCTGTTCTTCCTCTGGATGATCTCGCTGTCGCTGAAATTCGAGATCGACAACGGTGCCTATCCGCCGATCCTGATCCCCGAACGCTTCGCCTGGTCGAACTATGTAAAGGTGTTCGAGGAGAACAATTTCCTGCTCTATCTCTGGAATTCGGTGCTGGTGACCGGCACGGCGACCTTGCTGGCGCTGCTGATCGGCGTACCGGCCGGCTATGGCATCGCACGGCTCAAGGCTGAACGATCGGCGGTCGTCATCATGATCGCCCGAATGACACCTGGGCTATCCTATCTCATCCCGCTGTTTCTGCTGTTCCAATGGATCGGGATACTCGGCACGCTGTGGCCGCAGATCATCATCCATCTGGTGGTGACGGTGCCGATCGTGGTGTGGGTGATGATCGGCTATTTCGAGACCACGCCGATGGAACTGGAGGAGGCGGCCAACATCGACGGCGCCAGCTCCTGGCAGGTTTTCCGGCTGGTTGCCCTGCCCATCGCCAAGCCAGGCATCGTCGTCGCCTTCATCCTGTCCGTGATCTTCTCGTGGAACAATTTCGTCTTCGGCGTCGTGCTCGCCAGCCGTGAGACGCGCACACTGCCGGTCGCCGTCTACAACATGTTGTCCTACGAGCAGGTCAGCTGGGGGCCGCTCGCCGCGGCGGCGCTGGTGGTGACGTTGCCAGTGCTGATCCTGACCATGTTCGCGCAAAGGCAGATCGTGGCGGGGCTGACCGCCGGCGCCGTCAAGGGCGGTTGAGCGCGCGCCCGGACATCACTCTTTTTCCAGGAAAGATCCAATGGCATCGGTAACGATCAACAACGTGCAGAAGGCCTTCGGGGCCACCAAGATCATTCACGACGTCAGCGTCGACATCGCCGACGGCGAATTCGTCATCCTGGTCGGCCCGTCGGGATGCGGAAAATCGACGCTGCTGCGCATGATCGCAGGCCTTGAGACGATCTCCGGCGGGAAGATCGCCATCGGCGAACGCATGGTCAACAATCTGCGCGCGCGGGACCGGAACATCGCCATGGTGTTCCAGAATTATGCGCTCTATCCGCATATGACCGTTGCCGACAACATGGGCTTTGCCCTCAAGATCAAGAAAGCCGACCCGGCCGACACCGCTGGCCGGGTCCGGAAGGCAGCCGGCATCCTCGGCCTGGAAAAGCTGCTTGACCGCTATCCGCGCCAGCTTTCGGGCGGCCAGCGTCAGCGCGTCGCCATGGGCCGCGCGATCGTACGTGACCCGCAGGTCTTTCTGTTCGACGAGCCGCTCTCCAACCTCGACGCCAAGTTGCGCGTCCAGATGCGCGGCGAGATCAAGGCCCTGCACCAGCGGCTGGGTACCACGACGATCTATGTCACGCACGACCAGATCGAGGCCATGACGATGGCCGACAAGATCGTCGTGCTGCATGACGGCCTGGTCGAGCAGATCGGCGCGCCGCTGGACCTCTACGACCATCCGGCCAACCTCTTCGTTGCCGGTTTCATCGGCTCGCCCGCCATGAACTTCATTGCCGGCCGCATCGAGGAGGGCGTGTTCCGCAGCGCCGGCGGGTTGGTCCTGCCGTTGCCGGAAGGCGCCCAGCCCGCGGATGCCGCAGGACGCGAACTCGTCTACGGCATTCGACCGGAACATATCCGGGCGACGGGGCAAGGCGTGCCGGGTACGATCACGCTTCTCGAGGCGACAGGCTCGGAAATCTTCGCCAGGGTCGACTGCTCCGGTGAAGAAATTTCCTGCCTTTTCCGAGAAAGGCTTGCGCTCAGGCAGGGCGAAGGGGTGGGGATCGAGATCGACCGCGCATGTGCGCATCTGTTCGACGCAGCAACCGGTCGGCGCATCTGACCCAATGGTCTGGTGAATGCGTGGTCGGCCTTAGGTCGGCAACGCGAATTCATCGGCGACCTCGATGGCGCGGCCTTCGCTGGCCGATCTCTGGGCGCCGAGACCCATGACGACGGCCCACCAGCCGTCTTGCAAGGTCACTTCCACTTTGCCTTGTTCGCGCACCGCAGCGGTGAAGCGGGCGTGCTCGAAATAGTCGAACCGCTATGGTCGCCTGCCTCGAGCAGCCGGGGGTCGACGGGAATCTCCAGCAGGCGTGGTCCAGGCGGATTGCGCGGACTGACGATCAACTGGGGGACTGGCGCAGGGCCAAGCTGGGTCGGCCAGAAACGGCCTGGTCCGGGAACCAGACATTCGATCTTTCCGTCGCCGCCGACAGCGCAGAGTTGCTCCTGGTAGCGGCTGCCCTCGGCAAACATGCAGAGTTTCCAGCATGGCGCGCGCGCCGCGAGGGCGCTCTCTGCGATCATTGCTGCCACAGGATGATCCGGAAACGCTTCAAAGTGGATTTCTCGTGGGCGGTCTTCGGCACTACGGAGATCCGCGCCGGCATGTTCGCGCGCCTGAATCCGGCTGACCGACAATACGACCTGTGCTGAGGTTCAGTACGAACTACCGATCAGGGCAGATGGGATGTTCGTCCGCGTGATAGCGGCGAGGCGTGAAATCCGCGATCGTTCTGCAGTTCTGCTTTGCTGCAGAGCCGCAGCTCGACGGAGACGTTCTCGTGAACCTGTACTGCGCACCGTGCGTTTGCAGCCTTGCCGAACATCTCGCTCTTCGGGAGGCGGATACCTCCTTCGATAGCGAGCGCATCGACCGGGTGTCGAGGCAATCATGAGCCGAGCCCGCAAGATCGCAATCGCCATCGTCGCCCTTATGGTGATTCCAATGGCAGCTATTTGGAGCTGGCAATGGTTCACGCGGGGCCGGTTCGAGGAAACGACCGATAACGCCTATCTCCGCGGAGACATTACCAGCATCGCGCCGAAGCTCGCCGGTTACGTCGTCGAAGTCGACATAGACGACAATGCCAGTGTGTCAAAGGGTGCTGTCCTGTTTCGCATCGACGACAGCGACTACAAGGCCAAGGCCGAGCAGGCGAAAGCCAACGTCGCCGCCCGGCAGGCGGAAATCGCCAACATCAAGGCGACCCGTGAACTGCAGGACGCATTGATCGAGCAGGCTGAGGCGCAGAAGCAATCTGCCGCAGCCGACCTGCAATTCGCCCGCGCCAACCTGAACCGCTACGTCACGCTGCAGAAGAACGGGACCGCAAGCGATCAGAAGCTGCAGGATGCGCAGGCCGGCCATGACAAGGCAAAGGCATCGCTGGACGGTGCAGAGGCCAATCTGCTGGCTCAAAAATTGAAGCTCGGTGTCCTGGATGCACAGTTGTCCGGTGCGCAGGCAGCCCTGTCCCAGGCACAGGCAGCGCTCGACCTGGCAATGCTCGACCTGGCCAACACCGTCGTGAGGGCCCCGGTCGGCGGCATCGTCGGTAATCGCCAGATCCGTGTCGGCCGCTATGTCACCCCAGGGACAGCAGCCTTGGACATCGTTCCGGTTAACGATGTCTGGATCGTTGCCAACTTCAAGGAAACACAGCTGAAGCAGGTTGAGATCGGCCAACGGGTTCGCGTCATGGTTGATGAATATCCAGATCTGCAAATCGACGGCCTTGTCGACAGCTTCGCTCCCGGTAGCGGCGCGGCATTCAGCCTGCTGCCGCCGGACAACGCCACCGGAAACTTCATCCGCGTCGTCCAACGTGTGCCGGTCAAGATCAGGATGACGCGCAATCCGTTGCCCGGCCGCCTGGTTCCGGGACTCTCGGCTCGTGTTGCCATCACCGTCGGCACCAGGGATGCTCCGGCTGTAGCACAGGAAATGCAGACAGGCGGGATTGCGGACGGGCGCTCAGCACAATGATGCACCTCGCCGAAACGGCGGCTGTGCAGCGCCATCCCGGTACATTGCGCGCTTGCTTGATAGCAACCGGCGTCGTGCTGGCCGCCTTCATGGACGCGGTCGCATCCACTGCACTGTCCATCGGCCGGATCGACATGCTCGGCGACACCTACGCAACGTTGGACGAACTG
This sequence comes from Mesorhizobium sp. M1365, assembly GCF_040317865.1. NCBI lineage: Bacteria > Pseudomonadati > Pseudomonadota > Alphaproteobacteria > Hyphomicrobiales > Phyllobacteriaceae > Mesorhizobium > Mesorhizobium sp. M1365. The sequence continues at coordinate 179,360 of NZ_JAMYLG010000004.1, forward strand.
GCGATGATCGACGTTGTTTTCATCGCGGCCAAGCTGACGGCGTTCCTTGTCGCTCCGCTACTTGTGACGGCAGCCAGGCCGACCGCCTGCCTGCGCGCGGCGGTTGTCGCCCTTCTGCTGGCATCCGCGGCCTTGACGTTGTCAGTGGACCTCACCTGGATTTGCATCTGCCGCATTGTCCAAGGGCTGGCTGGCGGCACAGTTCTCGTCGCCGGCCAGACACTGCTGTTCTTTCGGTTCCCGCACCGGCATCAGCCGGTCGTTCAGGCGGTTTTTGCCGTAGGCGCCGTCATGGCTCCGACGACCGTCACGCCAGCCCTGCAGGGCTGGCTTGTCGACCATCTGACCTGGGAGTGGATATTCCTGAGCATCATTCCGCTCGGCATCGTCTCCCTTGTCCTGTTGGCGGCGGACGGCGATCGGACCTTTTGGCGGAAAACCAGGTTTCCTGCCGTCAGGATATTGTTGCTCGGCATCAGCGCCGCGCTTTTGACTTACGTCCTGCTGCAAGGCAGCAGGTTCAACTGGTTCGACGACACCGACATCACCTTCCTTGCCGCAACCGGTATGACGGCTGCCGGCCTCCTGGCCGTCTGGGAGACCCGCTTTCGTTCAGAAGGCTCACTGCTGGCCATCTCGCCCCTTGGCAATCCGGACTTTCGCTTTGGCCTTCTCGTCAGCTTCGTCGCCGGCTCTGCCCTTTCAGGCAGCGCCTATCTTATTCCGGCTTTTGCCCTCAACGTGCTCGATTTTACCGCGACGGGCGCAGGAGTGCTTCTGCTGCCCAGCGGAGCCATGCTGGCGCTTGGACTTCTGTTGTCCGGCTTCGTCATCCAAAGAACCGGGATGCGCCCGATCGCGCTTGCGCCATTTGGCATTCTGCTCTTCGCAGGTGCCATGTGGCTGCTGTCCGCTTCGACGAGCGGTAGCGGATCACCGGACCTGACCCTTGCTCTGCTGCTGCGAGGATTCGGCCTCGGCCTTCTGTTCGTGGCACTGACGCTGGTTACGCTGCAGGGCCTTGCCCCTAATGCGTTGCCGTTTGGCATCGGGCTGTTCAACTTCGGCAAGCAGGTGGGCGGTCTGACCGGCACAGCCCTCTTGCAAACGTATATTGATCACCAGAATGTCCACAACCGGACGATACTGGCGTCCCACCTCGTCAATGGCGATCCAGCCGTAGACCAGCGCTTGAGAGCAACTGCGAACGCTCTGGCGAACAGTGTCGACAGCACTGCGGCGACAAAGACCGCCCTGCCGCTGCTGCAGCGCGCGCTTGAGAAGCAGGTCGCCACGATCTCGTTCGACGAAGCTTTCTTCGCGCTCGTCCTGCTGTTCGCGGTCGCTGCGCCCTGTCTCATTGTCGCCAAACAATTGCTCGGCCGCCAAGCCGCTCCGCAGAACTAAAACCGCGTCCACGCCCTATACTTTGGAGCAGATGTGTTGGTCGGGAGAGGCTTCCAGATTATCTCATGAGCCGTGTTAACCGGACGAGACAGGGATGACGAATGCAGAGGTTTTTCCGGTTTCACTCTGCAGCCGACGAAGAGGCAGCCGAGTGTCTTACCTGTTCGGCTCGTATTCCCAGTGGTAGGTGTTGATGCATCGATCCGCGCCGCTCCTCGCGCGAGGCCCATCGTAGGGCCCCGTAGCGGCGATATCTCCGCGCAATGCATGGATTTCCATGAGATGCAGCCGAGGCATGGCGGAACTAGATTTAGGCGGTGAGTTCGCCTGTCCAGATATTGAAAACAAGTGCTATATCAAGCGCTGACCGTCCCCAGGCTTTTTTGTCCGACAGGAGAAGCCAATGACAGCAGCGTCCAACTCACTTGGCGAAATCGACCCCGAAGCAACGCTTGCGCTGCAAATCATCGAGAGCATGCCCGGCCACGCGTGGGCAGCCGATGCCGCCGGAAGATTCACCTATGTCAGCCCAAACACGCTGGCGTTCCTCGGCAACATGCATGAGGATCTCAACACTTCCGAAGACGACGATGATTTCGGCTGGCGTCGAGCCGTCCATCCCGACGATTATGATCCCGTAGCCGCCAGATGGCGGCATTGCCTCGAAACCGGCGATCCCTATGATACCGAGCATCGCCTGCGGCGCGCCGATGGCGTCTATCGCTGGTTTCGAAGCTCAGGACGACCATTTCGCGATAGCCAGGGGCGCATCGTTCAATGGTACGGCACGACAATAGACATCGAGGACCAGAAGCGGGCCGAGTCAGCATTGCGCGACCGGGAGCGGGAACTCTCGCAGCTCGTGGATATGGTCCCGAGTCATATCTGGCGGCTCGATCCCGATGGCGAGCCGATCTTCTTCAATGGGCGCATGGTCGACTTTCTCGGCCTCGATGTAGCGGATCTGGACCGACCGGGCATGAGCCGGCTGGCGGCGATGATACAGGCCGCCGTTCATCCGGACGACGCAGCAGCATTCGGCGATGCACTTCGTGGTTGCTTCGCTACCGGTGCGAGCTTCGCCATGCGCTATCGCCTGCGCCGTGCCGATGGCGTCTATCGCTGGATGTCGAGCCGGGCGGAGCCGATGCGCGATGGCGCTGGCCGCATCGTCCAGTGGTACGGCCTCTGTCACGACATAGACGATCAGATGCACGCCGAAGCGGCGTTGCGGCAGAGCGAGCAGCAACTTCAGCACATGATCGACGCCGTGCCGGTCCGCATCTGGAGTGTGATGCCGACCGGCGGGCCGGTCTACTTCAACAAGCGATACCAGGACCATTTCCGCTCCGTTATCGCGAACTTTGACGCGCTCGGCGAGCCGGGAATCGAAACGTTGCTGCACGAGGTGATTCATCCCGAAGATGCGCCCGAGGTGCAGCGCACGTTGCTGAGGTGTTTCGAAACTGGCGGCGGCTCCGCGATGCGGTTTCGCTGGCGCGAAAAAGACGGCACCTATCGCTGGGCTGAGTGCAGGGTCGAGCCGCGACGCGATGACGATGGAACGGTCGTGCAGTGGTACGGGGTTTCTCTCGACATCGACGATGAGGTGCGCGCGCAGGCGGCGTTGCGCAAAAGTGAGCGGCGCCTTCAGCAGCTGATCGACACCGTGCCCGCTTTGATCTGGAGTACGACACGGGAAGGGACGCCTTCCTACGTCAACAAACGGTTCACCGATGTAACCGGGGCCACGCTCCGCGACATCACCGCCCCGGACGGCTCGCCGTCGCTGAGCGTGATCCATCCAGACGATATCGACACCGCACGACAGGCGATCCGCCATTCATTCGCAACGGGCGTGCCTTACGTTCAGAGATATCGCCAGAGGCGGGCCGACGGCGGCTATCGCTGGACCGAGACTCGCGCCGAGCCGCTGCGCGACGAAGATGGCAGCATTCTCCAATGGTACGGCGTGAGCGTCGACATCCATGACCTGGTGACCACGCAAGCCGCGTTGCACGACCGGGAACGAGAGCTCTCGCAACTCGTCAACATGGTTCCGAGCTACCTCTGGCGGCTATCTCCCAACGGTGAGTCGACCTTTTTCAACAAGCGCCTGATAGATTTTCTCGGCCTGGACATAGCGGACGCGGAAAAGCCGGACACGAGCCTGCTGGCGGCCTTCATTGCCACCGTCGTCCATCCCGACGATGCAGCCAGCCTGAAGGAAGCACTCGACAGCTGCTTTGCCACCGGCGAGCGCTTCTTCATGAAGTATCGCCTGCGCCGTGCCGATGGCGTTTATCGTTGGATGGAGGGCCGCGCGGAGCCGCTGCGGGACCAGGGTGGACGCATCGTCCAATGGTACGGCCTTACGCACGACATCGACGATCAGCTGCGCGTCGAAGAGGCGCTGCGCGAGAGAGAACGGACTCTCTGGCAGCTCGTTGAAACGCTGCCGGCAATGATCGATTGCGCCGCGCCGGATGGCGAACCGATATATCGCAGCCAGCAGCTCCGCGAATTCCTCGGATACAATCTTGAGGAATTGGACGAAGCGGGAAAGTCCCGGCTGGCTGGCACACTCGACGCCGGTGTTCATCCCGACGACCTGACAGGTGTCAAAGAGAGATATGCCGATTGTCTGTCCACAGGCGAGCCGTATGCGCGACGGCACCGTCTGCGGCGCTTCGATGGTGAATATCGCTGGGTCGAGACGCGCGCCGCGCCGATGCGCAACGCTGAAGGCGCCATAGTGCAGTGGAACGTTATCTGCCTCGACATCGAAAATGAGGTGCGGACACAAGAGGAGCTTCGGCTGGCACAAGAGAGACTTGCGCGTGCGAGCCAGGCGGCGAGCCTTGCCGAACTCTCCGCATCCATCGCTCATGAGGTGAACCAGCCGCTGGCCGCCATCGTCGCCAACTCCAACGCATGCCACCGTTGGCTGTCCGCCGAGCCCCCGAACGTCGAGCGCGCGAAGATCACGGCCGAGCGTATCATCCGCGATGCCAACTCGGCGGCGGATGTCGTCAGCCGCATCCGTGCCTTGTTCAGACCTTCGCTTGAAATGAGAACCAGCACGCCGATCCCCAGCGTCGTTGCCGAAGCACGTGACCTTATGGCCGAGGAAGCCATGCGGCGTCGCGTTCGCATGGACATCGACGTCGAAAGCGACCTTCCGCTGGTTGCGTTCGATCGCGTCCAGATCCAGCAGGTCCTGGTCAACCTCATTCGCAACGGCATGGAGGCGATGGACACCACGGCGGGCGACAAGGTTCTCGGAATGCGCGTGCGCCGGATAGAGGACACGATCCAGACCGAGGTCAGCGACCGAGGCCCGGGTATCGAACGTCCCAACAAGATATTCGAGCCGTTCTTTACAACGAAAGGGAACGGAATGGGCATGGGGCTCGCGATCTCCCGTTCGATCATCGAGTCTCACGGCGGACGCCTTTGGGCGGAGAATAGCGTGCCGCGTGGGGCGATATTCATCTTCACCCTCCCGGTTGAAGCGAAAGCTGCGCAATAACTGGCGGCGCTCAGTAAGCGCTTGGTTTTTCGGCTCTCGGTGAAGGGGCGCCGCCGCCCCGTGCAATGCATGGATTTCCATGAGGTGCGGTTGGGGCGTGGCGGGATTAGGGTGGCGACGTGAGTCCGTCAGCCCAGTCCAGCTATCAAGAGCAAGTGCTACACGAAGCGCCGACAATCTCCAGAGTTTGTTTGTCCGTTAGGGGCACCCGATGACGATAGCGCCCAACTCACTTGGCGAGACCGATTCCAGCGCAACGCTCGCGTTAGCGCATGACTTGAACCGATCCGGACCGGGAAGTGGCCGACCTTTCGCGACGAATGAACCGGGCCTGATTCGCGGCAACATGATCAGCGATCTTGGAAGAGGCAGGTTGTCGCGCGTCTGGTCGCACCGTCCCCAATTCCTGCATCTGGGGCTTTTTATTACGGCCTATGTCCTGGGCTGCGGCTTCGCCCAGTCGCTCGCAATCATACCTGGAACAGGGATTTCCATTTGGCCTCCGAGCGGGCTTTTCATCGCTACTCTTGTCTTCGCCTCCAGGTATAGCTGGCCGTGGTGGGTGCTGGGGGCCTGTGTGGCAGAACTGTTCAGCAACTTCTTGTGGTTCCACACTCCGCTGCCCGCGGCCTTCCTGATCTTTGCCGGCAACGCTCTTGAAGCGGTGGCCGGCGCATGGCTTGTGAACCAGACCTGCCAGCGCCCAGTTCGGCTGGAAACGTTGCGGGACGTTCTCGCATTCGTCGTACTGGCCGCTGGAATTGCGCCAGTTGCAAGCGCAACGGTGGGAAGTGCGGCGCTTGCTTGGTTTGGCATACAATCGCAAACCTTTGTGACGGCTTGGCCGCTGTGGTGGATCGGAGACGCGACGGGAGTCCTGATCGTAGCGCCACTGGCGCTGGTCGTGTTCCAGAACTGGCGCGGAAAAGCGCAGCTCTCGGCGGCGCGATGGATGGAAGCTTGCGTCCTGGGGCTGATCTTTCTTGGTATCGCCGCCCTTTCCTTGAGCGGCTATCTGCCCTTCGCCTACATCATCATGCCGCCTCTTCTTTGGGCCGCGGTGCGTTTTGAGTTCAGAGGCGCCGCCGTAGCATTGACCGTCCTCGCTCTGATCACGGCGGTATTCACGATATCCGGCGCCAGCCAATTTGCCGGCGATCCTGAGTCCCAGAAGCACAACCAGATCATGCTGCAGCTTTTTCTGGCCATCTCTGCATTTTCGGCGCTCGTCGTGGCCGCCATTTCCAGGCAGCATCAGGCGGCGGTGCTCACTTTGCGCCAAAGCGTGGAGACCTTGCGGGAGCGGGAGCGAGAACTCTCGTTGCTGGTCGAAATGATCCCCGCTCACATCGCCCGCATGGCGCCCAACGGCGAACCAACCTTCTTCAGCAAGCGCACGACAGACTATATCGGCCTCAACAACATCGCGGACTGGGACGAGCCGGGCACGAGCCGCCTGGCGACCGTGGTCGCGGCAGCCGTCCATCCCGACGATGGACCCAGGATGAGAGAATGGCTCAGCCGCTCGCTCGCCACCGGCGAACCCTATCCCATAAGGTATCGCCTGCGTCGCGCGGACGGCGTGTACCGCTGGAGGGAGGGCCGCGCCGAGCCGCTGCGGAACCAGAGTGGGACGATCGTGCAATGGTACACGGCCAGCATCGACATCGACGATGAGGTGCGCGCGCAGGAGGCATTGCGCGACCGGGAGCGGGAGCTCTCGCAGCTTGTCGACATGGTTCCGAGCCACGTTTGGCGCCTGACGCCGGACGGCGAGCCGACCTTTTTCAACAAGCGAATGGTCGACTTTCTCGGCCTTGACGTAACGGATTTGGACAAACAGGGCATCAGCCGGCTGGCGGCGATGATAGCGGCCATCGTCCATCCGGACGACGCAGCAGCATTCGGCGATACGCTCAGTCACTGCCTCGCCACCGGTGAGCGCTTCTCCATGAGGTATCGCTTGCGCCGCGCCGATGGCATCTATCACTGGATGTCGAGCCGGGCGGAGCCGATGCGCGATCACGCTGGCCTGATCGCGCAGTGGTACGGCCTCTGTCACGACATAGACGATCAGATGCAAGCCGAAGAGGCCCTGCGGCGGAGCGAATTGCAGCTTCAGCAGATGATCGACGCTGTGCCGGTCCGCATTTGGAGCGCGGTGCCGACCGGCGGGCCGGTCTATTTCAACAAGCGATACCAGGACCATTTCCGCGCCGTCATCGCCAATTTCGAAACACTCGGAGAGCCGCGCATCGAGGAATTGCTGCAAGAACTGGTTCATCCCGAAGATGCTCCCGAGGTGCTGCGCACGTTGCTGAGCTGTTTCGAAACAGGCGGCGGTTCCGCGATGCGGTTTCGCTGGCGCGAAACAGATGGCTATCGCTGGGCGGAGTGCAGGGTGGAGCCGCGGCGTGATGAAGACGGGGCGGTTGTGCAATGGTACGGGGTTTCCCTCGACATCGACGAAGAGGTGCGCGCCCAGGAAGCGCTGCGACAAGCCTCCGACAAACTCGCGCAAGCCACTCAGGCTGCAAGTCTCGCCGAGCTTTCCGCTTCGATCGCGCACGAGGTGAATCAGCCGCTGGCCGCGATCGTCGCCAATTCCCATGCATGCCACCGTTGGCTGTCCGCCGCCCCTCCGAACGTCGAACGCGCGAAGATTACGGCCGAGCGCATAATCCGGGACGCCAATTCGGCGGCGGACGTCGTCGGCCGCATCCGCGCGCTGTTCAAGCAATCCACCGAGACGAGGACCAATGCGACGCTCAGCAGTGTCATCACAGAGGCACGCGACCTCGTGGCCGAGGAAGCGATGCGGCGGGGCGTTCGCACCAGCGTTGATGTCGGAAGCGACAGTCCGCTAGTCGCGTTCGATCGCGTCCAAATCCAGCAGGTTCTGGTCAATCTCATCCGCAACGGCATGGACGCGATGGACTCTGGTGCGGATGACGGAGTTATCAGCATCCGCGTGCGCCGTATCGGGGATGTTGTCCAGACCGAAGTCAGAGATCGCGGCCGGGGCATCGAGTTTCCCGACCGGATATTCGAACCGTTCTTTACCACGAAAGAGCAAGGGATGGGCATGGGACTAGCGATCTGCCGTTCGATCATCGAGTCGCACAGCGGGCGTTTATGGGTCGAGAAGAACGAACCACGTGGAGCGACGTTTATCTTCACGTTGCCGATTGAAGCGAAAGCGGCGTCATGACGACGGACGGCCAAATTGTCTTCATCGTAGATGACGATGAACGCATCCGGGAGGCGCTCAGTGAGCTGCTGGCTGCACACGGCATGTGTGCCGTAGCGTTCGGATCGGCGGGCGATTATATCCGCGCTGACAAGCCGGACGTCCCTGCCTGCCTCATCCTCGATATCGAGTTGCCGGATATTAACGGCCTCGATCTGCAGCGGCAGATTGCCGAGGGCGATCATCCGCCGATCGTTTTCCTGACGGGACATGGCGATATCCCGTCCTCGGTGCGTGCGATCAAGCACGGCGCCGTGGATTTCCTGACTAAGCCCTTCAGCGATGCAGACCTCATGGCCGCAATCCATGCGGCGATTGCCCAGGATCGGGTACAGCGATCGGAGCGCGCCGAGCTGGGCGTGTTGAAGCAACGTTATCTCGAGCTGACGCCGCGCGAACGTGAGGTGCTGCCGCTGGTGGTCAGCGGCCTGCTCAACAAGCAGGCCGCCGCTGAACTGGGGATCAGCGAAGTTACGCTGGAAATTCATAGAAGGAACGTCATGCAGAAGATGGTCGCGGCGTCGCTCGCCGACCTCGTTCGCATCGCCGAGCGATTGGGAATACCGATCACGCACTCGCGCCGGGCAGGGGGGAACTGAGGGTGAGCAAGCGGAGGCCTGTCGTGGCGATTGTCGACGATGACCCAAGACTGCTCGAGTCGCTGGAGGACCTTCTGGAGTCCGCCGGCTATGTGGCCCGCAGCTTCTCGTCGGCAGGGTCGTTACTGGTCAGCGGCCTGTCTGGATTGGACATGCTTATCACCGACATCGGGATGCCCGGCATGGACGGCTTTGAACTTCGCGACTTGGTCAAGAAGGCGCGTCCGGATCTGCCTGTGTTCCTGATCACAGGCCGCCACGAGATAGTGGATCAGCACCGCGCCAAGGGCATTGGCAGGCTTTTCCGCAAGCCGTTCGATGGCCAGGCACTGCTTGCGGCGATCGGCGACGCTTTGCGCAACCCAGAAACGGAGGCTAAACATGAGAGTTGACCAATTGCCCTTACCGAGATCGACGCCGTCATCACAGCAGCGAAGGGCTGAAGCCGAGCAGCCGCTGGTCATTATTGTCGATGATGATGCCTCTGTTCGGGAGGCGCTGTCTGAATTGATCCTGTCGGCGGGTTTCCTGCCGGTGTGCTTTACCTCAACCCGTGAATTGCTTGACGCCGACGTGTTGGAGAGCCCCGGCTGCTTGATCCTCGACGTGCGCATGCCAGGGACGAGCGGTCTCGATCTGCAGCACCATCTTGCGAAAAACGGCAACCCCAAACCCATCATCTTCCTGACCGGGCATGGCGACATCCCGATGACTGTCCAGGCGATGAAGGCCGGCGCCGTGGACTTTCTCACCAAACCGGTGCGGGATCAGACGCTGCTTGACGCTGTGATCGCCGGCATTGCGGTGGATGCCAAGCGGCGGGCGGATGCCGTGATCGTCAAGCGCAACATCGAGCGCGTCGAGACGCTGACGCCGCGCGAGCGCGAGGTCCTGCGTGAAGTGGCGCGCGGGCGCCTCAACAAGCAGATCGCCTTCGACCTCGGCATCAGTGAAGTGACGGTCAAGCTTCACCGCGGCAATGTCATGCGCAAGATGGAAGCCGCTTCTATCGGTGAGCTGATCCGGGCGTGGGAAACGCTGCCCGCGCCGATGCGCGAGGTCTAGAATTTGGCACAAGCCGATCCATGCCCCATCCAATAGGATCGCCCGGCGCGCCGGGCCATTTCAGGTGCTTTCTCAGCGCGCCCAAGCCTTCCTGCCTGTTGATACGCTCGTGCTGCTGCGGGTGATCCTGATGTACATCGGTGGTTCTGTTTGGTGTTTCGCGGCAAGGCCCGCGCCAAACATCGGTTACTACTGAGCGGCGCTCTTTGGCAGCGCCAGCCTGACCGACAAACTCGCAACATTTCATGCAACAGCAACTGACGCCGGCATGCCGCGTCGGTCCCCGCGCCGCTACCCAAGCCTAATTGACGTGTGTCTATAAGAGCTTGCCTTAGCCCGGCCCTATCTTCGGCGTGCCTGCCCTGCACCTTGGCATCGTATGACAGATGCCTCCGTAGAGTAGGTTCGCGGCCCGGATCGGTGCATCCTGTTCCTCGCAAGCCATCACGACCGTCGCGTTTCTACCGCTCCTCGCTCGCTCCTCCCCGAACGCGACCGCTCAGGCCGACTCGACGGTCGTGATGGTGAGCAGGATGTTCAAAGCACATGGATGGACATGATGAACAAAGACGGACTTTTCTCCGTCGGCGGATCTCGCCGCGATGTCTTGTTGGCAGGCCTGATCTCTACGGTCGCCGCCGGACTGCCCCGCGCTGCTTCGGCAACGAGCCGAAAACGAAACCTTCCCTCTTCCCCCTCAATCAAAGGAACCAAGACGATGAGCACCATCACGACCAAGGATGGCACCGAAATCTACTACAAGGATTGGGGCAAGGGTCCTGTCGTCACGTTTTCGCACGGCTGGCCGCTGAATTCCGACGCCTGGGACGGCCAGATGCTCTTTCTTGCCCATAACGGCTTTCGCGTCGTTGCGCATGACCGGCGCGGCCATGGCCGATCGAGCCAGGCCACGTCCGGCAACGACATGAACGGCTATGCGGATGATCTTGCAGCCGTGATTGAGGCGCTGGATCTCCGGAACGCCACGCTGGTCGGCCATTCGACCGGAGGAGGCGAGGTTGCTCGCTATATCGGACGGCACGGGACGAAGCGGGTGGCCAAGGCTGTTCTTATCGCCGCTGTTCCGCCGATCATGGTGAAGACGCCGGCCAATCCGGAAGGCCTGCCGATCGAGGTATTCGACGGCATAAGGGCTGGCCTCGTCAAGGATCGGTCGCAGTACTACCGGGACCTCGCACCGTTGTTTTATGGCGCGAACAGGCCAGGCGCCAAGGTTTCCCAGGGGACTCTGGATCAGTTCTGGCTCTGGAGTATGCAGGCGGGTCTCGTGAACGCGTACGAAAGCGTCAAGGCGTTCTCCGAGACCGATTTTACCGAGGACCTCAAGAAATTCGACGTGCCAACCCTCGTCCTGCATGGCGAAGACGACCAGATCGTCCCCGTCAAGGACTCGGCAGTCAAGTCGGCCCGATTGATCAAAGGCGCAAAGGATATCTATTACCCCGGCGCGCCCCACGGGATCACGGCCACGCACCAAGATCAGGTCAATGCTGACCTGCTCGCCTTCATCAAAGGATAGCTTCTGTCGGCTCATGTCCCGGATTGTGGAACCGAACCACTGCGCCATCGAGCTGGAGCGCTGGCAGGGGCGCGAAACATATGCTGCGCCACGGCTGCCACTCGGGCAACTGCGCCTGTGCAGCCCGGAGGCGATCGCCGGCGTTCGACACTACGTCGCGCTGTCGGGGGTCGCCGCCGCGCGCTTGTTCTGCCTTGATGGCCAAAGCGCTCTCCAAGACGTCAAACTGGCTAAGCACCGGGAGTTTATCAATCGCTAGCCGTTTGCGATTGCCGCTCATTTTGGCGGTCTCAATTAGGCGTGAAATTTTCTTGGCCAGCAGTTGCGACTATCGCAGCAGCACCGGCGCTATTTTTCGAAGGCAGGAACGAAATGGGCGTACTCTCGGGCAAGATCGCGGTGGTCACCGGCGGGAACAGCGGGATCGGACTATCGGCTGCAAAAATCTTTGCGGCCGAGGGCGCGCAAGTCGTCATTACCGGCCGCCGGCGGCAGGCGGTCGAGGAAGCGGTCGCACAGATCGGGGCAGGCGCGCTGGGCATTCAGGGAAATGTGGCCGAGGTGTCGCACCATGACGAGGTAGCGCAACAGATCCGTCAGAGGTTCGGGGCGCTCGACATCTATATGGCGAACGCCGGCATAAACACCATCACGCACTCGGCCGACGTCTCCGAGGCGGAATATGATGCGCAATTTGCCGTCAATACGCGAGGCGTCTTCTTCGGCGTCCAGAAGCTGATTCCGATCATGCGGAATGGCGGCGCAATCATCCTCACAGGCTCGCTGGCCAGCGAGAAGGTTCTGGACGGTCATGCTGTTTACGCGGGCTCGAAGGCGGCCATAAATGCCTTTGCGCGCGCTTGGGCGATCGAACTGAAGTCTCGCGGCATCCGGGTCAACGTGCTCAGCCCAGGTCCGGTGGATACGGCTATTCTCGATAAGCTAGGCATACCGTTTGAGCAGCGCGGGCTGTTTGAAAAGGCGATGGCAGAGGCAATACCCCTGGGCCGGATGGGGCAGCCGGAAGAGCTGGCAAAAGCCGCCCTGTTCCTTGCCTCGGACGCGAGCAGTTTCGTAACGGGCATCAATCTGCGGGTCGACGGCGGGATGGCAGTGCTCTGAGCCACGACTGCGATGTCGTCGCGCCAATAGACTTCCGAATAAATGGCTGAGCAATCGGTCATCCTCAAGACGATTTTCCGGGAAGCTGCCGCACGAGTCGCGCCAAATAGGTCGGAGGCGAGACGTTTTGTCGACGTGGCGCAAATTGAGCCACGTAAGCAGCAAGTCGCATTGCAGGGATCGACGCGCAAGAGAGAAGTCGGCTCGCCGATACGGCGGAAGGACCGAGGTCTCGCCCCGGTCCTTCAATTTTCTGTAGGTCGGGATCAGTGACCCCAGATGCCCTGGCCATATTCATCGTTGGGAACAGTCGGCTTGCGTACGGTTTTCGGCACCCCGATATCATTGTTCATTTTTTTGATCGAGGATGTATACATGTTGTAAGACGCAGTCGCAGGCTGCTGGGATCCGTTTGATCCATAGTGGTCGCTTCCGGCAGTGGCGCTTCCTGCTGTAATAACAAGCACGGCGACAGCAAGGACTGTCATTTTCATTTCAGTAACTCCATTGATGGCTTGGATGGTATTCACCCATACAAATATAAATGTCGTGACGCAGCGACACGATCAGACGGTCCGGCTGTTTGATCCATACGAAGGCATTGGGCGATTCAGGCCGAAGGCCAGGGACTATGTCGTTGACGAGAGGAGGCTTTGCGGCGCGCCCTCAGTGTCTGTTCCGGCGACCGCCGACAATGCACACCCGGCATAGATACCTCAATTTGCTGCAGGGCACCTGATCTCCCCGGTGACCTACCCTGCACCTTGGCATTGTATGACAGACCCTTCCGCACAATAGGTTGGCGGGCCGCGTCGGCGCATTCTCCTGAGCATTGGTCACCACAGGCGACACGGGAGAAAGCAAATGCGAAACATAACTCGAGTCCTGGCCCTCACCGCAGCGCTTGCCGCGTCGGGCGGCGGGATGGCGCAGGCCGCGAATTCTCAGCCCAAGCCGACGATCGTACTGGTGCACGGCGCCTTCGCGGAATCGTCGAGCTGGGATGCAGTCATCACCAAGCTCAGCAAAGACGGTTATGTGGCGATAGCCGCAGCTAATCCGCTCCGCGGCGTTGCCAGCGATGCGAAAGCAGTCTCAGCCATCGTCCGGTCGGTTTCCGGGCCGGTCGTGCTGGTGGGGCATTCCTATGGCGGGCCCGTCATCACCGAGGCCGCCAATGGCAATCCCAATGTGAAGGCGTTGGTCTACGTGGCGGGTTTCGCGCCCGATACGGGCGAATCGAGCCTTACGTTGTCCAGCATGTTTCCCGGTAGCACCTTGGGGAGCGCGCTTGCTCCAGTCGCGTTGCCGGACGGCGGACAAGACCTCTTCATCGAGCCGGCCAAGTTCCGCGCGCAGTTCGCCGCCGACGTTCCGCAAGAGCAGACTTTGCTGATGGCTGCCACTCAACGCCCTGTTGCGCAGGCGGCTCTGGCTGAAGCCTCGGACGTCGCCTCATGGAAGACGCTGCCGTCCTACATGATCTACGGCTCGGATGACCGCAACATCCCGGCAGCCGTCATGAGCTTCATGGCCAAGCGTGCGCACGCGGTAAAGACCGTCGTCATCGAGGGTGCGTCCCACGCGCTCATGGTTTCGCATCCCGACGAGGTCACGTCACTCATCGAGGATGCTGCTGCATCGGTCAGTCAGTAGCAGGCCGGAAACGCCCAGCATCCGATCGAGCAACGAAAATAGACACGCAACACCAGGAGACCAGACATGAAGATCGTCGTCATCGGCGGAACCGGGCTGATCGGTTCAAAGACCGTGGAGAGACTGCGAAACAAAGGCCACGACGTACTTGCGGCGTCGCCGAATTCGGGCGTCAACACCGTTACGGGAGAGGGTCTGGCGGCCGCGCTTGCCGGTGCGCAGGTCGTCATCGACCTCGCGAACTCGCCGTCGTTCGAGGAAAAGGCTGCCCTGGAGTTCTTCTCGGCATCCGGGCGTAATCTTTTTGCCGCCGAAACGGCCGCCGGCGTCCGTCATCACGTGGCGCTGTCGGTCGTCGGTACCGACCGGCTGCAGGGCATGGGCTATTTCCGCGGCAAGTTGCTTCAGGAAAAGCTGATCAGGGAGTCCGGAATTCCCTACACCATCGTTCACGCCACTCAATTCTTCGAATTCACCGCCGCCATCGCAAACACGGGCGCCGTCGGGGATACCATTCATATGTCGCCGGCCTACTTCCAACCCATGGCGGCTGATAATGTTGCCGATGCGATGGCGGACGTCGCGCTTGCCGCGCCGTTGAACGGCATGATCGAAATTGCCGGCCCGGAGCGTGTTCGCATGAGCGAACTTGTCGAGCGCTTCCTGAAGGCCACCAAGGACCCGCGCAAAGTCGTCCCGGATCCCGGCGCGCTCTACTACGGCCAAGTGGCAATCGACGATCGAACGCTGGTGCCCGGCGAGAACGCGCGCATCGGCGCCGTGCGTTTCGATGATTGGCTCAGCCGATACACACCACCGAAGTAAGTAATCATCGGATAGGCCCGCCATTCGCACAACAAGGAGACCAGACATGATCAAAACACTTCTCTGCGCCGCGCTCACCGCCGCTTCCGTCACCGCAGCAATGGCCAATGACGCCGCCAGCGTGAAGCTTGTCTACGACCAGGCTCTGCCAAACGTGCCCGGCAAGAGCATGAAAGCCGTGCTCGTCGAGTACGCGCCTGGGGGTACGTCGCCGGCTCATACCCATCCCAAATCCGCGTTCATCTATGCCACGGTCCTGCAGGGGGCGATCCGAAGCCAGGTCAATGACGGGCCGGTGAAGACTTATCGCGCCGGCGAGAGTTTCTCGGAATTCCCTGGCGACCGTCATGCCGTCAGCGAAAACGCCAGCAAGACGGAAGGCGCTCGTCTGCTTGCTATTTTCGTCGTCGACACCAGCGAGACGGAACTGACGACGAACGCGAAATGAAATCGTAGCCCCCAGGACCATCGGGGCGTACGCGAAGGGACGGTCAGTGACATGAATTCGATCGCCATCCGCACACTTGCGGGGATTTTGGTCCCCCATACTCCGCTTGTTGGCCGAGCGATCGAACATGCCCGCGCTCGATGTGAACCCTACCTGTTCAACCACGTGGTCCGATCCTGGCTTTTCGCGGCCCGGATCGGACAGATTCAGAATATCCAGCACGACGCCGAGGTTGTTGCGGTTGCAACCCTGTTGCATGACGTCACGCTCAATGAGGACTTCGCCGGGCCGCGCCGTTTCGAAGTGGAAGGCGCCGATCTCGCCCGCGCCTTCGTTCGGGAGGGCGGCTTCGACGAGCGGCGCGCCCAATTGATCTGGGACAGCGTCGCCCTCAACTCGACGCCGTCGATTGGCCTCTACAAGGAGGCTGAGGTGGCGCTGTGCACAGCCGGCATCTGCCTCGATGTCGTCGGCTTGCAATACAGCCTCGTTTCGTCAGCCGAGATTGCAAAGATCGTTGGCGAATTTCCGCGCCTCGGGATGAAGCGGCGGATGACGCGATGCTTTTGCCATATCGCCGAGATCAGGCCCGAAACCACCTACGACAACTTTGCCCGGGACTTCGGCGAGCGCTTTGTTTCAGGCTACAAGGCGACTTCGGCAGTTGATCTTGTGATGAACGCTCCCTTTGAAGAGTGACCGCAGTTTCGATCCAGGTTCTATCGACACCGGTCGGTTCAGCCTTGCCCTTCAAGTGACCCAAACGCTGTGCGTCTGTCGGATGCATGCGGCAAAGCGAATTGCCGAGGGCAGCGGTCAGGTGCCAATTTCCACCTCCTATACTTCGGTTTAGGCGCCCCAACCCAATCGAGTGGCAATACATATCATCGGCACGATAGCAACAGTTCGTCTCACCGGTCATCCTTACGGTGCAATGGATTGCAAACACCTCAAGGAGATAAGTAATGAATATTGCAGCGCCACCGGTCGCTCCGAAAGGAAAAGCCGTCGCCCAACGCGCGAGTTATGCGGAGCAGTCGCCGGAACTTCTGAAGAAATTTATTGAATTTCTTGGTGCGACGCGAGAGGGGTCGATCGAAGAGCCAATCCGCGACCTTGTTGCAGTCCGAGCCGCGCAGCTGAACGGGTGCACCTTCTGCCTCGATATGCACGTTAAACAGGCGAAGATCCATGGCGAGCGCGAACTGCGCCTTTACCACCTGGCAGCCTGGCGGGATTCGACCTTGTTCGTTCCTCGCGAGCGCGCAGCCTTGGCATGGACGGAAGTCTTGACCAAGCTGCCCGAGCAGGGTGTCCCCGACGAGATCTACGATCGGGTCAGGTCGCAGCTTTCCGAGAAGGAAATCTCCGATCTGACCTTCGTTGTCATGGCGGTCAACTCTTGGAACCGTCTGAATATCGGCTTCAAACCCGTCCCGGGCTCGGGCGATGCGAAGTTTGGCCTGAGCAAAGCAGCACTGAGCTAATCTTTGGAATGGGTCAGAATGGCGCTTGTTTGCGCGCCATTCTGACCGGCCGGACGAAGGCGCCGAGCTCGGCGACCAACACTGGAACCGATCCCAGCCCCGCGGCCGCGGCCGCGAGGCGCTCTCAGGAGGGCGTCATGCGAATTGACAGTCTGCATCCAGTAATATCGGCCCGTCTCATGGTGGTCGATCTCGACGCTCCACTCCGCAGTGCGGCACTCTCACTTTCCAGGCCCGCAATAGGCCTGGTCGTGGTGTGCCACGGCAGTGGGGAGGCGGCAGGCGTGCTGAGCAAGTCCGACCTTGTCCGCCATCTGGCGAATTCAGGGCCAACAGAAGCGCCGATTGCGGCTTTGATGAGCAGGTCCATCGTGTCCTGTGGTCCCGATGACGACCTTCATTCAGTGTGGCAGACCATGGCCGCGCGAGGCCTTCAGAATGTGCCGGTGCTCGGGGCCGACTCGAAACCGCTAGGCGTCCTCGATATCCGTGATGCGATGAAGGCGCTCTTCAAACAAGAGGAACTGCAGGAACGGCTGCTTGCCAACTACATCAGCGGGATCGGCTATCAATAGAGCATCGTCTCGCGATTGAATATACGGAAGTATGTATCGGCGTCTTCTTAGATATAATGGAAAATAAAAGCCATAAATTATAGCGTGTTGAAGCCAATAGGTGCCGACTTAGCCAGCGGGGAACGAAATGTTTCGTCCGGACATAAAAGAAGATGTCTTCGACGGCCCGCCCGATGGCCCTGGAGGTGGTATGTCCGTGCAAATGTCGACGGCCGGCATCGTCCATGACCTGGGCAATCTCATTCAGGTCGCCTCGTCGGCGTTGAACCACCTGGCCCGCGATCCGAGCATCCAAGCGGCTCCGGCGCTCGGGCCTGTAATAGCCGGCGCCAAAACGGCTTTGGAGCGGGCTGGTGGCCTTGTCCGGCAAACCATCAGCCTGGCCCGAGAGAGCCACGCGGAAATCGAATACACAAACGTAGGTGCTTGCCTGGCTGAGATCGAAACCCTCGTACGGAGCGCCTTGGATGCCAATTTCGGTCTTGAGCTTCGGGTTGGGTCCGACCTGCCTTTGGTGAGATGCGATCGCTTTGGATTGCAAAATGCGGTTCTGAATCTTCTGTTCAACGCGCGCGATGCAATGCCTGACGGCGGTTTCATCTCGATCGATGCCGGCTTGGCCTCTGAGAACTCTGCCGCCGGTCAGGTAGACATCCGCGTCGCGGACAACGGTATCGGGATGACCAGCGAGACGATGGTCTGCGCCTTCGATCCGTTCTTCACCACCAAAAGCGAAGGCCTCGGCGGCGTCGGTTTGCCGATGGTGAAGCACTTTGCCGAGCAATCAGGCGGAAGCATCGATATTCAGAGCACACTTGGGGCAGGCACGACCGTCACTCTGCGGTTGCCTGCGATGCGATAGCGGCCCGCCAATCTGCCTCCGGTGACACGTGACATACAATCGAGAGATAAAGATGGATGCACAAGTCGTTGAAAACGTCCAACAGCACCGTTTCGAGCTGCCGATCGCCGGTGATATGTTTGCGGCGGCCTATTATCGGCTCGAGGGCGGGAAGGTTGCGCTGATACACACCGAAGTCCCGTCGGAATTTTCCGGACAAGGGATCGCGTCGCAATTGGCCCAAGGAACCTTCGAACTGCTCCGCAAGACCGGCCGTAAAGCGATCTTGAAATGTCCCTTCATGAGCCGCTTTTTCGCCAAGCACCCGGACTATGCAGATGTCGTCGGCGGCTAGTCATGGGCACGAATGTTGAGGGTTTCCCAAGGATCCATCCAAATGCCTGACGAGTATGATTTGCAGAGATTCGTCAGCGCACAGGATCCGGTCTACGACGACGCGCTGGCCATTCTACGTCGAGGGATGATGTGCACTCCCTACATGGAGTTCATCTTCCCAAGGTTGGCCACAAGGCGAAGTGGTACAGCGCCTGAGCCATATGCAATCACATCGCTCGACGAAGCCAGCGCCTATCTCTCGTTTCCGATCCTCGGAGGCCGTTATCGGGAATGCGTTGGCACCCTGCAACGGCTCTCCGGCCTAAGCGCTCGCGCTGTCTTCGGTGACGTTGATGCGAAGAAGTTGCACGCGTCCCTCACGCTGTTTTCCGAAGCAAGCAACGACGAGTTCCTGCTCGAGACAATCTTCGACGTCTGATTCGACGGTTTGCTCGATGAGGAAACGATGAACGATCTCTACTTGATATCGTAGTGGTCTGCCTGCGCCACCCGGCGTAAAGCTGTCGCGGCGCTGAGGTCACCATCCGCTGCCTTATCCCTCACACGCTGCCATCTGGCAGAGGCATGAGCTCGTGCTCTCCCGGCACGCCGGGGAAGCGGCGTTCGCGCCAATCCGCCTTTGCCTGCTCGATCCGTTCGGCTGAAGAGGAGACGAAGTTCCAAAAGATATGACGTGGCTCGGCCAGGGGCTCACCTCCTATCAGCATCAGTCTCGCCGCATGGAAGGCAGGCGCCTGGAGCACAATCTCAGCGCCGGGCGCCAGAGCTACTAATTCGGCCTCATGAAACGTACCGAACTGGCCGACAATTCCAACCTCACCGGCGACGATGTAGATCGCACGCTCACGGTGTTCGGGTTTCACCTGGTAGCGCGCACCGCTCGTGAGCACAATTTCGGCATAGACCACGTCGGAGAACGTCCTTACCGGCGAGACCAACCCGTCGGACGCGCCGGCGATCAACGTAAACTCGACGCCGTCGGCACAGATCCTCGGTATTTCGGGAGCGCCAAAATGTGCGACGTCGGCGGCAATTTCTTCATAGCGGGAGGGGAGGGCGATCCAAGCCTGAGCGCCGAAGAGATTGCTTGCCGACGCCCGGACTTCCGGTGGCGTGCGCTCGGAATGGACGATGCCCGACCCGGCCGTCATCCAGTTGACCTCGCCAGGACGGATGGTCTGCACTTTTCCCAAATTGTCGCGATGCACGATCTCGCCATCGATCAGGTAGGTCACGGCCGCAACGCCGATATGCGGATGCGGTCCCATATCGAAACCGTGACCTGCGTCGAATATAGCGGGGCCGAAATGGTCGAACAGGATGAAGGGCCCGATCATCAGGCGATCCGAGGACGGCAATACGCGCCTTATCTTCAGTCCGTCCGCAAAATCACGGATAGCTGGCTGGATGAGTGTATCGATGCCTGTGATACCGCTTTGGCGGATGGTCATGGATCTCTGTCCTTCTGCATGCCTTGTCAGCCAGGTGCTCGAACGCGCTTGAACGAAGCGGCTCGAAAGACTGTCTGAATGGCTTTGAGGAGCGCGAATTTGGAGCTCGCGTGGTGCTGTCCGGCGATGCCGCTTTCATTAAAAGCCGACACCCTCATCGACAGGATCGCGGCAAGATCTTCGGCCATTTCGGGCCTGTCGTGCAGCAGCGGCGCAAAGCTTTCCTGGTCTATGTCGTAAACCGTGACAGGGGTCATTGCCCGCAAACTCGACATCTCGCCAATACCGGCGAGCAAGCCGGTCTCGCCGAAGAAATCGCCAGGTGCAAGCCGGGAGATCTCCTGCAGTTGATCATCGTCCTCGCCAATTTGCCGGACGATGACGCCCGTCCGAACGATCATGAGCGACGGCAGCATCTCTCCCTGTCGTGCGATGATTTCGCCCTTATGGTAGGTGCGAACCGAGGCCGCTTTGGCGAGCGAACCCTGCTCGGTATCCGTTAGCGCCGAGAATACCGGTATGGAATTGATGAGTTCGATCGGGGTGAAGCCTTGGGAGGCCGCCGTCTCGTGGCCCGGCCGGTTGGTCATGGCAATCGAGCCTGAAAATGGCTCCGCCAGCAGCATGCCGGTCGACTTTGAATGGCGATAAATGAGATCGAAGATTTCGTTCCGAGCGGCACTTCGCTGGTCGATACTTGCGACGCGAAAAAACAACTCGATCTCGATAGCTGTGGCATCCAGGCTTCTGATGGTGACCGAAGGCGAAGGGTCCTGGAGGATCGAATTGCAGCTCAGCAAGACAGTGCGCATGAGGTCTACGATGATCGCCGGCGTCTTCGTTGGCGCCACCTTGACGGTTACGGCAAGTCCATGGCTCTCGTCCGGACCGCTTAGATTTGTTACCCCGATCTTGGCGAGAAGGCTGTTTGGCAGCGCCACGACATTGTGTGTCGGGGTCAGAAGTTGGGTCGACCGCCAATTGGTCTCGATAACGCGGCCTTCGGTTCCGTCGCCCAGAATGATCCAGTTTCCAAGCACGTAAGGGCGGCCGAGGTTAAGCGCGATCGCCGAAAATACGTCACCAAGCGTATTCTGGAGCGCCAGTCCCAGGATGACGGCAAACACGCCCGACGTGGCAATGAGCGTTCCGACCGGCACTGCAAAGACAAACGCCAGGATCGACAGGAACATTCCAGCGTAGACGACACCGACCACGACGTCCTGCAGGAGACGTGCCTCGCGCGGCTTTCGCTCGAAGACGAGATAGATACGGACAAATCCGATCAGCGCCCAGGCAAGGTGAACCCACCAGAGCAGCTTGACCGAGCCGATGAGGATCGCTCCTCCGGTTGTCTCGTTGTCCCCTGCGGCCTCGTACGGCACGACGCGCAGGTGGAGAACCATGGCCGACATCGCGACGAAAAAGGCGAGTTGGACGACCAGCTTCGCATTGGCGAAGCGTCTGGGGATGAGAGACCAAACGACGATCCCGGCGAGGCCGAGCAACACGATGTAGACCAGAGGAGAGTTCCACCAGTTCATGAACGATCACCGCTATGCCCGGTTCAACGTTTGGTCTCCGGCCCGGCGATCGGGCCTCTGGCGCTGGCCTTGTCTTTTTCGAGAACTGCTTCGGTGATCGAATTCGGCAGCCGTCGCGGCTTTTCGATCAGCCCGAGCACCGGCATGGCGATGATGAAGAACGCAAAATAGTAAAGCGTCGCCAGTTGGGACATGACGACGTATGCGCCTTCCGCCGGCCGGGAGCCGAGCCAGCCGAGAAAGAGGGCATTGGCAACGAACAGCCAGAAGAGCACCCTGTACCAGGGCCGATAGACCGCCGAGCGCACCTTCGAGGTGTCGAGCCACGGCACCAGGAACAGCACGGCGATCGAGCCGAACATCGCGAGCACGCCGCCGAGCTTGGAATCGATCGGCCCGATATTGAAGGTGATGGCCCGCAGGATCGCATAAAACGGCAGGAAGTACCATTCCGGCACGATGTGGGCCGGCGTCTTCAGCGGATTGGCGATGCTGTTGTTGTCGGGATGGCCGAGGTAGTTCGGCAGGTAGAAGACGAAATAGGCGAAGAAGAACAGGAACACGAGGATGCCGAAGGCATCTTTGACGGTGGCATAGGGCGTGAAGTCCACGACATCGGTTTTCGATTTGACCTCGATGCCGGTCGGATTGTTCTGGCCGACGACGTGAAGCGCCCAGATATGCAAGGTCACCACGCCCACAAGCACAAATGGCAGCAGGTAATGCAGCGCAAAGAAGCGGTTCAGCGTCGGATTATCGACCGCGAAGCCGCCGAGCAAAAGCTGCTGGAGCCAGTCGCCGATCAGTGGGATGGCGGTGAAAAAGCTGGTGATGACAGTAGCGCCCCAGAACGACATCTGTCCCCAAGGCAGCACGTAGCCCATGAAGGCCGTCGCCATCATCAGCAGGAGGTTGGTGCAACCGAGCACCCACAGCAGCTCACGCGGCGCCTTGTACGAACCATAGTAGAGCCCGCGGCAGATGTGGAGGTAGACGGCAATGAAGAAGAACGACGCGCCGTTGGAATGGAGATAGCGCAGCAGCCAGCCCGAATTCACGTCGCGCATGATCTGCTCGACCGAGTTGAAGGCCAGCCCCGTATCAGGGGCGTAATGCATCGCCAGCACGATGCCGGTCAGGATCTGTGAAACCAGCATGATCGTGAGAATGCCGCCGAACGTATAGGCATAGTTCAGGTTGCGCGGGACGGGATAGACGATGAAGCTGTCATAGACCAGCCGCGGCAGCGGCAGGCGGGCGTCGAACCAACGTTCGATTCTGGTTTTGGGCGTATAGGTCGAGTGTCCCTCGCTCATCGAAATGCCCCCTGCCTCAGCCGATACGGATCTTGGTGTCGGAAACGAATTGGAACACCGGTACCGCCATGTTCTCGGGTGCCGGCCCCTTCCGGACGCGGCCGGCAGTGTCGTATTGCGAACCATGGCAGGGGCAGAACCAGCCGTCGAAATCGCCTTCCTGACCATGCGGGATGCAGCCAAGATGGGTGCAGACCTGGATCATCACCACCCAGGCTTCCTTGCCCGGCATAGTTCGATTGGCGTCGGTTGCCGGCGCATCGGCCGGCAGGTTGGCGTTGCGGGCAATTGGATCCTTGAGCTCGGCGAGACTGACTGCCTGGCCGTCCTTCCTCTCTTTTTCGGTGCGGTTGCGCACGACAACCGGCTTGCCGTGCCAGTCGACGATCAGCGACGTTCCCGGCGTCAGCGAGGAGACGTCGACCTCGATCGCGGCGGGCGCCTCGACGCGCAATGTGTGCTCGGCTGTGGAGGTTTCGGAAAGGTCGGCCATGATGGCCACTCCTATTGTCGGAAGCTGCGTCATCGCGTTGGTGGCAATCGAGCAAAAGTCAGACCACGGCTTTCGCGTTTCCAGTCTGCTCGTGCCGCGCGGAATATGCCGGCCGTGGCCGGGTGTGAGCCATCGTGCCAACGGCACGTGCGTCCAATACTTTCGTTTAGGATTTCCTGAGCGAAGGACTGGCCGGGCCGGCGATGATGCCATCATGGAAGGTTCTGGATTCCTCCAGATAACCGTTGGCCGCTGAGCTGGCATACGTCCCGGCATTGCGCACGGCGATCCCGAACTTCAGTCCGACCATACCTCGGCATAGGCACGTCTAGCTGTCGGTGTCGTAGTCGTCGTCTCCGCCAAGTGCGAGTTTCTGGAGCGGTTGTCTCGCGTGGCGCGGGGCAGGTTTTCCGCTCGGCGACGACCAGTTGCGGGATTCAATCGGGTTCAGAAAAGGGAAAAGCGGTGAAACTCTACTACAGCCCTCTCGCCTGCAGCCTGGCGGACCACATCGCTCTGGAAGAGGCCGGTGTTTCCTTCGAGCGCGAAAGTGTGAACCTCAAGACCAAACGGACAGGCTCCGGGGATGATTTCACTACCGTCACGCGCAAGGGCTATGTTCCAGCCCTCGTGCTGGATAGCGGCGAAACGCTGACGGAAAATATCGCCGTCCTCGACTGGATTGCGTCGCAATACCCGCCACTGGCAGTGGCGGGGCCGTTGGGCCGTACCCGCCTTCTCGAAGCGCTGACCTACATCTCAACTGAAATACACCGAAGCTTCAAGCCGATGTGGCACCAAAGCAGCGATGCCGAAAAGGCCAGGGCGAGCGCGACGATTACGAGCCAACTCGAGTTCGTCGCTGACGGGCTCGAGACCGACTATCTGTTCGGCGACAAGCCCAGCGTCGCGGATTTTTATCTTTTCGTGATGCTGCTTTGGGCGGCCCGCTTCCAAGTCCCTGTTCCCGCGCCTTTGCAAGCCCTTCGCGTCCGAATGGCTGCCCGACCGGCCGTGCGCATCGCAATGGATCGTGAGGGCCTCGTCTGAAGCTGAGGGCGACTTCGAGCATAAGACCAGATGCAACATGTCCTCTCGCCCAAACAGAAGATCAGGAGTCATTCTCATGCTGCCGTTCCTGCGGATGCTACATCTACATCCAGCCGCTTCCAAGCGCGGGGACGGCCTAGGTCTCGAATTTCTGAGGAGGGAAATCGAGGAAACGCTTGACCTGACCGGCATTCAATCAGAGTTCGCCGCACTGCCTCCTGGCCGAGTGTTACAGTGGTTGGTCCGCCGCCCGCAGTCACCATCGAAATAGGCAACATTTCCTGTCGGCCGATGAGGCGGGCGGTCCGGTCGTTCCTGCTTGTTGGTCATTACAGAGGCTTCATCATGAATGCGAGTAAGGCTCCCGACACGGTCGATCATCGCCGCCGGCGCATTGTTGGTGCTGCAGCAATGACGTTCGCCGCCACCGAACTCGGCTTGAGCGAGCCGGCGGCCACTTGGACGGTCGAGGCGAGGGCATCTGCTACGCAAGCCACGCAGAAATCATTCGGCTCGCTCGGGCAGGTCAATGCCGGAAATCTGAGCGTCGGATATGCGGAGCTGGGGCCCGCCGAAGGTGCCCCAGTGATCCTGCTTCATGGCTGGCCTTATGACATTAACACCTACGCCGATGTCGCTCCCCTGCTTGCCGCAAAGGGGTACCGCGTGATTGTGCCCTACCTGCGCGGCTACGGCACTACGCGCTTCCTGTCGGACGAGACGATGCGCAACGGCCAGCAGTCGGCGCTCGCCGCGGATACGATCGCCCTGATGGATGCGCTGGGGATCGAAAAGGCCACGATCGCCGGCTGCGACTGGGGCGCTCGAA
Organism: Mesorhizobium sp. M1365; assembly: GCF_040317865.1. NCBI lineage: Bacteria > Pseudomonadati > Pseudomonadota > Alphaproteobacteria > Hyphomicrobiales > Phyllobacteriaceae > Mesorhizobium > Mesorhizobium sp. M1365. The sequence goes on from NZ_JAMYLG010000004.1 coordinate 204,747, forward strand.
CGGCCAATGTCGTTGCCGCGCTCTGGCCTGAGCGTTGCAAGGCGATCGTCTCGGTGAGCGGCTATCTCATCGGAAATCAGCAGGTCGGCATGGTGCCGCTGGCACCGGAGGCGGAGCTTCAATGGTGGTATCAGTATTACTTCGCCACGGATCGCGGCCGCGCCGGCTACGAGAAATACACGCGCGATTTCGCCAAACTCATCTGGCAACTCGCTTCGCCGCAGTGGAATTTCGATGATGACATCTTCCAGCGCAGCGCCGCAGCACTGGACAACCCGGATCACGTCAGCATCGTCATTCACAATTACCGTTGGAGGCTCGGCCTGGCACAGGGCGAGCCGGAATATGACGTTCTGGAAAACCGGCTGGCCGAAGCTCCCGTGATCACAGTGCCGACCATTACCCTTGAGGGCGATGCCAATGGCGCACCCCATCCCGACAGCAGTTCCTACGCCAAGAAATTCTCGGGCAGATACACGCACCGGATCATCACCGGCGGTATCGGCCACAACTTGCCTCAAGAAGCCCCGCAAGCCTTTGCCCAGGCTGTCATCGACGTCGGCGAATACTGATCAAAATCCATGACGTGCCCCCGACCGCAAGGAATAAAACGGGAAGAGTCCTGGTTCTCGGCACAGCCTCCGGTCCGCTTAGGCGAGAACAGCTCTCCCGCCGACCCAGACCGACGCGATGTTGGCCCTGGAAGCGGAGTAGACGATCTTCTGAAGGATGCCGTCGCCGTCGTCGAGTTCGTCCCACAGGTGAATTGTGCCTCTGGGCGCGGCGGTGTCGACCAGGATCGCATCGAAATGGTAGCCAGGCGAGAATCGCCCCACAGGCAAGCCGAGTGCCGCGCCACCGCCTGCCGTCGCCAGGTGGAAGGACTCGCGAAAGTCGACGCGTGCTGTTCCGGCCGTGCCGCGCGTCTCGGCCGCTAGCGCCGGGTCGGTGCCGGTTTCCAGCATGCGCGACGACATGACCGTCGCGCGCATCGCATCGAACATCGAGGCGCTCGGTCCCCCGGAAATGTCGGTGCCGAGCCCGACCTTGACACCCTTCTCGAGGGCCGCCCTCAACGGGAACACGGCGCCTGCGAAGTAGGCGTTGGAGACGGCGCAGTGCGCCACGGCCGCCTTGCGCACGCGGATCGTCTCCATGTCGGCAAGCGTAATGAAATTGGCGTGCGCGAGCACGCTGCCGGCGCGCAGCAGGCCAAAGCGATCAAGGCTAGACGTGTCGCTGATCCCGTGGCGCTGCAGCACGTAGCCATGCGCCCAGTCGCTCTCCGAGCAATGCGTCTGCACATGGCAGCCGCATTCCTGCGCAAGCATGCCGAGCCCTTTGAGGGCGGCGTCGGTACAGGAGGGGATGAAGCGCGGCGTAATGACCGGCTTTACCCGTCCCGTGGCATTGTCCGGATGCCCATGCACGTAGTCGATCAGAGCGCGCGTGCCATCGATGGCCGCGTCCGCCGAGGTATCGCGATAATAGGCCGGGCACTCGTCGGGATTGTCCATCGCCACTTTACCGACCAGCGCACGTTGCCCACGTTCGAGGCAAATGTCGACGAGCAGCCTTGTCGCGTCCTGGTGGATGGTTGCGAAATAGAGCGCTGTGGTCGTGCCGTTAGCGATCAGGTCGTCGACCAGCAGGCCGTAGCTGCGCCGCGCGAAGGCGAGATCGGCGTAGCGCGCCTCCAGGGGAAACGTGTGTTTGTGGAGCCAGGCCTCGAGCGGCACGTCCAGCGCTCTGCCGAGCTGCGGATATTGCGGCGCGTGCACGTGAAGATCGACGAAGCCGGGCAGCAGATAACTCTGCGCCGGCAAGGTCGCCAGCGAACCGGTCCGGCGCGCGGCCTCCAGCGCCTCGTCATAGCCGGCATCATGCGGATGCAGCACCGAGGCGATGATGCCTGATTGATCGATTGCGATCAGGGCATGGAGCAACTCTTCCACGAGCCCGCGCTCCGGCGCGTGAAAGCCGCTGGCCAGAAGCGTCTTGCCGCTCAGGTCGCTCACCTGTCCTCCGCCGAAGAACAGCTACGCACTGCCGTCGCGAAGCGCCAGAGCGTGATTGCCCGTCCGTCGATGCCGATGACAATATCGGAAGGGCTGCCGCTCATGCGGCTTGCGCCGTCGTGCCGTAGGTGATGCCCTTCTCCTTCAGCCAGCGGCGATAGGCGATCGACGAGCCGTCGGCCCGCGTCGGGATTTCCGCGCGCGGCTCGAGCGGCAAAAGAAGTGGCCGCTGGTTCTCCAGGATGATGCGGTCCTGCAGGAAGATGAGCTGCTGGAACTGCACAAGTTCGGTCGTGGTCGATACGTCGTCGATCAGGAACATGACGGGGTGCGCGCGGCAGCGGTCCGGATCGAGGGGCTGCACGAACAGACAGATCACGTCCCACCGGGTAGCCGAGTTGGGGCAGGTCTTGTAGAGCATCACCGCGAAAGGATTGGCGACCCGGTACATGTATTGGGTCATGATGCCGCCGGTCGCCGAGAGTGCTGCCTGCGGCTGGAAGAATTCGCAGTTGGTCGCCCACACCTCATCCACGTCGCGGCGGATTTCGGTTGTGTAATGCCGCACTTCCGTGTGCGGCTCGGCGCCCAATATGTCGGTATGGACGAAGGGGAAATGCGCCATGTCGAGGAAATTCTCGACGATGCGCAGGCCGGACGCCTTTACCGCGATCGCTCCGCAAACGACAGGCCGGCGATCGTCCTCATAGGCCTCCGGGATCGACAGCACATCGCCGGCCGGCATGCCGAGCGTGATCCATAGATAGCCGTAGCGTTCCTTGGCCGGGACTTGGCTGCCGTCGCCGGCACGCGACACATTGACCGGGCCTGCCGTATCGCGGGCTACCAACAGATCGACGCCCAGAAGCCGGTTCGGCATCGTGCCGACCGGAATCTCGTTCAGCGCGTCAATGCAATACCATTGGTCGAGGGCCGCCTGCTCCGCAGCTCGCTTAATCGTCATTGTTGCGTCCTTCCTGTGCTATCTCACTGCCGATAGATGCGGTCCATCACGGCCCGGTGGTCGGCCATCGCCGCCTCGACATCGAAAGAGGCGAAGTCGCCTCTCGCGATAATCTGCCGGCCGTTGATGTAGGAATAGTCGACCTTGAAGGGTCCGCAAAGCACCAGCGCGGCGAGCGGGTCGCGCTCGGTGCCGGAAAGGCCGAGTTGGCTGCGTTTGACCGCGATGAAGTCGGCGCACATGCCGGGCGCGAGATGGCCGATGTCATTGCGGCCGAGCAGGGCAGCGCCACCGCGCGTCGCCATTTCGAGGGCCTCGCGCGCGGACAGCGCCGTCGGCGTGCCGCCGAAACCGCCGCGGCCGCCGGGCTTTTCGGAGAGGTAGTGGTGCGGCGCGACACGCTGAAGCATCAGCGCCAGCCGCGCTTCCATGAACAGGTTCGACGTGTCGTTCGAGGCCGAGCCGTCGACGCCAAGGCCGACCTTCACGCCCTTGTCGAGCATCTCGCGGATTTTCGCGATGCCCTGGCCGCAGCGCATGTTAGCCGACGGGCAATGGGCGACCCCGGTGCCGGTTTCGGCGAAGCGGTCGATCTCGTCGCTGGTCATGAAAATCGAGTGGGCGAACCAGACGTCGTCACCGAGCCAGCCGACGGATTCGGCGAACTCGACCGGCCGTTTGCCATAGATTTCGAGGCAGTACTTCTCCTCGAAAAGCTCTTCGGCAAGGTGCGAATGCAGGTTCACGCCCTTGTGGCTGCGCGCCAGCGATGCCGCATCGCGCATCAACTCCGGAGTCACCGAGAAAGGCGAGCAAGGAGCCAGGATGATTCGGCTCATTGAATGCCGCGACGCGTCGTGATAGCCGCCGATCAGCCGTTCGGCATCCTTCAGGATATCCTCTTCCTTTTCGACGCAGCGATCCGGCGGCAAGCCGCCCTGGCTTTCGCCGCGCGACATGGCTCCACGCGCAGCGTGGAAACGCAGACCGATATCGCGGGCCGCACCGATCGTCGCGTCGAGCGTGCAGTTGTTGGGCAAGATGTAGAGGTGATCGGAGCTGGTCGTGCAGCCCGAATGGATAAGCTCGGCCATCGCTACGCGCGCCGAGACACCTATCGCATCGTCGTCGAGCTCGGCCCAGATCGGATAGAGCGTCTTCAGCCAGACAAGCAGTTCGTCGTTCTGAGCCATCACACGGGTGAGGTTCTGGTACATATGATGATGCGTGTTCACCATGCCCGGCATGACGACATGGCCCGATAGGTCGAGCACCTCGTCGGCACTGGAGGCACTGAGTTCCGCGGTGGTGCCGACCGCTTCGATGACGTTGTCGTCGATCATCAAGGCGCCGTCGGAAATCTCGCGGCGCGTATCATCGAAGGTGGCGAGCAGATCGATGTTCTTGACAAGCAGGCGGGGCATGACGGTCTCAACGCATGTCGCGGAAATAGGGTTCGCCGAGAGCAGCCGGCGCGGCCATTACCCGGCGCATGCGCTGCCAGGCAAGCACCGGCACGATGATCAGGGCGATCGTGCCGAGATAGGGCAGCATCGACAGGATCGGCGCCGCGATCGGCCAGTTGCGTGCTTGGCCGACGAAGCCGAGCGAGGTGATGAGACCGAACAGCAGAGCGGCCAGCACGGCGTTGAGGGGCCGGTAGCCTGCGAAGATGACGAGAGAGACGGCAATCCAGCCGCGGCCGGCCACGACGCCTTCCGACCAGGAGGGAACGAAGGCAAGCGTGAGGTAAGCGCCGGCGCCGGCCGCCAGCGCCGAGCCCGCGGCGACATACCAGAAGCGGATGCTTAGCACCGAAATGCCGGCGGCGTCGGCTGCCGCGGGGTTTTCGCCCACCGCGCGCATGTTCAGCCCGTGGCGCGTGCGGAACATGATGTAGTGCAGCACAACCGGCAGGACGATGTAGATCAGGTAGACAAGGATGTTCTGCGTGAAGATCGCGCGACCGAGCAGCGGGATGTCGCTAAGATAGGGAATAGCGATCGGCGCGAAGGTCGCCGGCGCCGGCATGCCGGAATAGGCGCGACCGATCGTTGCGGCCATGCCGGTGCCCATCAGCGTCAGCGCCAGGCCGCACAACACCTGGTTCGCTTTAATGACGACGGTGCCAAGAGCGAAGACGCAGCCAATGAGGAAACCGACGGCAAGCGCAAGGACGAAGCCGAGCATAGGGTGCGGCGTGGCGACGACGACCGCGATGCCAGTGATTGCACCGAGCGCCATAAGCCCTTCGACGCCAAGATTGACGACGCCGGCGCGCTCGGAGAGCGTCTCGCCCAGCGCCGCCAGCGCCAGCACGCCGCCGGCGAGAATGGAGGTCTGGATCAGTCCGGCGATCATGTCCATGGGTGTTTCCTCAGCTCGCGACCGGTTCGGTCCGCGTGATGCGGTAGTGAGCGAGTTCGTTGCCGATCGCCGTGAAGAACAGGATCAGTCCGGTGATGGCGAGCACGGCCGAGACGGTGATGCCTTGCGTCTGCAGGATGATGCCCGAATTCAGGATGACGCCCATCAAAGCCGCGCCTGCGAGCACGCCAAGTGAGGAACCGCGCGCCAGCACCGCGACCATGATGCCGAGATAGCCGAAATTGTTGGAAATGCCGCCCTGCAGGCGATGCACCGTGCCAGCTACTTCCAGCATACCGGCGATGCCGGCGATCGCTCCCGACATCAGCAGGACGACGATCAGGCGGCGGCGGAACGGCATGCCCGCATAAAGCGCCGCGCTCGGGTTCGACCCAGCGACCCGCACCTCGTAACCCCAGCGCGTGTAGTTGAGCAGTCCTGCGATGACAAAGGTGAGCAGGATCGCCAGCGGGAAACCGTAGTGCACGATACCCCAGAATTCAGGCACGTCATGCGGCAGACGTGCAGTGGTCGCGAGCGCATGGCCGCTCGGGTCGAGCCATGGTCCGGTGGCGACGTAGTAGACCATCAGCGTCCCCACGAAATTCAGAAGCAGGGTGGTGATGAGTTCGCTGACATCGGCGTAGGCGCGCGCCAGCGTCGGCACCAGTATCCAGAGCAGCCCGCCGAGCGCGCCAGCGATGAACATAACAGGCAGGATCAGCCAGGTCGGGCCGGGAATGAACAGCGCGACCGCCGTGGCGCTGAAGGCGCCGGCATAGAATTGGCCCTCCGCGCCGATGTTCCAGGCGCCGATTCTCAGCGCTACCCAGACCGACAGGCCGGTCAGGATCAGGGGAGTGACCAGAAGTCCGACATCTTCCAGCCCGAAGCTCGAGCCAAAAGTCGAGTTGAGCACCTCCCAGGCGAGTTCGACGGGAGCATTGCCGCGAGCGGCCAGAACCAGGCCGGCGACCCCCAGTGCCAGCACGATCGCCAGGGCACGTGCCGCAAAGGCAACGGAGGGCTGCGCGGATGGAACGCGCTGGAGCTTGATCGCCAAGGTCAGTGCTTCCCGGCAGCGGCCTGGGCGCCAGCACTGGACCGCATCTGCCCGCCCATCATCAGGCCGATTTCCTCGATGTCGGTGGAGGCAGTCTCCACCGCGCCCATGATCCTGCCATGGAACATTACGGCGATGCGATCCGACAGGTTGAACAGCTCTTCCAGCTCCTCGGAAATGAAGAGCACACCGACGCCGGCATCGCGCAATTCGACGAGATAGTGCATCATCGTGTTGATCGCGCCGACATCGAGGCCACGGCTCGGATAGGCGGCGATCAGAACCTTGCTTGCGATGCGCATCTCGCGGCGTGCGACGAGGCGCTGCTGATTACCGCCGGAAAGGTTGCGCATGGGCATGCCGAAATTGGGCACCGCAACGGATGCCGCTTCGGCGATCGTGCGCGCAAGAGCAGCCGCTAGGCGCGGTCGGAACGCGAAGCCCTTTGAAACAGGCGCCGACGCATATTCGCGGATTATGGCGTTGTCGGTGATTGAAAGCGCCGGCGCCAGACCGCTGTGCAGCCGGTCTTCGGGAATGTGGCCGACGCCGAACTTCGCGTAATCGACCGCGCCGGCGGTCGTGACGCCCTTTCCGCCGAGCAGTATCTGGCCCGAGTGGATCGGCCGCAAGCCGGTGACGACCTGGGTCAGCTCCTTCTGGCCGTTGCCGGCCACACCGGCGATGCCGAGAATCTCGCCGGCATGGATGTCGAGCGAAACCTCGTCGAGAAGGATGCCGCCCACGTCGTCACGCGCGACGACGGATTTGAGGCTGAGCACCGGCTCGGCGGAGATGCCGGCCGCGCCTGGCTGCCTGGCACGCAGATTGCTGAGCACGATCTCACGGCCAACCATCAGGCGCGCCAGCATCTTCTCGCCGCAGTCCGCGGTATTTTCGGTGGCCACCTTGCGGCCGCCGCGCAGCACGGTGATGCGGTCTGATATTTCCAGGACCTCGTCGAGCTTGTGGCTGATGAAGATCACCGCATTGCCCCGGGACACGAACTGCTTGAGCGCCTTGAAGAGCTCGCGCGCTTCCGCCGGAGTAAGCACTGCAGTCGGCTCGTCGAGGATCAGAACACGGGCATTGCGCGCGAGCACGCGTAGGATTTCCACGCGCTGCTGCTCGCCGGTCGAAAGATCGGCGACGCGCGCGGATGGCCGTACCGCGAGGTTCAGCTTCTCGGCCAGTGCGGCAGTCCGCGCCTCGAGCACCGACGAGCCAATACGCTTGGGCGTTTCGGACCAGCCGAGATGAATATTCTCGGCGACCGTGAAGGCGGTCACCAGCTTGAAATGCTGGTGGACCATGCCAATACCGGCGGAGATCGCATCGACTGGAGATGCGAAATGCTTGGCATAGCCGTCGACGACGATCTCACCGGCATCCGGCTGATAGATGCCGGTGAGGATGTTCATCAAGGTCGATTTGCCGGCGCCATTCTCGCCGAGCAAGGCGTGGATCTCCCCCGGCATCACGTCCAGGTCGACGTCCTGGTTGGCAACGACGCCGGGGAAATATTTGCTGATGCTCTTGAGCAGCACGAGCGGCGGTGCGCCGGAGCCAGGCTCGTAACGTCCCGGGGAGGTGGACGGCACCTCCATGCCGCCGTAGCGGTGCTCGCTCGAAGCATGATGAACTGGAACAAAATCATTCATCCCGCTTAGCTCTTTGCCTTCTGCCGCATAGTCTATCCGAAAACTCTGCAATCTTTCAGGATTACGCTTGGAGGCCGCTGACGCCTTCGATCGACCAATCCCAGTTGTAGAGTTCCTCTTCGGTCATGCGATGGCCGGCAGCCACCTTGACGTTGCCCTTGGTGTCCTTGATCTCGCCCTCGAACGGGCTCCAGCCGCCGAGAATCTTGTCGCGCACGGCATCGGCCTGCTTTGCGACCTCGGTGGGCACCGTCTCGCCCCAGGCATCGCGGTCGATACCGCCGCCCATCGGCAGGATGGTCTGCGATGGCGTCCACTTGCCTTCGAGGCGCAGGCGCACCTGGTCGACATAGAATTTCTTGAAGTCGATGGCGATCGAGGAGACGTAGGCCTTCGGCCCGTAGCGGCGGATGTCGGTATTCCACATCACGGCCTTCGCGCCGCGCTGCTCGGCCACCTGCAGATAGCCTGCTTCGTCCATGATGCCGAACAGAAGGTCGGCGCCGTTGTCGATGAGCGCGGTGCCGGCCTGGGTGGCAGCCTGCGGATCGAACCACGAGTTGATGACGATGGTCTGCATCGTGGCGTTGGGATTGACCGAACGGGCGCCCATCAGGAAGGCATTGGTGCCGGAAAAGACCGACGGAACAGGGAAGGAGGCGACGTAGCCGAGCTTGCCGCTCTTGCTCATCAGGCCCGCGGCGACACCGGTGACGTAGGTTGGGTACCAGTGGGCGAGATAGTAGGTCGAGAGATTTTCGAGCGGGTTGCGGCCATCGCATTCATAGAAGGCGACGTCCGGCGAACGCTTGGCCACGTCGTAGAGGAAGTCGCCATAGTTGGAGGTGGCAAACACCATGTTGGCACCTTCCGAGACGAACTGGCGGAAGGTGCGGGTCGCGTCGGCCGAATAGGGGATGCTTTCGACGAACAGCGTCTTCAGCTTCGGGAACGCTTCCTGCACGGCCTTCATGCCCTGGTCGTGGCTCCAGGTCCAGCCTTCATCGGTCACCGGACCGGTGTGGCCGAAGGCGATGACCGCGTTTTCCTCGGCGACGGCGGCGAGCGGCGTCTGTGCATTGGCGGGCGTGATAAGGCCGGATTTCGGCAGGAGCAGCGAGGCGCCGGCCGCGGCGCCCATGTTGAGGAAGCCTCGGCGGGAGAGATTGCGCAGGTCGATCATGCTTCGGTCCTTTGTTCCGTGTCGTGTTCAGTTCGGGAGAGACAGTTCGGTTTCCATGAGGCGGTCGATTTCTGCCGACCAGTCGGCCGACCATGCCTGCTTGATGTCGTCATCGAGCCATGCTGCGGACAGGCCAGCCAGCGCGATCCGCTTCAGTGCCGACGGCCCGAGCGCAAAATTTTCGGCGATCAGCGCGTATTCGCGGTCGAGCGTCGTGGCGAACATGGGCGGATCGTCGGAGTGGATCGTCACGGTAAGCCCGGCCTCGATCATGCGGCGGATCGCGTGGTCGGGCGCGGTGAGGTCACGCCAGACGGTGGTGGCCAGCGTCGTGCTCGGACAGCAGGTGAAGACGATGCCCATCTCCTTGCACTGCTCCATCAGCGCCGGATCGTCGACGACATGGTAGCCGTGGTCGACCCGTCTCAGGCCGAGGACGTCGACGGTATCGCGGACATAGTCCGCCGGGCCATCCTCGCCCGCATGGTTGGTGACATTGAGCCCGGCAGCCCGCGCTCGCTCGACGATGCGCGCAAACATCGGCGGCGGGTTCGGGCGTTCGTCGTAATCGAAGCCGATGCCGATCACCTCAGCCGGGCGCTCGGCCAGAACCATGTCCAGGAAGCGCTCGCCACCTGCCGCGCCGAGCGGCTTCGCATGCGCCGGTATCAGCTTTGCCATAAGCCCATAGCGCTCCTTTGCGCGGTGAAAGCCGTCGAGGATGCCTTCGAGCATAGTCGAATAGGCCACGCCATGAGCCAGATGCGCATGCGGGCTGAAGAACAGTTCGACGTAGCGCGCACCGGCTTTAGCGCAGCGCTCCAGTGCCTCGAAGGTGATGCGAGAGAAATCGTCCGCATTCCTGATCGAGGCGCAAACCAGATCGTAAATCTTCAGGAAATCCAGCAGGTTGCCGTAGCTGTAGAGCTCCGATGTCAGTCTGCCGTCCGGCAGCGGCACCGCGTTCAGCGCCGCCAGCTCGGCGAATGTCTCCGCGGATACGGCGCCCTCGAGGTGCAAGTGCAACTCGACCTTCGGCATGAGCTGAATGAAACTTGACAACGACATCGACGCTCACTCGCCCGGATCGGCAACCCCAAAGCCGTACCTGGTTTTCTTGGGCGACGGACGGCTGCCGAGTTGTTCGATAATCGCGGCTTTTTCCAACTGTCCGATCACCTGATACGCAACAGATGTCAGGGAAACGGGGCTTGCACAAGCCAAAAAATGATGCCTAACTAGACACATACTAAAACTGCTTAAAAAATGTGCAGGCCGGGAGAAATATAGGCATGAAGCACCTACGGGAAGCGCAGAACCCTGCGCCTCCGCCTCAAACAACGCGCCTGCGCTTCATCGGCCGACTGGTGTCGTCGAGCTTTGGCGAGTTCGCCGACAGGCGTGCCGCTCGGCTCAATCTCGATCTGCTGGTGCACCAAGCCGCGGACGATTTTTTTGTCGTCCAGGTTTCGGGCCAGCCCGATCTCATCGATGCCTTCGAGATGGCATGTAGCTTGGGGCCAATCGACTGTCTGGTGATGGACTGCGAACGGGCCGAAATTTGGGAATATTCCAGAGGGAAAGACGCAGAATGACGATACAGGCTGGATGGCACCCAGTGGCGCTGTCGGGATCGATCGAGCCGGGCAGTTCGGCCGGAATCCGCCTTGGCGGAAACGAGCTGGTGGTCTGGCGCGACAACAGTGGCGCAGCGCATGTGTGGGAGGATCGCTGCCCGCATCGCGGTATGAAGCTGAGCTTCGGTTTTGTCCGCGGCGATCATATTGCCTGTCTTTATCACGGCTGGCAGTACGATGCGGCCGGCCAGTGCCGATACATTCCGGCCCACCCCGATCTCAGGGTGCCGGCGTCCATTACCGTGTCTGCCCACAGATCGGCCGAGGCGGCTGGGATAGTCTGGACGGCACTGGATCCGGCAGCAGCATTGCCCGAATTGCCTGCCTTGGCAGAGGAGGTGGTGCCGGTCCGCAGCCTGCATCTCGACAGTCCCGCCGCAATGGTGATCGATGTCGTGAGGGCCATGCCGCCCAGGCCCTTCTCCCGCGGATCCGGGCTCGCTGAGCTGAAGGCGCTGAGCGGGATGCTGTTCAGCCTGACGGTCGGCGAAGACACGCTGCTTCTTGGCCTGCAGGAACTGACCGACAAACGATCGGCCCTACACATCGTGATTGACGGACCGGCAGCCAAGTATGCCGGCAAGGGGCAGAAGCATTTCTTCGCTTGGACGAGCGAGCTGCGTCATCATCTCGAGACCGGGCGTACCGGCGCGACCTCGACGACGCGGGCTGCATGATGGCGAGGATCACGCTCTACAACTACGAGCTGGACGAAAACTGCTACAAGGTGCGGCTGGCGCTTTCCATGCTCGGCCTGGAATGGCAGACCGTTGCAGTCGATGCATTTCCGGGGGCGGAGCAGAAGATGCCGCCATTCCTGGCCATGAACCCGGCGGGCAGCCTGCCCATTCTCCGCGACGACGAGGTGACGATGTTCGGCGCCGAGTCCATCATCGTCCATCTGGCGCGCAGCCACGATTCAACGGGTGCATGGCTGCCGGCGGATGGTTCGGATTTCGCCAAGGTGATGCAGTGGCTTTTCTTCGCGGCCGGCGATCTCGGCGTTGCCAGCGCCGCGCGCCGCCATGCCATGTTCGGCGCCGGCGGCGACGAGGCTGCGCTGCGGGCCGGTGCCGCGCACGCACTCCGCGCCATGGACGACCATATGACCGCGCGGGGTTTCGAGAAGAAAGAATGGTTCGCTACGGACCGCCCGACCATCGCCGACATCGCGCTTTTTCCGGCGTTTGCGCTGAGCCGCGATTTCGGCGTCGACCATGACGAGTATCCGGCGCTGCGCCGCTGGGTGCGTCGCTTCCGCGCGCTTCCGGGCTTCACGACCATGCCGGGCATCCCCGATTACCATTGACGCCCAACATTCGACGAGAACGAGGCAAGCAACAGAATGACCTCTCTCACGCGCTTTTCCGTCCAGCCGCTCTCGTCCATGACCCGGCGGCTGGCCGGCGTCGCTTCCGGGCGAGCCGATCCCGATCTGGTCATTGCCGGCGCACGCGTGTTGTCGACCTATTCGGAGCGCGTGCTTCCAGGCCGCGAGATCTGGTTGTCGGGAGGGCGGATCGCCGCTGTGAAGCCGGCCGGCACTTATAAGGGTGGCAGCGCCAGGATATATGACGCCAGGGGCGGCATCGTCGCCCCCGGCCTGGTCGATCCGCACATCCACATCGAATCCTCGATGGTGACGGCCTGCGCCTATGCCGAGGCGGCGCTGCTCAACGGCACCACGACCCTCTTCTGCGACAGCCACGAGATCGGCAACGTCATGGACGTTGCTGGCATCGAGGCGATGCTGGAGGACGCGCGCCTGGCGCCGTTGTCCATTTTCCTGACGGTTCCGAGCACCGTCCCGGCAACTTCGCCGTTGCTGGAAACGGCCGGTGGCGACCTGACAGCCGAGAAGATCGGCGCATTGTTCGACAAATGGCCGGAAGCCGTGGCGCTAGGCGAGAAGATGGATTTCGTGCCAGTGGCTATGGGCGATGAACGCAGCCATGCCATCCTCGCTGCGGCGCTGAGACGCGGCCGCCCGGTGTCGGGACACGTCTATGGACGCGAATTCGTGTCGGCCTATGCGGCCTCCGGCGTCACCGATACCCATGAGGCGATCGACCGCGAGATCGCCGACGACATGCTCGAGGCCGGCATCTGGCTGTTCCTGCGTGGCGGCCCGCCGACGACACCGTGGCACAGCCTGCCCGCAGCGATCAAGACGATTACGGAACTCGGAGCCTCGCATAAGCGCATCGCGGTCTGCACCGACGACCGCGATGCTGACGACCTGATGCTCTTCGGCCTGGACTGGGTGACGCGCGAGGCGATGAAGGCCGGCATGACGCCGGAGCAGGCCTGGTCGATGGGCTCGCTGCATGGCGCGACGCGCTTTGCAATGGAAGGCGAAATCGGAGGCCTCGGTGGTGGCCGCCGTGCCGACCTGGTGCTGCTCGACGACGGCTTCGATCCCGTTAGCACGTGGTATGGCGGCGAACTCGTCGTCGATGACGGCAAGATCATGCCGCTGCTCGACCAGGCCCTCTCGACCCGCTACCGCTATCCGGACACGGCCTACCACACAGTGAAGCTGCCGAAGCAGATCAAGCTGACGCCGGAGCTGCCAACCGGCAAGGTGGTGGCGCATACCATCCGCACCGAACTGCCGGGGATCACGCTCGGCCACCAGAAGATCACGCTCGATCCGTCCAACGATTGGCAGAACCATTTCGACCGCCACGGCCTGTGCTTCGTCACTGTGGTCGAGCGCCATGGCAAGTCGGACGGCAACGTCGCCTACGGGCTGCTCAGCAATTTCACGCTGCGACGCGGCGCCGTCGCATCGTCTGTCGGTCACGACAGCCACAACATCATCATCGCCGGCCTCAACGAGGCCGACATGCAGGTGGCGCTGCGGGCGATCGAGGAAACGCAAGGCGGCGTCTGTGTCGTCGTCGACGGCAAAGTGACTGCCATGGTTGAACTGCCGATCGCCGGCCTTTTGTCCGACAAGCGCGTCACTGAGGTCGCGGAGGAGGTGAAGATCCTCAAACGGGAATGGGAGGCGGCCGGCTGCTGCATTCCCTATATGGGCTTCAACCTCATCCCGCTCTCGGTCATCCCCGAAATCCGTATCACCGACAAAGGTCTCGTGCTGGTGCCGGAAATGGAGATCGTCCCCGCCTTTGAGGCCGCCTGAGTGGATCCCTTCCGACTTGGGCTGGTCTCACCGCGCATCCATTATTTCCAAATGGTCGCGCGGCTGGGCTCGGTTCGCCAGACCGCGCAGGCGCTCAACGTGGCGCCATCCTCCATCAGCCGCGTCATCAAGGGCCTGGAGGACGAACTGGGCACGCCGCTCTTCGAGCGTGTGCGCCAGCGACTGAAACTGACCAGCGCAGGCGAGCTTCTGCTCTACCACGCGCGTCAGAGCATCACCGAGTTGGCGCGCGCCTCGTCCGAGATCAATGATCTCAGTGGCCTCAACCGCGGCTCGTTGTCCGTGGCGATCGTGGAGAGCGCGGCGCGCGGGCTCGTGCCGAACGCGCTGAAGGAATTCTGGAAGCGCCACCCGCAGATATCGGTCGACGTGCATGTCGCCGGGTCGCAGCGCGCCTGCGATGCGGTTGCCGACGGCGAATGCGATCTGGCGCTTGCTTTCGACGTGCGCGTGCCGCGCAACGTGCGCAAGATCGCGAGCACGCCTCTGCCGCTGGGCGTCGTCGCTCATCCGGGCAGCCGCCTTGCCGGCCGCAAGGAAGTGAAGCTGTTCGATCTTGCCGGCGAACAGGTCATCGTCTCGGACAACAGCCTTGCTTTGGGCATTTCGATCGACGATGCGATCGGGCGCTCCATGATCGACATCACGCGACGGTCACGGACCAACTCGATCGGACTGATGACCGAGATGGTGCGCCTCAACCTCGGCGTGGTGCTTCGCACCAAGCTCGGCATCGAGCCGGAAGTGGCTGACGGATCGCTCGTTTTCGTGCCGTTGCGCGATTCTCGCATGAACCCGCACCGGCTGATGCTGCTCGCCCGGCTTGAACGCGAAATGTCGGATGCGGCCTCCGCATTCGCGGCGCTGCTGGCCCGCATGGTCGAGGCGTTGCATGATTAGTTGTTGCATTTTGCGCATCGACAAAGAGAGTAATTTGTCCCTATCTCGAACAACTGAGCTTTGCGAGACTTCCCGGCCGAAGGGGATGTCATGAAGCAGAGTGCGGTCGACGCGGTCATTCGGGGGCTTAAGCGGGCGGGAGTGAGCATCGTCTGCTATCTGCCCGATTCGTTGTTCAAGGAGCTCTACCCGGCCCTTGATGCCGATCCGGATATCCGCACGATCCGCGTCACCAACGAGGGTGAGGGCGCGGCGATATGTGGCGGGGTCTTCCTGTCGGGCAAGCGCGCGGCGCTGGTCATGGAAAATTCCGGCTTGCGCGCCTCGGTCGAGCCGCTGGCCCGCATGGGCCTTGGAGCCGGCATCCCGGTCATGATGCTGATGAGCTATCGCGGCGAGCTCGGCGAGAACAACTGGTGGGCAGTCCCGCATGGCATCACCATGGAGCCGGTGCTGAACGCGCTGCGCGTGCCGTACCGGATCGTCACGGAGGAGGCGAAGATCGAGCGCGCCATCCTTGACGCCTATTCCTGGTCCTATGCGTCCTATTACCATTCGGCTGTGGCGCTCGGCGGCGAGGTGGTGCGGTGAGACGCTTCGACTGCATGAAGGCGCTCGCCGCGCGGCTGAAGGATGAGCTGGTGGTCCTTTCGCTCGGCGGCAGCGTCGACGAGTGGTACAACGCCGCGCCGCATATGCGCGAGGCGAGCCTGTTCCAGCAGCAACTCGGCTGCGTCACGCCGCAGGCCTTCGGGCTCGCCGCCGGCCTGCCGCACCGCCGCGTCATTTCGCTCGATACGGATGGCGGCCTGCTCTTCAACCTGGGCATCCTGGCCACGCTCGGAAACGAGCAGCCGAAGAACCTCTTCGTCGTGGTCTGGGACAATGAGTGCTACCAGTCGATCGGCGGCCCGCCGACCCATACGGCGCTGGGCCGCGTCGACCTTGCCGCGATCGCGCGCGGCGCCGGCCTCGAGAACGCCCATACGGCGCGCACGGTGGAGGAGTTCGACGCACATTGTGCAAGGGGGCTCGCTGTGGATGCGCCCTATATCGTGGTCGCCAAGGTCTCGGGAACGGTCCAGCCGGACATCAAGCGCAAACACAGCGACGGCCGCGAGGACAAGTATATCTTCGTCCGCCATGTCGAGGCGAGCGAAGGCATCGTCATCATGGGCCCGAGCGAGCACAACTGACGAGATCATGGGCGCCCTCGGACCTGTCGTCCCCCGACGCGCACTGAAACGCAGCTACGATTACGTGGTGGTCGGCTCGGGTTCCGGTGGCTGTGCGGTGACGCGGCGACTGGTCGATGCCGGCGCCGACGTCCTCCTGATCGAGGCCGGCCCGACGGGTCTTGGGTTCGAAGAGATCGAGGACCCCGGCAAGTGGGTGCCGCTTGGCCGCAGCACCTATGACTGGGGCTATGATTATGCTCCGACACTGAGGGTGAATGGGCGTACCATCGGCATCCCGCGCGGGCGCCTGCTTGGCGGCTCAAGCGCCATCAACGCGATGATGTGGTATCGCGGCCATCCGCAAGATTACGATGCCTGGGAGGCTGGCGGCGCCAAGGGCTGGAGCTTCGCCGACGTGCTGCCCTATTTCCGGCGCTGCGAGGACTGGCGCGACGGTGCAAGCGAGTTTCGCGGGGCGGGCGGTCCGCTCCACATCGAGCGGCCGGCGGCACTGCACCCGGTCGCGCATGCGCTGATCGATGGCGCGGCCGAGATCGGCATCCCCGTAATCGACGATCCGAACGGCCCCAGCAACGAGGGGGCGGCGGCCGCGAATTTCAACATCTGCGACGGCAAGCGCTGGAGTTCGGCGACGGGCTATCTCGTGCCGATCCTGGATCACCCGATGCTGACGGTGCTGACCGGATCCGCGGCCATCGGCCTGACGGTCGAAGGCAGCCGATGCGTCGCGGTCAAGCACCTCGTCGGCGGCGAAATCTGCGAAACGCGCGCGCAAGAGAGCATCGTGCTCGCGGCCGGGGCCGTCGACACGCCACGCCTGCTGATGCTGTCGGGCATCGGCGATCCGATCGAACTGCAGCGCCTTGGCATTGCGCTCGTTCGCGCCCTGCCGGGTGTCGGCAGGAATCTTCAGGACCATCCGCTGGCGCAGGCCTGCGTCTTCCGCGCGAAACGACCGATCGGACCGATAGTGGGCAATGGCGGTGGCTCGATGGTCAACTGGAAGTCGCGGCCGGACCTGCCGCAGCCCGACCTGCATGCCTTCCCCGTCCAGGGCAACAGCGCCGAACCGGCGATCCGCGCGCGCTACGATCTATCCGGCGATGTCTTTTCCTTCGGTGCGGGCCTGATGCGCTCGAAGAGCGTCGGGCACTTGAAGTTGCTCGACGGCAAGCCCGGCGGGCCGCTCGAAATCCAACCGAACTTTCTGGCGGAACCGGAAGACCTCGACGCCATGGTCACTGCGATCGAGATGGTGATGGAGATGGCGGCTGCAAGGGCGAACGCCGGTGTCTTCCGCAACTTTGCCGCACCTGACCGCCGACTGACCCGCACCGAGACAATCGCCTTCATCCGCGAGGCGTGCACGACGTTCTTCCACACCTGCGGAACAGCCAAGATGGGCGAGGACGCGATGGCCGTCGTCGACAGCCGTCTCGCCGTGCACGGGCTGGACGGTCTGCACGTTGCCGATGCCTCGGTGATCCCAACGATCCCGACCTGCAATACCCACGCGCCCGCCACGATGATCGGCGAGCGCGCCGCCGATTTCCTGCTCGCGGCGGCAGCTTGAGGATGTCATGACCGACGGACCGCACACGGAGTACCCGCGATGACCCAAAGCCTCATCCTTGCTGCCGACACGCTGCTCACCATGGATGAAGATAACCACGCGTTGCCTGATGGCGCCGTGCTGGTCGAGGATGGTCGTATCGCCGCGGTCAGCGCACTCGCAGCATTGCGCGCTGCGTATCCGGCCGTGGCCGTGAAGAAACTCGACAATGCGGTGCTTTTGCCTGGGCTGGTCAATGCGCATGCGCATTCCGGTTTTTTGCGCGGCACGGCGGAGCACCTGCCGGTTTGGGACTGGCTGACGCTCCATATCAATCCGATGCATCGCGTGCTGCAGCCGCACGAGGCCGAGGCGGCATCGTGGCTCTGCTACGCGGAATCCGTGCTCGGCGGCACGACCACCGTCGTCGACATGTGGCGGTTCATGGAAGGCAGCGCCAGGGCGGCCGAGGCGATCGGCAACCGCCTGGTCGCCGTGCCTTACGTCGGCGAGCATCCCGACTACAACTACTTCGACACGCTCGACATGAACGAGGCGATGATCGAGGGCTGGCATCGCAAGGCGGGCGGCCGTATCAATGTGTGGGTCGGGCTGGAGCATCTGTTTTATGCCGACGAAACCGGCCAACGCCGGGCGATCGAACTCGCAAGGAAACACGACACCGGCTTCCACACGCATTGCAGCGAGGCCGAGATCGAGATCGCGGAATTTAAGCGGCGCTACGGCAAACGCCCGATGTTCGCGCTGGACGACCTTGGCTTCTTCGAAACGCCGCGCGCCATGATCGCCCACGCCGTCTGGCTCGATCGGGAAGAGATCGAGCTTATTTCCAAGCGCCGCGTTTCGGTGGCCCACAATCCTGTTTCCAACATGAAGCTGGCAAGCGGCATCGCGTTGGTGGCCGAGATGCTGAAGGCCGGCGTGCCTGTCGGGATCGGCACCGACGGCGAGAAGGAGAACAACAATTTCGATATGTTCGAAGAGATGAAGGTGACTTCGCTGCTGGGCAAGCTGAAGGACTTCGAGGCCGCCGCCATGGATAGCTGGCAGGTGCTGCGCATGGCCACCATTCTCGGCGCCAGGGCGATCGGTCTCGACCACGAGATCGGCTCGATTGAAGTCGGCAAGCGCGCCGACATCATCGCGGTCCGCACCGATACGCCGCGCATGACGCCGGTCTTCCGCGACGGACCTTATTTCAACTTCCATCACAATCTTGTCCACGCCGTGCGCGGCAGCGACGTGTCTTTGACGATGGTCGATGGCGAGATCCTGGCCGAGGACGGCGCGCTGCGCACCGGCGACCTGCGCGAGATCATCGCCGAAATCCATCGCGTCGCGCCTGGCCTGTTCGCCCGGCGCGCCGCTTTCCTTGCCCAGAATTCCGGCGGCAGCCTGCAATGGACTCAATAAGGCGAGCCCCGGTCATGAAGACGACGGACAGGGCGGCACTGGACGATTGGTACGCGGTGGAGACGGTCGCCGACCTGGATGGCGCGCCGAGCCATACGCGGCTGCTCGGCCAGGACATCGAACTGGTCCGTGACATCACGGGCGAAATCACGGTTCGGGAGGTCCTGGACGACGGCAACCGCGGCCCCGCGCTGCCCGTCCGGCAGCGCTACGGCTGCGTCTGGACGACGCTGGGCCTGCCCGGGAAGGAAATCTTCGAGATCGCCGAGGCATCGGAACCCGACCGCCGCTACGTGCCCTGCGGCTGGGTGACGATGCGGGCGTCGGGTTTGCGTGTCGTAGAGAACTTCCTCGACATGGCGCATTTCCCCTTCGTGCATACCGACATTCTCGGCTCGGAGCCGCACACGGAAGTACCGGCCTATCTGAGCGAGATACGTCGCGAAGTAGACGAGGTCTGGGCGACCAACTGCACGTTTTTCCAGCCGCGCATTGCCGCCACGGAAAGCTCCGGCGCGTTCGTGCATCTGACCTATCGCGTGCCGAGCCCATTCGTGGTGATGCTCTATCGCGTGTGCCACGTGGCGCCGGACCGGCTCGACGCAATCGCGCTGTTCATCCAGCCCATCGAGGAAGACCGCTGCCGCGCCCAGCCGGTCATGTATCTCGTCGACTCGGCTTCGACGCAGACGGCGTTGCTCAACTTCGAACAGGTCATCTTCCTGCAAGACCGGATCATCGTGGAGAACCAGCGGCCGCTGCGCCTTCCACTCGAGCCGCGGATGGAAATCCCGACCCGCGCCGACGGGTCCTCCATCGCCTACCGCCGCTGGCTGAAGGAAAAAGGCATCCGTTTCGGCACGACCGCGAGAGCCACATGACCGAATCGGGTCTCCAGGTGCTTCGCCCGACCTCCGTTGCCGAGGCGCTGTCATTGGCAGGCGAGGGCGCGTCGCAACTGGTCGCCGGGGGCACGGCGCTGCAGCTCGGCTGGGCGAAGGGCCTGCCAAAGCCGCGGCGCCTCATCGACATCGGCCGTATCGCCTGCCTGAAGGGCATCCAACTGGCCGGCGACGGGTTTCGGATCGGCGCACTGACGACCCTGGGTGCCTTGGAGCGTGACCGGGCGATAGGCGAGACTTTGCCTCTGCTCGCAGCCGCAGTCCGCGCCACGGCGGGACCCGCCGTCCGCAATCTCGCAACGCTGGGCGGCAACGTCGCGGGGGGCACGGGTTGCCTTCTGCCGGCCCTGCTCGCGATCGATGCGAAGCTGGAGATCGTCTCACCGGCTGGGCGCGCCGTCGTGCCGCTCGCGCAATGGTTGGCCGACGCACCGTCAGCGGGCCTCATTGAGACGGTCATCGTTCCACCGCAGCCTGCCGCTCGCTGGACCCATCGCAAAGTCGGCCTGCGCGCCGCCTTCACCCCAAGCGTGGCCGGTGTCGCCGGGTTGATCGAAACGGCGGACGATCGTGTCACGATCGCGCGGCTCGCGGCCAGCGGCGGCGGGGAAGCAGCCCGTCTCGGTCACGCCGAAGCGCTGCTCATCGGCCGGCGCCTCCAAGAGATCGATTGGGCCGAGCTGCACGCCGCAATTCTCGAAGAGGCGCCGGCGATCGATGATGCATGGCGGTCCGACCGCTATCGGCGCAGTGTCGTGGCGAATGCGCTGGTCTTCGGGCTCGGCGGAAAGTTGTCCCAAGGAGCACATTCGCCGCGCCGGCGGACCGTGCCGTCCGGAAATCCACCTGCCGAAATTCTCGTGTCGCGATCGGAGATCGGCGCACGCTGGCACCAGCGGCCGGACGTTGCGCCGAAAATCGCAGGCAGGCTCGAATACCTGACCGACCGTCGCGAGCCCGCCATGCTGGTCGGGCGCATTCGGCGTGCCGGCATTCCCCATGCAAGGATCGTTTCCATCGATACGAGCGCGGCCGAGGCGCTGCCAGGAGTCGCGGCGGTTGTAACGCACCGCGACATTGCCGGCAGCAATGCCTTCGGCATTGTCGTGCAGGATCAGCCGGCACTGTGCTTCGACAAGGTCCGCTATTTCGGCGACGCTGTTGCTGCCGTTGCCGCTGTTGACACACGGACGGCCGAACGCGCGCTTGCTCTCGTCAGCGTCGAATACGAGCCGCTGCCAATTGTGAGCGATCCCCAACAGGCACTCGCCGCTGGGGCCGAGCCGGTCCACGCCTCAGGCAATCTGCAGTGCAGCTTCGAGTTCACGCGTGGCGATGCCGCCGCGGCTTTTGCCAAGGCAGCTCATATCGTCGAGGCTGTCTACGAAACGCCGAGCCAGATGCACGGCTTTATGGAGACGGAGGGCGGCTACGCTTTCGTCGGCACGGATGGTACCCTGAACGTCTTTGCCGGTGGGCAGCATGGCCGCCGCGACCGCATGCAGCTCTCGCGCATCCTCGGTATGCCGCAAGAGCGGATACGGGTGGTCACCAGCCCGACTGGCGGCGCTTTCGGCGGCAAGGACGAGCTGACCGTGCAGCCGGCCCTGGCCCTGCTGGCGCTGAAGACCGGACGCGCCGTGCGGCTGCATCTCGACCGGGCGGAATCCGTCATCGCGGGTACCAAGCGCAATGCCATGCACATCCATATGCGCACCGCCTGCGACGCCGAGGGTCGTCTGCTCGCCCAACAGGTGGATGTGATCGCGGATGCCGGCGCCTACGCGTCGCTCGGTCCGGGCGTGCTTGAGACGGCGCTCGAACACGCCTGCGGGCCATATGTCGTTCCCAACGTCCTCAGCTCGGGCAGGCTCGCCTATACCAATAACGGCGTCTGCGGCGCGTTTCGTGGCTTCGGTGCCAACCAGATGGCCTTCGCGGTAGAGTGCCAGCTGGACCGGCTGGCCGAAGCCGCCGGCATCGACATTATCGAGATACGGCGCCGCAATTTGCGCGAGCCTGGCACGCGAGGCCATCTCGGCCAGCAGGTCGCGCCGTCCGAACGTCTGGCCGAGATGCTGCAAGCCGCCGCTGCTGACCCGATCTGGGCCAAGCCGCGTGGTCCGTCGTTCGACGGCTCTGAGAAGATCGGCGTCGGGATGGCGATGAACTATCAAGGCAATGGACTAGGCACGCTGCCGCCGGACCCGGCCGGAGGCGCGTTGCGCTTGGCTCCGGATGGCATGATCGAAGCGCTCTATGGCCTGGACGAGATGGGACAAGGCCTGCTCACCTCGGTGAAGGCCGCGGTCGCCGGAGCGCTCGGCTGCGGCCGCGACGATGTCCGGCCGGTCACCGGTGATACGGCGGCGACGCCCGAATCCGGCTCCTCCACCGCCTCGCGCGGCACTCACGTGGTTTGGCGGGTCGCGGCAGTCGCCGCACCACCTTTTACGCGCGACCTGCTGGCAGCAGCGGGCCAGCTGCTTTGCCGCGAAGCCGGGACGCTGGCGCTGGCAACCGGCGGTATCGTCGAGCGACATTCCAACAGCGGCTCACTGCTCATGAGTTTCGCCGAGCTTGCCGAGGCGTTGCCTCCCGACCGGCTGCCAGCTGCTGCCGTCAGCTTCGAGTTTCCGAAATCGGACTATCTGGAAGGCAATGCACGCCTGATCTTCGCCTTCGGCGCGACACTGGCGCGCGTTGCCGTGAGCCGCATCACCGGACAGGTACGTGTGCTCGACCTCCATCAGCACACCGCGGCCGGACCGATGCTCGATCCCGCCGCCTATCTTGGCCAGATCGAAGGCGGCGGCGTCCAGGGGCTGGGCTTCACCCTCACTGAGGACGCGGCGATGCGGGATGGCCGGTATCTTGCCGGCAACCTCGACTTCTACATGCTGCCAGGCATTGCCGACACGCCGGAAAGCTTCGCGACCTTCGCATTGGAGGATCTGGACGAGGACGACCCGTTCGGCCCGCGCGGAGTTGGTGAGCTTGGCATTGGTGCCGTGTCGCCAGCCGTCGTCAACGCGATTGCGGACGCCACAGGGGCTTGGCCCGAGCGCCTCCCGGTCGATCCTGAATGGGTACTCGACGCCCTGCAGAGGAGTGCAGCGTGAGTGGCGAGATCGCGATTACCTTTAACCTCAACGGCTGCCGCCAGGCGCTGGCCGTGCCCGCCGAGTTGCGCCTGATCGACCTGCTGCGCGATCATTTCGGCATGACTGCCGCCAAGATGGCTTGCGGCATCGGCCGCTGCGGCGCTTGTTCCGTGCTGATGGACGATCGCGCGGTCAATGGCTGTCTGCTCATGTCGTGGCAACTCGACGGGGCCACCATCATCACGCCGGAGGGTTTCGACGACCTTCCCGAAGCCATTGTCCTGCGCCAGGCTCTGGCGGCCGAAAACGCCTTCCAGTGCGGCTACTGCGCACCCGGCATTACTGTTGCGCTGACCGCTCTGCTGCTGGAGAATCCGGCTCCAGACGAGTCTCAGATCCGCACTGCGCTCGAAGGCAATATCTGCCGCTGTACCGGCTATCATTCCATCATCCGCGGTGCCCTCGCGGCGGTCGAGGCGTTCGCTTGCGGAGCACGGACATGACGGTCATCATTCGAAACGGTGCAGCCAGGCACGCAGGCGTCGAGGCGTTCCTGGCCAAACCCAGAATGCGGCACCTGATCGGCGGCGGCTGGTGCGACGCCAGCGATGGCGCAACCTTGCCCGCGACCGATCCTGCGAATGGCGACACGCTCGCGCTGCTGGCGCAAGGCACAGCCGATGACGCCGGGCGCGCCGTTGCTGCGGCGCGTGCTGCTTTCGAAGGCGAGAGCTGGCGCGACATGACACCGTCGGCACGCGGCAAGCTGCTATGGCGCATCGCCGACCTGATTGAACGCCATGCCGATGAGCTTGCAGAACTCGAGACGCTTGACCAAGGAAAGTCGCTGAAGACCTCGCGCTTCGCCGAGATTCCCGCCTCGGCCGAGCAGTTCCGCTATTTTGCCGGTTTTGCCACGAAAATCCTCGGCACGACCATCCCCACCTCCATCAGCTACCAACCGGTGGGCAGCAAGATTTTCGCCTACACGGTGCGAGAGCCGATCGGTGTCGTGGCTGCCATAACGCCCTGGAATTCGCCGCTGCTTATGGCCTCGATGAAGCTCGCCCCGGCGCTTGCCGCCGGCTGTACGATCGTGCTCAAGCCAGCTGAGGAAACGTCGCTCACCGCCCTCAGGCTGGGCGAACTGATGATCGAAGCCGGCTTGCCGGACGGCGTCGTCAATATCGTGACCGGTCTCGGTGAAACCGTGGGCGCAGCATTGGCTGCACATCCCGATGTCGATAAGGTCGCCTTCACCGGCTCGACGGAAGTCGGAAAGATGATCGTCTCCGCAGCGCGCGGCAATCTGAAGAAGCTGACGCTCGAGCTGGGCGGCAAGTCGCCGGCCATCATCATGCCCGATGCGGACATGGGGCTCGCAATCCCCGGAGTGGCTCGGGGGATCTTCGCCAATGCCGGCCAGGTCTGCGTCGCCGGCTCGCGTGTCTATGCGCATCGCTCGATCTACGACCGTCTGGCGGAGGGGCTGACGGAAGAAGCGCGAAAGCTGCGGCTCGGACACGGGCTTGACCCGGATACCGACCTTGGTCCGCTGGTCAACGGGACCCAGGCTGCGCGCGTCGCCTTCTACGTCGGCGATGGTGCTTCCAGCGGCGCCGAGATCATCGCCGGCGGCCGGCGCTTCGACAACTTCTTCGAGCCGACCGTGGTTACCGGCGTGCGCCCGGACATGCGCATGATGCGCGAGGAAATCTTCGGCCCAGTCGTTGCCGTGACACCGTTCGACGATGTCGCGGAGGCGATAAGCCTTGCGAACGACTCGCCCTACGGCCTCGCCGCAAGCGTCTGGACCCGCGACCTATCCACTGCGCATCGCCTTGCCGCAAGTATCCGGTCGGGCACCGTCTGGATCAATTGCCATTCCTACTTCTCGCCGGAACTGCCGAAGGGCGGCCACAAGCAATCCGGTTGGGGCTATGAGAACGGCGCACCGGGCCTGGAGAACTATCTCGAGACGAAAACGGTCTGCGCGGTGATTTAGCCGCGCCTTTTCCGCGATGTTCGCGGATCGGAGGCTGACAGCCCTCCATCGGCGGACAAGGATTGATCGAAAATTGCTCGGATCCTCCTGAGGACCAGTCCCTTGGCGGCGCTGGTCCACATCGACGTTGCGCTTGACTCGTCCATATTATCCGTAATAAATCATACATATTGCCATCGAAAAAAGGCGGCAGGTCTGGGAGGACCGATGAAAATCACGGCCATCAAGGCGCGCGTCTGCAATGCGGAAATGCGCAACTGGGTCTTCGTCCGGGTCGAAACCGACGAGCCCGGGCTGTTTGGCTGGGGTGAGGCAACGCTGGAATGGAAGACCCGAGCCGTCGTTGGGGCGCTTCAGGACCTTGAGGCCCTGCTCATCGGGCAGGATCCGCGCAACGTGGAGCAGTGCTACCAGATACTTACGCGCCACGGATTTTGGCGTCTTGGCGTCGAGGGAATGTCTGCCGTCAGCGGCATCGAGATCGCGCTCTGGGACATCCTGGGCAAGTCATTGGGCGTCCCCGTCTGGCGCCTTCTGGGCGGACAGGTTCGCGACTATCTGCGCACCTATACGCATCTCGGCCTCGGAGACATGAAGGCGGTCTATGAGACCGGATCCGCGGACGCGATCGTGGAACGCGGACGCATCGTGACGCAGGCAGGCTACGATGCGGTCAAGGTCGTCTGCATTCCCTACACCCACTACGCATCGCCTGCGAAAGCCGTTGATTCTGTCGCCAACATGGTTGGCTCACTTCGCGAGGCCATAGGTCCGGACATCGACATCATGGTCGATTTCCATGGACGCCCTGCATCCGTTAACGCTGCGATGGATTACCTCAGAGCAATCGAGCCGGCCCGCATCATGTTCGCGGAAGAACCCGTGCCGCCCGAAGATGTTGCCGGACTGGCGCATATCACGGCGCGATCGGCCGTGCCGATCGCTTCCGGCGAGCGGCTGATCGGGCGTCGCGAATTCACGCACTCGATCGCAGCCCGTGCCTTCAACATTGCCCAGCCTGATATTTGCCACACTGGCGGTCTGCTGGAGACAAAGAAGATCGCGGCCATGGCGGAAACGGCAGGCATCGGCCTTGCGCCGCACAACCCGCTCGGTCCGATCGCTGGCGTCGCTGCTCTTCACTTCGGCATATCGACGCCAAACGTCGTCATTCAGGAGGAGATGTCCGGTGCCGTCGCCTGGTACGACGACGTCGTTACCTGGCCAATTCGGCGTAAACCAGGCCGCTGGGACCTGCCCGATCTGCCGGGCCTTGGCGTCACCGTCAATGAGGACGTCATCGCGCGTCACCCCTTCAAGCAGGAAGTGCTGCATGCCCGCAATGCCGTCATGCCGGACGGCACCGTGGTTGACTGGTGAGTGCAATGGCAGGCCGGCTGCAAGGAAAGATCGCAATCGTCACGGGCGCCGGCCAAGGCATAGGTGCCGCCACCGCCCGCGCCTTTGCAACACATAGGGCAAAGACCGTCATTGCCGAACTGAATGCGGCAAGCGGCAAAGCGGTCGCCGACGAATTGCGTGCCGGAGGCGCCGACGTATTGTTCGTCGAGACGGATGTCACGGACGTATCCGCGGTCGCGGACATGGTCGCCCGCACGATCACGGCCTATGGCGGCGTCGACATTCTGGTCAACAATGCCGGTGCCAATGTCTTCTACGAACCATTGCTGATGCCGGATGAGGAATGGGAGCGCTGCCTCAAGCTCGACCTCCAGGCCGCGTGGTTCTGCGCCAAGGCGGTTTTGCCGACGATGCTGGCGAAGGGCTCGGGGTCCATCGTCAACATAGCGAGCTGTCACGCCTTCCAGATCATTCCCCATACGTTCCCGTATCCGGTCGCCAAGCATGCACTTTTGGGCCTGACCCGTTCGCTGGCCATCGAATATGCCGCACGCGGTATCCGGGTGAACGCGATCGCCCCCGGTTATATCGAGACGCCGATCGCGGAAGCCTACTGGAACACATTCCCGAACCCCGCCGAGGAGAAGCGGCGAGCCTACGACCTCCATCCGCCCAAGCGAATTGGCCGGCCGGACGAGGTTGCAATGACGGCGGTTTTCCTCGCTTCGGACGAAGCGCCGTTCATAAATGCCGAGACGATCACCATCGACGGTGGGCGCTCGGTTGTCTACCACGACTAGCAACCACCATTGAGCTCAGGGAGGATCTTCATGAAAACCACAACAAAGGCTTTGGCGACATTTGCGATACTGGCTGCCGGACTGATGAGTGGCACAGCAAGCGCAGACGACATCAAGATCGGCTACATCAACAAGATGGGAGATCATCCATGGTTCGTCGCCGAAGTCGGCGGCGCCAAGAAAGCGGCTGAGGCGGCCGGGGCCGCGTTCGTGTCGCAGGACGTTCAGTTCGACGCCAATTTGACGATCACGACCTTCGATACGATGGTCGGCGATGGCGTGAAAGGCATCGCCATCGTTGTCCCCGACAAGGCGCTGGGACCGGTCATCGCGGAGAAAGCAAAGGCCGCAAAAATTCCCTTGGTGGCGGTGGACGACGATATCTACTACCAGGATGGCACCCAGGTCCCCTATGTCG
Source organism: Mesorhizobium sp. M1365 (assembly GCF_040317865.1). Classification (NCBI taxonomy): domain Bacteria; kingdom Pseudomonadati; phylum Pseudomonadota; class Alphaproteobacteria; order Hyphomicrobiales; family Phyllobacteriaceae; genus Mesorhizobium; species Mesorhizobium sp. M1365. Next base: position 232,485 of record NZ_JAMYLG010000004.1, read on the forward strand.
GCATGAATGCTTACAATATCGGTGCGCGGGTGGGCGAAGAGCTTGCCAAGCTCTACAAGGCTGAAGGCTGGACGGGCAAAGAGGTGCGCATCGCCTCGATCGAGGACCGCAAGGCCGATACCTGCATGCAGCGCAACAAGGGCGCGGAAGAAGCGTTCCTGAAGGCGGTGCCCGATTTCAAGCCGGGCAACATCGTTCGCGTCCCCTACGACAACACGATGGTCAACGCCATCGACGTGATGACCACCACACTGACGGCCAATCCCAGCGTCACGAACTGGATATTCTATTCATGCAACGATGATGGCGTGCTGGGTGGTGCGCGAGCATTGGAGAATGCCGGCTATTCCGCAGACCAGGGCATGGGGATCGGCATCGACGGTAGCCGCGCCTGCGATGCCTTCGGATCCGGAAAGCCCTCGGCGTTCCGTGGTACGATGTGGCTCAATTCGGAAAATCATGGCGCGCTGGCGGTGAAGATTCTCTTAGCCTCCATCAAGGACGGAACGAAGCTTCCCGTTCAATCCTTCACTGACCCGGAATACATCACCGCCGACAATTTTGCGTCGGACTACAAAGCCAAGCTCTGCCACTGAACCAGATATGCGTCATGCGCCGCAGTGCGCATGACGCTCTTTGGGCCGGCAGTTCGTCGACGGGCACACGGATCGGTCCTCGGGAGTGAGCTTTTGATGCAATCGGATTTCTTCTCGCTCGACAGGATATCGAAGCGCTTCGGCGTCGTGCAGGCGCTCGACAATGTCTCGATTGCCTTTCGGCCAGGAGAGGTGCTTGCCCTGGTTGGCGAGAATGGCGCCGGCAAGTCGACAATGATGCGAATTCTCGAGGGCGTGTTCGCACCGGACACCGGCACCGTGCTGCATGGCTCCACGCCGATCGTTTTCAGCGAACCGCGCGACAGCCACAGAGCCGGAATACGCGTCATCCATCAGGAGCCGGAGATCGTTCCGAACCTGACCGTGGCCGAGAACATTTTCGTCGGCGAACTGCCGCGGCTGGCAGGCGTCCTGCTCGACTGGCACAGGCTCGAGGAGCAGACCGATAAGGTGCTTGCGACCTTCGGCATGCAGCAGGATATGCTGCCGCGTCAACTCTGCAGCACACTCGGTCCGGCACAGCGCCAGATGATCGAAATCATGCGCGCCATACGTGCCGGCGGCCGGCTGATCGCATTCGATGAGCCGACCTCGTCACTGACCGACGACGAAGCGCGCCGTCTTTTTTCAGTAATTCGCCGGCTGCGCGGCGAGGGCACTTCGATCGTCTACATCTCTCACAGGCTGAACGAGGTCATCGACCTTGCGGATCGCATTGTTGTCTTGCGGGACGGCCGGCTGGTCGATGATTCCCCCGCGGCCGGTGCCAGCGAGCAGACCATAGCCAAGCTCATGGTCGGCCGCGACATAGCCGATCTGTTTACGCGCGAGACGTGGCAATCGGGGCAACCGTTGCTGGAGGTGACGGGCCTGATCACCGACCACGTCACCGATGTGAGCCTCAAGGTCCGCCGCGGCGAGGTGCTCGGCATTGCCGGCCTTATGGGTGCGGGTCGATCCGAACTGGCAAAGGCGATTGTCGGCTATGATCGGCGCCTCGACGGAACCATAACGATGAATGGTGTGCCCGTTGGCCCCAACAGTCCGCATGCAGCGATCGTGGCGGGCATCGGCTTTGCCCCGGAAGACCGCAAGCACGAGGCGCTGCTGTTGTTCCGAAGCATTCTTGATAACGCCTCGCTTTGCGTGCCCGACAGAACGTCGACCTTCGGCTTCTTCAACCGGCGCAAGGCACTGGAGATCGTCTCACCGCTTGCAGCAAAGATGTCGATCAAGGCGCCCAACCTCGACGAACAGGTTTCGAAATTATCGGGTGGCAACCAACAGAAGGTCGTTCTTGCGCGCTGGCTTGCGCGGCAGCCGATGCTTCTCATCCTCGACGAGCCGACCCGCGGCATCGACATCGGCGCCAAGGCGGAAATCTATCGCCTGATCGACGAACTCGCCGCCAGCGGCATCGGCATAATCCTGATCTCCTCGGAAATGCCGGAACTGATCGGGCTGGCCGACAGGGTGCTTGTTATGGCTGGAGGCCGGATCACGGCCGAACTTTCCCGCCCTGACATCGACGAGGCCATGATCCTGAGACATGCCATGCCTCAGTCTGCAGCATCGCTTGGAGGACAAATTCAGTGAACAGCCTTGAGCTCAGGACAGCAACAACGCAAACCGGCAAAAGGCGCGCTTCCTTGCGCATCGCAGAGCGCATCGGCATTCACAACGTAAGCCTTCTTGTTGCTCTCGCCATTCTCGTGCTCATTTTCGGCACCCTGAGAGGCGACGTGTTCTTCTCCAGCCGAAACCTGCTGAACATCGGTCTAGGCATTACCATCCTGGGCGTTCTGGCGATGAGCCAGACCGTGGTTATTGTCGCCGGAGGGCTCGATATTGCCGTCGGCGCAATTGTCGGTCTGACCACAGTATCGACGGCAATGGCCATCCAGGCCACCGGATCACCCGCCGCGGGCATTCTTGCCGGCCTGGTCCTGGGCGGTCTTGCCGGCCTCGTGAACGGCATCATCATCACCTATGGGCGGGTCAACGCTGTCATCGCGACTCTCGGTACGATGGCGATCTTCCGCGGCATCGCGTTCATCATGTCCGACGGGCAATCGATCGCGATTTTCAGCGAGACTTTCCGCTTCATCGGGATCGGACGAATCCTCGGCCTGCCTCTGCTGATCTGGATTCTCTTGCTGACCGCGATCGTGTTCCATCTCTTCCTTGCCCGCTCGATCGTTGGCCGCAACATCTATGCGCTGGGCGGCAATCCCGTTGTCGCACGCTTCTCCGGCATCGACATCAACCGCTACCGCGTCGGCATCTACATCATGAGTGGAGTGGCGGCCGGATTGGCCGGGATTCTGTTGGCTGCCCGTACCGGCTCCGGGCAGCCCGTATCCGGATCCCAAGGCCTGGAACTCGAGGCCATCACAGCGGCCGTTCTTGGTGGCTGCGCCTTGCAGGGCGGCAAGGGCACGATCGTCGGCGCACTGCTGGGCGTCGCCATCATTGGCGTCCTCAACAACGGAATGATACTGACGTCCGTGCCAACCTTCTATCAGTTGCTTGCCAAGGGCTCGCTGCTGATACTTGCTGTGGTAATTGCCGAGTACCACTTGAACAGGACATGACGATGGACGCGGCGATCGCTTCGACTGGCCAAGGCAAGCAGGACATTCCTGCCGCAGATGGCACAACGTCATCGCTCAAGGATCGCATCGCACGCGATCTCGGACAGCGCATCCTCGCCGGCTCCTACGCCCAGCACTCCGTCCTGCCGACGGAAGCCGAGCTTTGCGTTATCTACGGGGCCAGCCGCACCGCGCTTCGCGATGCTCTTCTGACGCTTTCGGCGAAAGGATTGATCGAGGCGCGCAAGCGGGCCGGGACGCGTGTGCGCGTGTCGAGCGAATGGAACAGGCTGGATGCACAGGTTCTGGAATGGATGCGCGATATCGAGCCCGATCTCGATTTCGTCCGAGGATTGATCGAGGCGCGGCTGGTCATTGAACCCGCTGCCGCCCAACTTGCGGCCAAGATGGCGACGTCAGGCGATCTCGCGGTCATCGAAGCGGCCTATGAAGCCATGCGCATTGCTCCGCAGGATGACCTTGCTGCGTGTCTCGATGCCGACGTCAGGTTTCATACGGCCATCCTGCGTGCCAGCCGCAACCCGGTATTCGCCAATCTCGGCAATATGCTTGCGGCCGCCCTCAGCTTCTCCTTCCGCTTGACCACATCGGCCACCGCTAATTACCAGCAGACGCTGAGCGCGCATGGCGACGTGCTGGAGGCAATCAGGATGCGGAGGGCCGACGATGCACACGATCAGATGAAGGCGCTCATCGGGATCGCGTCGAACGACCTTCTTGCAGTGGCTCGCAAAGGCCGCCATCAACAGCCGATCGCCGCTGCCAAGGCCGATACCGTCTGAAGCGGATGGTCGGGACGATCAAGATCAGAAGCGGAGACCTGTCTGCTGAAATCGTCCCATCGCTTGGGGCAGGTCTTGCGAGACTGGACCATGGACGCGTGCCGCTCTTCAGGCCTTGGCCGAACGGCGGGAGCAGCAACCCGTTCGACCTTGCCTGCAACCTGCTTTTGCCATGGTCAAATCGCATCTCGGGCGGCGGGTTCACATTCGACTGCAAATTCCACGAACTACCTGCCAATGTTGCACGCGAGCCATTTCCCATTCACGGCAATGGATTTTCGAGCGAGTGGGACGTCGACAGCGTAACGCAGGACAACGCAAAGCTGTCGCTCATCAGCAACGGGCCCGGCCCATACCGATATCGCGCCGAGGTGAGCTACGCGCTGGCCGGACAGGGGCTCGAGCTAAAACTTCGCATCGTCAATCGGGCATCGATCAGATTGCCGTTCGGGCTTGGCATCCATCCATGGTTCCCGAGAACAGCGTTGACCACGCTTCACGCCGCGGCATCACAGGTTTGCCTCGAACGGCCCAACCATCTCCCTGAACGATATGTGGATGTCAAAACCCATCCCGATTGGAATTTCGGCGCCCCGGCCGCCTTGCCGAGCGGATGGATAAACAATGTGTTCGCTGGCTGGGATGGTGTCGCCTCCATATCTTGGCCAGAGCACAGTTGCAGCCTGCGGATTGAAGCTTCATCGCCCTTGAATTTGTACCTGGTCTATTCGCCATCGGACGAGAGCGACTTCTTCTGTTTTGAACCGGTCAGTCATGTTGTCGATGCTCATAATCGGGGTTCGATCGACAAATGGAATGGACTGTCGGTGCTTGGGCCCGGCGAGAGCCTGGCAGCCCGTTGCAGCTTTGCCGTCAGTTAGGCGGACCTCTGCGGCGCCCTCGAATTGGCGGATGTCGGCCTGCATGTCCGGTGACAACGAAGCCGTCTTTTCGTCCAAACGGAGCTTGGGAAGAGGGAACTCCGGCGACCGGGAACCCGCGAGCCAGTTCGACGTTTGCCGGATGTCGCTGCGCAGCTCGTCTGCTTGACGGCCCACCAAATGTGCCTGGCAGGATTGGATCAATGACGGATGTTGAACCAAAAGAATTCGTGCTCGCGGGCATCGTCATGAAGCGACTGGTCTCCGGCGAACAGACGGGAGGCTTGTTGAGTCTGTTCGAAAACAGAAGCGACGGGCACACCAAAACGCCAATCCATGTTCATGCGAATGACGACGAGACGGTCTACGTCATCGAAGGGCACTTGACCGCAATTGTGGACGGTGTGGTCCGAACGCTCTCGCCCGGCGAGAGCATGTTTTTGAAGCGGGGCATCCCGCACCAGCTTATGAATCCCGGCAACCAGCTCGTTCGCTATATCCTGATAGACACGCCAAGTGTGTTCGAGCAGTTTCTTGCCGAAGGTGGCCATGAACGCAGCAAGGGAGAGGTGGTCGGGCCGCCGACGCCTGCCGATATCGAGCGGCTCAAAGTAGCCGCGCCGAAGTTTGGGATTACGCTCCTGCAGGACTGGCCGGCAAGAGAGTAGATGGCTTCGTGATGGCGGCTTGGATCGCCGCTAAAGCCGGCCCTTGCCCGAAGAACCGGTATTGGCTAGCCGTCGGCAATCCAATCCGAGAGGCTTCGCGAAAAACTTCGCGGCACGATGAGTTCGCACGCGGTCTCGCCGGTGCGCAGGAAGAGCACGGGCACGTGATGGAAGGATGTTTGCACGGCGCGGCCCGGAGCGGCGGTCGGCGCGTGCCAGTTGACGGCAATGCAGCCGGACAGAAGCCTTGCGATACCAGGGCCGGCCATTTTCAAACGAACACGACCTTCCCCAAGGGGCACGGAACAGCCGAGATCTGGGTCGACGACAAGGGCTGGCGCTTCTGTGCCTTCGTCGAGAGCCAGCCAAAGGCGGCGAGGTGCAACGCGGATGGTCAAAAGGCCCTTGTGGCGAACCGTCTCTCCCACCGAAGCGGGAAGTTTCGTGTTGAGCGACGCCGAGACGCTCTTTTCGAATTGTCTCAGTGTCGCGTCCCAGCCCTCGATCTGGATAAGCGGACAATCCGCCACGGACAGACTGAAATCCCGAGAAGAGGTCAAGCTAGCCATGCAGCCGTTCTCCCTGCGGATCGATGAATACCGGCGAGACAACGCGGGCGCGAACCGTTTCGGCCTTCATCGGATAGACCGCCACGACCTCGCTTCCTTCTGCCGCGACATCACCGGCAAGCAGGGCCAATCCGACATAGCGGTCGAGTTCTGGGCTAAAGGTGATCGAGGTCACCCGGCCGCGGCCATGGCCCTCGATCTTGTGGTCGGGCAGGAACAGGATCGCCCCGCCGCGGAGGCGCTTGCCGTCTTCGGCGCATTCCAGTCCGACCAGCCGTTGGCGCTCAGGCGCCTGATAGGCCTGGCGGCGGCGCAGTACATCGCCGACGAAGCCGCTGCGCTTGCCGGCCATGCGGCCGAGGCCGAGATCGTCGAGCGTCGTGCGCCCATCGATCTCCGGTCCGGCGACATGGCCCTTTTCGACCCGCAGCGCGCCGAGCGCCTCGACACCGTAAGGCTTCAGGTCGAAGGGTCTGCCGGCTTCGAGCAAGCGGCTCCAGAGCTGTTCACCGGCAGCTGCGCCGACATAGACTTCGTAAGCGCGCTCGCCGGAATAACTGAGGCGCAGGATGCGGAGCCCACGGCCCTGCCACTCGCTTTCGAGTAGCCCCATATGCGGAAGCGCCGCGTCGGAAACGTCGAGACCAGGAAAAGCAACACCGAGGATTGCGCGGCTGTTAGGCCCGGCAACCGACATTGCCGCCCATTCATCGCTGACCGAGGTAACGGCCACGCGCAAATCCGGCCAGGCCGTGTCGAGTAGGAATTCGAGACGCGACAGCACATCGGCGGCCTTGGCGGTCGAAGTGGTCATGAAGAACCGGTTTTCCGCCAGCCGCGTCGTGGTGCCGTCGTCGAAGACGATGCCGTCGTCGCGCAGCATGACGCCGTAGCGGGCGCGGCCTATCGCCAGTTTGGCAAAGCCGTTGGCATAGACGCGGTCGAGGAAGATTGCCGCATCCGGGCCCTGGACATCGATCTTGCCGAGCGTGGAGATGTCCATCAGCCCCGCGGCCTGACGCACGGTACGCATTTCGGCAACATAGGCCTCGTTCACGTCGCGGCCCGACTGCCGGTAGAAATAGGGCCGCATCCAGAGCCCGACCTCGAGCATCTCGGCGCCATTCGCCATGTGCCAGTCGTGCATCGGCGTGCGGCGGATCGGCTTGAAATGATGGCCGACGGCGCGTCCGGCAAGCGCGCCGATCGCCACCGGCGTATAGGGCGGGCGGAAGGTCGTGGTGCCGGTCTCGGGAATCGTTGCGCCGCGCAGCGCTGCCATGGCGGCAAGTGCAGGAAAATTGCTGGTCTTGCCCTGATCGGTGCCCATGCCGAGCGTGGTGTAGCGCTTCAGATGCTCGACCGATTCATAGCCCTCACGATGGGCGAGCTCGATATCCCCGGTCGTCACGTCCATCTGGAAATCGACGAAGGCTTTTCCACGTCCGACCGAAGGGGCTTCGCGAAGTAGCGTCGTAGCGGTCTCGCCGAGATCGAGTTTCGATGGAGCGGGCACCGGCGCCGACTTGCCGCAGGAGGCTGCCGCTTCGATGCCGGCGCGATGGCCGTGCTCGACGGCAGCGGCGGTCGCATAAGCTCCTATAATTGCGCCGGCGCCGAACTGGCTGGCTGAAAAGACGCCCGGCACGAAGCCGTCAATGTCGTCGCGATAGACAGGTTTGACACCGAGGTGGGAGGTGAGATGCACGGTTGGCGACCAGCCGCCGGAGATGCAGACCAGGTCACAGGCGGCCGAGGATTGTCCCTCCGGTCCATTGAGCGTTACGCGCCTGACGGTATGGCCGCCGTGCAGGTCGACGATGCGCGTTGCGGCCCGCACCACCACGCCGAGCCGTGCGGCTTCCGCGGCAAGTGCTGCGGGCGGGACGGCGCGCAGATCGGCAACCGTCACCTCCGCGCCGCCTGCGGCGTAATCGAAGGCGGTGCGCCAGGCACCGTCATTGCTGGTGGCGACGATGATTTTCCTGCCCGGCAGGACGGCGAAACGGTTGAGGTAGGTCCGCGCGGCCGAGGCGAGCATGACGCCGGGCCGGTCGTTGTTCGAGAACACCATTGGTCGCTCGATGGCGCCGGTGGCGAAAACGATGGCGCGGGCGCGCAGCATGGTGACCGTTTGGCGTGTCTCGCCATTCGGCTGCGGATCGGTTGGATCGCGCTGTTCGACCAGTCCAAGCACATTGTCGTCATAGCTGCCGAAAGCGGTCGTCCGCTTCATCAACGCGACGGTTTCGAAGCCCTCCAACTCGGCCTCGGCCTGCCTCAGCCATGCGGCCGCTGCGCTGTCGGACGGTTCCGCCAGAAGCTGGCCGCCAAGCAGGAAATCCTGCTCGATCAGCGCGACCCGCGCCCCGGCCGCGGCGGCCGCCCGCGCCGCCGACAATCCCGCCGGGCCGCCGCCGACGATGGCGACATCGGCGAAGGCATGATGAACCTCGTAGCGGTCGGGATCGGGGCCGGTGCCGGCTTTGCCCAGGCCGGCCGCCTTGCGGATGAAATGTTCGTAGAACATCCAGGCGCGGCGCGTCGGGCCCATGAAGGTCTTGTAGTAGAAGCCGGCGGACAGAAACGGCGCGAAAAGGCCGTTGACGCTTTGCACGTCTAAGGCAAGCGACGGCCAGCGGTTCTGACTCTCCACGACCATGCCGTCGGCGAGTTCCAGCGTCGTCGCCGGCAGGTTCGGCTCGCGCCTGCCGGCGCTCCCGAGCGTAACCAGCGCATTCGGCTCTTCGGGCCCGGCGGAAAAAACGCCGCGCGGGCGATGATATTTGAAGCTGCGCCCGACCAGAGTGACGCCATTGGCGAGCAGCGCGGAGGCGAGCGTGTCGCCGCGATACCCAATCAGCTTGCGGCCATCGAAGGTGAAATCTACCGGCACCTCGCGACTGATGCGGCCACCCGCTGGCAGGCGTTTGCGGTTCGAACTCATGCCGGTTGTTTCCTGACAGTCGATTTCCTGGCGAAGTCGACGGATGCGATCGCGTGGTTGCGGGTGTCGCGTTCGACCACCAGCCATTGCCGGCAGCCGGTCACGTGCTGCCAGAATTCACGGTGCGGGCCGGCCGGGTTTGTCCTGATATAGACGTAGCGGTACCAGGCCTCCGGATCGGCGTCGTCATGGGCCGGACGCGTGACCGAGGCATCGCCGCCATAGCGGAACTCGTCATGGTCGCGCGGGCCGCAGCAGGGGCATTCGATGCGCAGCATTTTGTCCCGCCTCCTATTGCAGCCAGGCGGAAGGGCCGACACCGGCCTCATCGAGCGTGTGGCCGGTGCGGAAACGATCGAGTCCGTAGGCCGCGATCAGGGGATGCGGCTTGCCGGTGGCGATCGTGTGGGCGAAGCACCAGCCGGAAGCCGGCGTCGCCTTGAAGCCGCCATAGCACCAGCCGCCATTGAGATAGAGGCCGTCGATCGGCGTCGGGCAGATGATCGGGCTGGCATCGGGAGTCATGTCCATGACGCCGCCCCAGTGGCGCAGCAGACGGACGCGCGAAATGCACGGCATCAAAGCAATCGCCGCCTCCGCCACCTCGCGCACGACGCCGAGATTGCCGCGCTGGGCGTATGAATTGTAGCCGTCGAGATTGCCGCCGAAGACCAGTCCGCCCTTGTCGGACTGGCTGACGTAGAAATGGTCGGCGCCGTAAGCGACGACGTGATCTACCAGCGGCTTCAGCGGTTCGGTGACAAAGGCTTGCAGGACGTGGCTTTCGATCGGCAGGTCAAGGCCGGCCTTGGCACCGAGCACGGATGTATGACCGGCAACAGCGAGGCCGACCTTGCCGGCGCCGATCCGGCCTTTCGTCGTTTCGACGCCGACGATACTGTCGCGGTCGCGGAGGAAGCCTGTCATTTCGCAGTTCTGGATTATGTCGACGCCATGGCTGTCGGCGGCGCGCGCATAGCCCCAGGCGACGGCGTCGTGGCGCGCCGTGCCCGCCCGGCCCTGGAAGATGGCACCATGGATCGGAAAGCGGGCGGTGTCGGAAAAATCGAGATAGGGCACGAGACGGCGCACCTCGTCGCGGTCGAGGATATCGGCATCAATGCCATTCAGCCGCATGACATTGGCGCGGTGGCTGAAGCCGTCGAGCTGATCGGCCGAATGCGCCGTGACGAGCTGGCCGCGCTGCGAGAACATGACGTTGAAGTTCAGCGCCCGCGACATGCCCTCCCAGAGCTTCATCGAGAATTCGTAGAACTGGGTGTTGCCGTCGAGCAGGTAGTTGGAGCGGATGACGGTGGTGTTGCGGCCGACATTGCCGCCGCCGACATAGCCCTTTTCGAGTACGGCGACGTTACGGATGCCGTGGTTCTCGGCGAGGTAAAAGGCGGTGGCGAGGCCGTGTCCGCCGCCGCCGATGACGATCACATCATAGGACGGTTTTGGCTCCGCCGCACGCCAGGCGCGCTGCCAATTCTTCTGGCCGGCGAGCGCGTTGCGGAAAATCGAGAGTGCCGAGTAGCGCGCCATGCGTGCGGGCCTATCGAACGATCGGGCCGGCCGGCGTGCGGGTGAGCACTTCGGCGCCCGCGTCGGTCAAAAGCACCGTGTTGGAGACGAAGTCATTGCCGCGACCCGTTCCCATCAGCCATGACAGGATGTGGAAGCTCATCCCCGTTTCGATCTCGAGGTCGGAATCGTGTCGCAAGCCGGTCACCGAATTGCCGCCGGTCCATGACGGCGGCTGGCCGGCGCCGACAAGGTAGCCGCAGTGATGGCGGCGATAGTGGGAAAGGCCGGCCTCGTCGGCGACGGCCTGCCAGGCGGCGTAAACATCGCGCGCCTTGGCGCCCGGCCGCAGCGCCTCGACGACCGCGTTGAAGGCCTTGGCGGTCACCTCCGCCATTGCGGCGTCTTCATCGCTGATGTGGCCGATGCGAACGAGCCGGCCGAGCGGGGCATGGTAGCGCGAGATGCACCCGGACAGTTCGACAAAGACCGGCTCGCCCTTGCGGTAGATTCCGTCGCCCCAGGTCGTGTGCTCTTCACCCAGGCGCGCGGCCGGGCGGATGAACGGTCCGAAGCCCGGCGCATGACCGCCGGCGCGGATCATTGCCGCAACACATTGGGCGGCGACCTCCTGTTCGGAAGCGCCATCGGAGATCGCGGCGATCGCGGCACCGGCGGCGGCGTCCGTCACCTTTGCGGCACGCCGCATCAGCGCCTGTTCTTCGGTGCTCTTCACCCGCCGCATCTTGTCGATCAGACCGGAGACATCGCTCCACGTTGCATCGGCTTGCGTCTGGAGCGCCACGGCAAGTCCATGGCTAAGGCCGGCCGTCCAGTATTCGAGACCGATCCGCTTGCCGGACAGGCCGAGCTCCGCAAGCACCCGCGCGGTAAGGTCGGCCGCCGTTTCGCTGTCGGAGTGGCCACGGAATTCCGCTGCCTTCACCTGCTTCTCGATCGTCACCTTCTCCATCGAGCGGGTGACCAGAACAGGTTTTCCCCGGAGCGGAACGACCAGCAGGTGAGGGGCAAAATACCCCCAGTGATCGAGCCCGGTGAGATAGAAGACGTTCTCCGGCGAGGCGAAGACCGCCGCGTCGAGCTCGCGCTCGGCCAGTGCAATACGGACCTTGGCAAGGCGTCCGGCGATTTCGGCTTCGGAAAACGGATTGCGGTCCATCGGGTGTCCTCGTGCTTGTTGCCGGCTTGCTGGCGCGCATGGTCTTTTCGGCAGCCGGTTTCCTGGCCGCCATGTCAGTCGATGACGATGAGTTCGCGCGCCACGTCGCAGAGGCGTTCGCCGCCGCGTTCCGTGACGACGAACGATTCCGAGATGGCGATGCCGAAATCGTCGAGCCAGACGCCGGCCATGAAATGGAAGCACATCCCGGACTGCATCTCGGTAGTATCGCCGGGACGAAGGCTTGCGGTGCGTTCACCCCAATCGGGCGGGTAGGCGAGCCCGACCGGATAGCCGACCCGGCTTTCCTTCTTCAGCCCGTTCCGTCGCAGGACTGCCTGCCAGGCGGCTTCCACCTGTTCGGCGGTGTAGCCGGGGCGCGCCTTCTCGAGGCCGGCGTCGACACCCTCGACGATTGCCTTGGCCATGTCGAGGATGGCTAGCGGCGGCTTGCCGAAATGTATGGTCCGCGTCAGCGCCGCGTGATAGCGGCGCCTCACGCCGGCAATCTCCAGAATGGCGGGGCCGCTGTCCGGCAGCGGCGCGTCGGACCACGTCAGATGCGGCGTGCTGGTGCCCTCGCCAACGGGCATAAGCGGACAGATCGCGGCATAGTCGCCGCCCGCTCCGGGCACCCCCGTGATCTGCGCGTGATAGATTTCCGCAATGACATGGTTCTGAGGCACACCGGGCCGCATTTTCCCGATGGCGCGGTTCATGGCATGCGTGCAGATCGCACCCGCCTCGCGGATCAGCACCAGCTCGGCTTCGGATTTGACCAGCCGCGCCCAGTTAACGAGATCGTGGTTGTTGGCGAAATGCGCGTCGGGCAGCCCCTCGACAAGGTGGGCGTGGCAGCGCGCAGTGTAATAATGCGCGTCCATCTCGACGCCGATACGGGCCTTTCCCCAGCCGCGCGACCGGATCAGTTGGGCGAGTTCGTCATAAGGGTGTTCGACCGGCTGCTGCACCAGCCGTTCCGAGAACGGCACGATGTTTGTCTCGGGCAGGCCGGTGGTCAGGCGTGCGCTCTTGGCATCCTGCGCCCTGCCGAACCAGATCGGCCGGTCCTCCTCCAGATGGACGAGCACGCACTGCGGAACGTAGAACGACCATCCGTCATAGCCGGTCAGCCAGCACATGTTGGCTGGATCCTGACAGACGATGAGATCGAAGCCGGCTTGTTGCATGCGTGTCTTCACGCCGGCGAGGCGCTGCCCATACTCCGCTTGCGTGAATGTCCCGAAGCCCTTCGCGGTCGCCACCGAAATCCTGCCTTCCAGGTACGCCGCTTGCTCTTTGATAAAATATGGGCAAGCAGGCCCAAATTGTGCACAACTCGACGTCAATTTGTTGGCGAACTACGAATTATCGCCGAATTTCCATGGTTTCTATATCTCTGCTTGCGAAATGTCTAGGGCAGTTGTATACGTCTGATCAAGCAGGCGTCGACCTCGAAGAAGGCCGCGCCCTGGGAACCATCTACAGTTGTCCAATGGGAGAAAAGCATGTTCAATTCATCGATATCGCGCCGCATGGTCGTGAAAGCGGCTGCCTGCATCGCGCTCGCCGCGACGTCATTGACCTCGCTGTCCGCTCACGCGGAAACCACCCTCGAACGGGCCAAGAAGGACGGCTACATCCGCGTCGGTTTCGCCAACGAGGCGCCGTTCGGTTACGCCACGCCAGACGGCAAGCTGACCGGCGAGGCGCCGGAAGTCGCCAAGGCGGTACTCGCCAAGATGGGCATACCGCAGGTCGACGGTGTTTTGACCGAATTCGGCTCGCTCATTCCAGGTCTCAAGGCCGGCCGCTTCGACATCATCGCCGCCGGCATGTTCATCACCCCGAAGCGCTGCGCCGAGATCAACTACTCCGAGCCGTCCTACGGCATCGGCGAGGCTATGCTGGTGGCAAAAGGCAATCCGAAAGGCATCAAGGATTTTTCCAGCATCAAGGATAATCCGGATCTCAAGCTTGCCGTGATGGCCGGCGCCGTCGAAGGCGGCTTCGCCAAAGAAGCGGGCGTTGCCGATGGGCAGATCGTCTCCTTGCCCGACCAGTCCAGCCTGGTCGCCGCCGTCCAGTCGGGCCGCGCCGATGCTGCCGCGCTTACCGCCCTTTCGATCGCCGACATGGCCAAGAAGGCCGACGGTGTCGAATCGACCAAGCCCTTCGGCGAGGTCGCCGGCAAGTCGGTGAAAGGCCATGGCGGCTTCGGCTTCCGCAAGGAAGACACCGACCTGCAGCAGGCTTTCAACGCCGAGCTGAAGAAGTTCATCGGTTCGCCGGAGCATATCGCGCTGGTCGAGCCACTCGGCTTCGGCAAGGATTATCTGCCCAACAAGACCACCGCAGAGCTCTGCGCTGGCAAATAGGTTCCCAACTGCTGGCGGCGCGAAAGCGCCGCCCTTTTTTCCCGGGGGAATCGCATGGGAATCCGTACGCTCATTGCCATGCTGGTCATCGCGCTGGTCGTGATCGGCGCGTTGGCAACGCAGGACAGCTATAGAGTGTTCATGCCGGGCCTGCTGCAAGGCGCGGTCCTGACGGTCGAGATCGCCGTCCTCGGCAGCCTGCTGGCAATTATCATGGGCGTGCTTGCAGCACTTGCAAGGATGTACGGCCCGACGCCGCTCAGATGGCTGGCCACGGTTTACGTCGAGATCTTCCGCGGAACGTCGGCGCTGGTGCAATTGTTCTGGCTGTTTTTCGTGCTCCCGCAATTCGGCGTCACGATCAACGCATTCGTGGTGGCAGTGCTGGCGCTTGGCCTGAATGTCGGCGCCTACGGATCGGAGTGCGTGCGCGGCGCGATCCAGTCCGTCGCCCGCGGGCAGTGGGAAGCGTGTACGGCATTGAACATGAGCCGCCCACAGATGTTGCGCCGGATCATCCTGCCGCAGGCCTTTGTCGCGATGATCCCGCCCTGGGGTAATCTGTTCATCGAGCTTCTGAAATCGACGGCGCTGGTTTCGCTGATCACGCTTTCGGACCTCGCCTTCAAGGCGCAGCAAATGAACCAGAACACGTTCAAGACCATTCCGATCTTCACCCTCGTCCTTTTGATGTACCTGGCAATGTCGCTGGTTGTGACCATCGGCATGCGGCTTCTCGAAAGGCGAGCGTCGCTCGGACTGGCGCGGGGGAAGGCGGCATGATCTGGGATTGGGGATTTGCCCTGGAAATCCTGCCGGTGCTTGCCCGCGCCGCCGTCATTTCCATCGAAGCGACGCTGATCGGCTTTGCGCTTGCCGCCTCGCTCGGCCTGGTGCTGGCCGTTGTCCGCATCGCCGTGCCATGGACCAGCTGGACGATTTCGGTGCTGGTCGAGCTGATCCGCTCGACCCCGCTGCTCATCCAGATATTCTTTCTCTATTTCGTCTTTCCGAAATTCGGTGTCGTGCTCGACGCTTTCACCGCCGGGGTGCTGGCCATCGGCATCCACTACGCCGCCTATTGCTCCGAGGTCTATCGCGCCGGTTTCGACAACATCCATCGCGGCCAGTGGGAAGCTTCGATCGCGCTCAATCTCTCGTCCTGGACGACGTTCCGCGACATCATCATTCCGCAGGCGATCCCGCCGATCGTTCCGGCGCTCGGCAATTATCTGGTAGCCTTGTTCAAGGAAACGCCGTTGCTTTCCGCAATCGCCGTGATGGAACTGATGCAGACCGCAAAGATCATCGGCTCCGAAACGTTCCGCTACACCGAGCCGATCACGCTGGTCGGCCTGTTTTTCCTTGCCATGAGCCTGGTTTCGGCGGCGCTCATCCGCTCCCTCGAAGGGCTGCTCAACCGGAGGACCACGCGATGACTGAACAACCGATGGTCCGCTTCGACAATGTATCGAAACGCTACGGCACCTTAACCGTTCTCGACGGGCTCAATCTCGAAATAGCGCGCGGCGAAAAAGTCTCCGTCATCGGTCCGTCGGGTTCGGGCAAGACGACGGTGCTGCGCATGCTGATGACGCTGGAGACGATCAATGACGGCGTCATCTGGGTCGAAGGCGAGCCGCTGACCCATATGGAGAGGAACGGCAAGCTTGTTCCCGCCGATCTCGCCCACATCCGCAAGATCCGCGCCAAGATCGGCATGGTGTTCCAGTCGTTCAACCTGTTTCCGCATATGACGGCGATGCAGAACTGCATCGAGGCGCCGATAACGGTGCTCGGCATGAAGCGGGCGGACGCCGAGGCACGAGCGGCCGAGCTGCTGGAGCTGGTCGGTCTGGCCCAGAAGAAGGACCACTATCCGTCACAGCTTTCCGGCGGCCAGCAGCAGCGCGTCGCCATCGCCAGGGCGCTGGCAATGCGGCCCAAGATCATGCTGTTCGACGAGGTGACGTCGGCGCTCGACCCGGAGCTTGTCGGCGAAGTGCTGCAGGTGATAAGGCAAATCGGGCGCGAGCATGATCTCACCATGCTGATGGTCACCCATCAGATGGGCTTCGCCAAGGAGTTTTCCGACCGCGTTTGTTTCTTCTATCAAGGCAAGATCTGCGAGCAGGGACCGCCAAGCGAACTGTTTGGTGCTCCCAAGAACGAGCGGACACGGCAATTCCTGCACGCTGTCCTGGAGGCTGGGTGACGATCGAGACAGAGGCCAAGCCGCCTACGACGGTGACCGCGGCGCCGCCGCGCCCGCTCTCCGCGCGGGAGCGGTTCGAGCGCATCTACCGGATATTGCGCGACCGCATCTGCCTGCTCGATTATGCGCCGGGAAGCCACCTGTCCGAGGAAGAACTTGCCCAGGAATTCCAGATCAGCCGCACGCCGGTCCGGCGCGTCCTGGCGCGCCTTGAATCCGAGGGTCTGGTTCAATCCGTCCACGGCGTCGGCACGATCGTCACCGACGTCGAGATCGAGGAATTGCAGCAGGTCTATCATCTGCGCCTGGAACTGGCGCTCCTCGTCGGCAAGCTTTCGCCGATTCCGCGTACGGCGGACGATCTTGACCGGATACGGGCGCTCATCGCGCGCTGCGATGCCGATATACTCAATCCCGACCAGCGCGCTTTCCTGCGCCTCAACATGGATTTTTTCTACGAGCTCACGGCGATGACCGGCAACCAGCCACTGCGCGAGATCAGCGAGCGCCTGTATTTTCAGGTCGCGCGCGTCGTCCTGAAGCTGATGCCGCAATTGGGCCTTGTCGAGGAATTCACCGCATTCCGCCGCGAAATGGAAGACGTCCTTGCCGCCGCCGAAATCGGCGACTGGGAGTCCATCGGGCACATAAGGCGGGCGCATATCTCAATGAGCTTCCGCCGCATGATGCGCCATGCAGGCGTGGCGAATCTGGATAGAGCTACATAATCAGCCCCCGTAAGATTGTGCTGGTGGACTGCCGTCGAACTGGCTTCGTTTGCCAGGGAAAGCAGGCCGCCCGCCCCGATCCCGATAGAATTTTGCCAGCACTGGGAATGACCGGAACGGCCCGATCCTACAGGGCCATACCTGCCCTCAGAGAGCGTCCTCATTCGGTATGTTGGCGGGGTTCCAGACGACCTCCCACAGGTGTCCGTTCGGATCGCGGAAGTATCCGGCATATCCGCCAAAGAACGTGTCCCGGGCAGGCTTGATGATCTCGGCTCCGGCGCGAGCGGCCTCATCCATCACTTGATCGACTTCTTCGCGGCGCACAACGTTGTGTCCGACTGTGAACGAGGTCGAGCTGATCGGCGCCTTGGGCAGGCCAGTGTCGTAGGCGAGGTCGTCCTGCGCCCAGATCGCGAGCTTCAACCCGCCGGACAGCGTGAAGAACGCGACGGCGCCATGCTCGAACTCGCGGCCGATGATCCCTTCCGTTGGCAAGCCGAGACCGTCGCGGTAGAACGCCAGAGAACTCTCGAGGTTGGCGACAGCGATAGTCAAAACCGAAATGCGCGGTTTCATGGCGATCTCCTCTGGTTGTCGGAGACACCAGGATAAAGTCGGGCGACAGTGAAGACTTGAACAAAACGGCCAATGAAGAGCGCGACGAGGTTTCACCCGTTCTGCAGCAGGTGATGAATCTGTCGCGGGGTGCTTCCTGTCAGGCGTCGGCTCTCGCGGACAAGATGCGCCTGATCGGAATAGCCCGCCTCGGCTGCCAGGATGGCCGTAGCGCTGTTTGATTGGCTCGAAAGCCGCAGAAAGCGCTGGTAGCGGAGGATACGGTCAAGCGTTTTGGGGCCATAGCCGAAGCTCTCGTCGAAGCGCCGGCGCAACGTTCTTTCGCTCATCTCGAGTGCGCGCATCAACCAAGGGACGAGCGGCGCGTCGGGTGGCGGCCCGCGCTCGATCAAGCGATATGCCGCCTGCATGGGAGCGTCTGGCGCGCGGGAGGCCGCCTCCTCAGCGACGACCTGTTCGAGCGAACAGGCCAGATCTTCGAGATTGTCGCCAGCGCGCACGCGGCTGGCGAGGCGCCGGGCTCGCGCTCCCCATAAATCGTCGAGCGACAGCCTCTTGCCGACCAGTTCGATTTGCGGCACGCCGAGCCATGCCGCCGCCGTGGCAGGATGGAAGCGCAAGCCGATCACGAGCTCGTCTGCCGCCAGGACCTCGGTCTGCGGCTCCTTGTCGGGGCCGGCAATTCGGAAGCTGCCTCCGATCCATTGCAGGTCGATCGTTGCATCGGGCATGACGACGATTGGCGGTGCGCCCGCCGGGTCCATTCGATGCGCCCACACCGAAGCAAAGCTTCCGCGAAGCCGCGCCGACGCTGGACGTTGCTGAAATGAACCCGTTGCCTGCGCTGGGACGGGATCGCTCATCTCGCTCCTCTTCGGATTACCGGCGGTGAACCTACGACGCAGTGGCAGCGCCCGCCGTCGCTCGAGGCAATAATCTGCACGACCGACAACGTCTGCCAATCGAGAACGGTTGCAAGAATCGGTTGTTTTCTTCCGGCCGGAAGGAAGAGGGCAGGTGAATAATCATGTCAGATGCATCGCCTCGGCGGCGCCGTGTGAAGCCATACGTCGATGGCCGTTTTGTTCAATCCGGCAGGCGAGATGCGTGCTTATCTTTCGCCGTCGTACATCACACGAGAGGTATGCATCATGAGCAACAACAACGATCAACGGATCGACTACGTCGAATTCAACGTGAAAGACATTCAGCGGTCACGCGACTTCTACGGAAAGGCCTTCGGCTGGACCTTCACTGACTACGGCACGCAATATTGCGAGTTCAACGACGGGCGCTTGTCAGGTGGCTTCGCCGCTGGCCCAGCGAGGTCCGGCGGAGGCCCGCTCGTCATTCTCTATGCCGATGATTTGCCGGCAACGGTCAAGCCGGTCGAGGAAGCGGGAGGCACGATCGTCAGGCCGATTTATGAGTTCCCCGGCGGCCGGCGCTTTCATTTCGCGGATCCGGATGGTTACGAGCTAGCGGTTTACACCGAGGACGGCAGCAAGGAATGATCGCGTTCCTCCACCACCTTGGATTGGTTTTGCTCGGCGGCGTCTTTATCTGGGCGGGCGCCGAGCATTTCCTCAGGTTCCGGGCAGTTACAGCGTCCCTGGCCGAGCGGGGCTTTCCTGCTCCCAGGCCTCTTCTCGCGGCCGGATCGGTGCTGGAGATCGCAGGCGGCTTTTGCCTAGCAGCGGGCCTTGGTGGACCCTTTCCCGCCGCGACCTTGGCCGTATTCACCATTGCGGCGTCGTTCATGGCGCTCAACTTCTGGCGCTACAGCGGCGATGAACGCGAAGCGCTTCGTACCGGCTTCACCATCAATGTCGCCGTCTTGGGCGGGTTGATTGTCGCCGCGACCACTAGCCTGTGATCATCGTTTCGAGGCGGCGGGCCACTGGACCTCGACAGAGCCATTCCACGACGCTGCGCTGCTTGGGCATTTCGTTGATGGCTTCCGCAAGGCCGATCTTCCGGCGTGACCTCCTAAACGGCCAGCTTTGAACGCGGCGCTCTGTACAAAGCCTGCGTCAGGATCGCGACGATGAATCCCATCCCCTGCGATCCTCCTCTAAGGTCCGGCGCCTTGGCTGTCACGGGTCGCCTTAGGCGCTCACGAATGCCCATGGGGCAATGTGGATGAAGGCAGCGCACCTTGTAAGCATGCAAGTTCACATTTTAGCGGCGTGAGCAGGCGGCCTGTGAAAATCCATGTTCTGATGTCGTTGCCTCCTCGGCACCGTTCCTGCGACCTATTCCTCAAAGCGACCCGTGGCGTCACGATCGCGCTCGTACCGTCTGGTGAGCGGAAACGGCGGCAACCAGGACTCGCGTCGGATGATCCAGCTTTCGTAGGTTGGCATCAGCTGGTCAGGCGCATCCAGGGACCCCAGGTTTACTTCGATTTCGTCTGCGGTGCGTCCGAAAACGGAGGAGCCGCAGCGGGGACAGAAAAACCGCCCGGCGTAGTCGCGTGTTTCGCCGTCGATCGTCACCGCATCCTCAGGAAAAATCGCGGAAGCGTGAAAAAGGGCGCCATGATGCTTGCGGCAGTCGAGACAGTGACAAAGGCCGACCCGGTATGGGCGCCCTGACGCGACAATTCGGACGTTGCCGCACAGGCAACCGCCGGTGAATCGGTCCATGCTGCGTCTCCTCCAATATCAAGCGGCCGGAATGGTTACAACGACCGGCACTGTTGTTGCAATCGCCGCGCCGCGGGCGGGGACGCGTCGTTCTTCCGTGGCGATGACATTGCAGCCGCCTCTCTATGCCTTGCGCGAGCTTGCCGCCGAAAATAGGCTTTGGTTTGTCATACGGAACGAAACGGCGCGTTCCATTGAGCCGCCAACTCGGCGGCCGAGGCGATCTTGACGCCGCAGTCGGCGAGTATGCGTGCGACGGTCGCTACCAGTTCGGCGTTGGACGAGGCTATGCTGCCGTCCGGAAGGAAAAGATTGTTTTCGAAGCCGACCCGGACATGGCCGCCAAGCAACGCGGCGGCGGTCACGCACGCCGCTTCGTTGCGGCCGAAGGCGCAGACGCTCCAATGGTCGAAGCGCGGCATGTTCGCCGCGAGGAATGGCAGGAGATCGGCAGGAACGGACGCCTGTCCCGGCGTGTATCGGCCCAGCACGTAGAGAACTGGTATGCTTGCCCAGGGGATCAGTCCGCGCTGCTGCATGTCCGAAAGCCTGACCGCCTCCTCGGGCGAATAGAGGATGATCTGCGGCGCAACCCCCTCGGTGTGCAGCCAGGCCATGAAGCGCACACAGGCGAGTTCCGATCCGGCATCAGGAACGATTTCGCGAAGCGCCAGCGAGACAGCTTGCGGCTTCACATCTTGTACGACGGCCATCTGTTGGGCCGGCGAATAGATACCGAGCGCTTCGGAGGTGATCTGAATTATCAAGCGGTCGCCGGCAGCACCGCGGATGGCGGCGATCGTCTGGCGGTAGGCGTCGGGGTCGAGCAGATGATTGCCGCTTCTGTCGCGGACATGGACGTGGATCATAGCCGCACCGGCATCGGCGCATTCCGCGGCCGTCCTCGCAAGTTCGGCTGGTGTCAGTGGAATCGCCGGATGGTCGGCCTTGCTGCGACGTCCCCCATTCGGGGCGACGGCTATGGCGATGCGGTCGAGACCAGTGGCCGGCTTCATGGGGATGTTCTGTGCGTGACAAGATTCATATGAATCAATCTTTGATCACACTGAAACAGACGTTGCAATCGTTGGTCTGGCGAGCTAGCAATATCCATGGACCAGGGAGAGCTTGCTGGACAGATCGTCACTGCCTTCGACGGCATGTCGGCGCAGCTTCGGTCCGCTGCACGCTATGTCCTTGATAAGCCGTATGATGTCGCGCTGTTGTCCATGCGCGAGCAGGCTCGGCACGCAGGAGTGCAGCCGGCGACGATGACGCGGCTGGCCCAGCATCTCGGCCTTGATGGCTACGAGGCGGTACGCGATATCTACGCCGCCGCGATCCGGGACGGCGAAATCGGTTTCGCTGGCAAGGCGGGCCTTCAGGTGGCCAGCCAAAAGCTCAAGGGCGACCACGCGCTGGCGGCCGACATTCTGGATTCGATTTCCAGCCAGCTCTCCCATCTGGCCGAAAGCAGGTCGATCGACCGTCTGGTCGACACGGCCAGGGCGCTGAGTGCGGCAAGGCGCGTCTATTGCCTCGGCCTGCGCTCGAGCCATGCGGTGGCCTGGCATCTGCATTACATCCTGTCGCTGATCGGCGAGAAGTCGGTGCTGCTGCACGGCATCGGCGGAACTGATGGCGACGCTCTGACCCATGCGACCAAGGACGACGTGCTGATCGCCGCCAGCGTCCTGCCCTACACGCGCTTCACCATCGAGCTTGTCGAGTACGCTGCCGGCCGCGGCGTACCGGTCATTGCGATCACCGACAGCGGGGTAGCGCCCTTGGCGCTGCTTGCCGATCACCTAGTCGTCGTGCCGACCGGCAGCCCGTCCTTTTTCCACACCATGACGCCAGCTTTCATCGTTGCTGAGATCCTCGGTGCTCTTGTCGCAGGACAGGCAGGCGAGGGCGCCGTTGAGTCGCTGCGACGTTTCGATGAGCAGGGCGCCGCTCTCAAGACCCATCTGAACCAACGTCCGCCGAAGAAAATGCCCGTGAGGGACCGTCGATGACACACATTCTTCATCGAACCATCCACTCGACGCTGCCGGTCGCCGCTCGCGGCCAAGGCATCGAACTGTTCGATGCCGAGGGCAAGTCCTATATCGATGCGTCGGGCGGCGCCGCCGTGTCCTGTCTCGGCCACGGCCATCCCGACGTGATCGCTGCACTGCACACCCAGCTTGACCGCATCGCCTACGCCCACACCAGCTTCTTCACCACCGAGGTGGCGGAGCGCTTGGCGGATCGGCTGGTCGAGGACGCGCCGAAAGGCTTGGACCACGTCTATCTGGTCAGCGGCGGCTCGGAGGCGGTCGAGGCCGCGCTCAAGATGGCCAGGCAATATTTTGTCGAGAAAGGCGAGCCGCAACGGCGCCATCTCATCGCACGCCGGCAGAGCTATCACGGCAATACGCTCGGCGCTCTCGCCACCGGCGGCAACGAATGGCGGCGCGCCCAGTTCAGGCCGTTGCTGATCGAGACCCACCATATCGACCCCTGTTACGCCTATCGCTATCAAAAGCATGGCGAAAGCGACGAAGCCTATGCGGCGCGCGCCGCCCAGCAGCTCGAAGACAAGATCCTCGAACTCGGCCCGGACGAGGTCATCGCCTTTGTCGCCGAGCCGGTGGTGGGTGCGACGCTCGGCGCAGTGCCGCCGGTCGCGGATTACTTCAAGCACATTCGCGCGATTTGCGACCGCTACGGCGTGCTGCTCATTCTCGACGAGGTGATGTGCGGCATGGGCCGTACCGGCACGCTGCATGCGTGCGAACAGGACGGCATCGCCCCCGACCTGCTGACCATCGCCAAGGGACTCGGCGGTGGCTACCAGCCGATTGGCGCGGTGCTGCTCGGCCGGCATATCTTCGATGCCTTTGCCCAAGGCTCGGGCTTCTTCCAGCATGGGCATACCTATATGGGCCATCCAATGGCAGCGGCGGCCGGCCTTGCTGTGCAGGAGGTCATCCGGCGTGACGGTCTACTCGACAACGTCAGCGCAATGGGCGCGCAGCTGGACGAACGCCTGCACCAACGCTTCGATAACCACCATCACGTCGGCGACATTCGCGGGCGGGGTCTGTTCAGGGGAATCGAGCTGGTGGTTGATCGCGCCAGCAAGGAGCCGTTCGATCAGAGGCTTGAACTCAACGCCCGCATCAAGCGCGAAGCAATGGCCCGCGGCCTGATGATTTATCCGATGGCCGGGACGATTGACGGTGTGCGGGGCGTTCATGTGCTTGTGGCGCCGCCTTTCATCATTTCCAAACAGGATATCGATCGGATCGTCGAACGGCTCGGTGAGGCAATCGACGCTGCGATTGCTTCAGCGGCCTGACCCGCACGACGCGGACCGCCTCAAACCAGTTCCAACGCGTCATCGGCGATGGGCCGGGACACCCACCAGAGAGGTAGCAACCGTGTACAGTTCGATGAAAACCCTGATCGGCGCGGCGGCCTGCATGCTGCTGGCGCTGCCATCCGTCGCTGCCGAGCAGCGCTTCGTCACGGTCGGCACCGGCGGGGTCACCGGCGTCTACTATGCCGTCGGCGGCGCCATTTGCCGACTGATGAACAAGGACCGGAAGAAAACCGGCATCCGATGCTCGACGGAGTCGACCGGCGGTTCGGTCTTCAACGTCAACTCCATCCAGACCGGCGACCTCGATTTCGGCTTGACCCAATCAGACGTCCAGTACCAGGCCTATGAGGGGACCGGAAATTTCGACGGCAAGCCGTTCAAGGATCTGCGGGCCGTGTTCTCTGTCCATCCCGAGCCGTTTACCGTGCTGGCGCGGCCAGACGCCGGCGTCACCAAATTCGAGGACTTCAAAGGCAAACGCTTCAACGTCGGCAATCCCGGGTCAGGCACCCGCTCGTCCATGGAGGAGTTGCTCAAGCAGATGGGCTGGACGCTCGGCGATTTCTCGCTTGCCGCGGAGCTGAAGGCGGACGAGCAGGGCAGCGCTCTGTGCGACAACAAGATCGACGGTTTCTTCTACGGCGTTGGCCATCCTTCCGCCGCGATCCAGGATCCGACCACGGCCTGTGGCGCCAAACTCATCGCGCTGACCGGTCCGGCAGTGGACGCGCTGTTGGCAGCTCATCCGTACTATTCAGTCGCCACCATCAAGGGCGGCATGTACGCCAACAATCCGGACGACGTGACGACATTCGGCGTCCGCGCGACAGTGGTGACGAATGCCAGCACGCCCGATGAGGTGGTCTACGAACTGGTGAAGTCGGTCTTCGAAAATCTCGACGACTTCAAGAAACTGCATCCGGCTTTCGCCAATCTCGATCCCAAGGAGATGATCAAGACCGGTCTGTCGGCGCCAATGCATCCGGGCGCGGAGCGCTATTACAAGGAAAAGGGCTGGCTCTGAGGCCTTCGATGCGAGGCGCCACGGCCGCTCTCGCATCGCAAATAATTGTGGGGAACGATGACAGATCAAAGCCAGCGAGCGGCAGGGCCTGACCAACCCCTTATCGACATGGACAAGCTTAGCGAGCTCGTCGCCGAGGCCGACACCGGTGGGCGCAAGCCGACCGGCCGCACCGCAAAGCTGATCCTCGGCGTATCGCTGGCATGGTCGCTGTTCCAGCTCTGGTATGCCTCGCCCCTTCCGTTCATGCTCAATTTTGGTGTCGTCAGCGACGGCATCGCCCGCTCCATCCATCTGGCCTTCGCCCTGTTTCTGGCGATGCTGACGTTTCCGGGCTTCAAGACCTCGTCGCGCAGCCGGGTGCCGCTGCCCGACTGGGTGCTAGGCATCGCCGGGGCGGCGTCCGCCCTCTATCTGTTGGTCTTTTACAGCGATATCGCCCATCGGCCGGGCCTTCCTACTACGGCTGACCTGGTCGTCTCGATCGCCGGCGTCCTCATCCTGCTCGAGGCCGCCCGTCGCGCCGTCGGGCCTGCCATCACCGTCATCGCGGCGATCATGCTGATCTATATCTTCGCCGGGCCCCACCTTCCTGGCCTGCTTGGCCACAAGGGCGCGACGTTATCGCGCGCAGCCTCGCAGATGTGGCTGACGTCGGAGGGGGTCTTCGGTGTTGCCCTCGGTGTGTCCACCAACGTCGTCTTCATGTTCGTCCTGTTCGGAACATTGCTGGAGCGCGCCGGCGCCGGCGGCTTTTTCATCCAGCTTGCCTTCTCGCTGCTCGGCAAATACCGCGGCGGGCCGGCCAAGGCCGGTGTCGTGGCTTCCGGCCTGACCGGCATGATTTCCGGGTCGTCGATCGCTAATGTCGTGACCACCGGAACCTTCACCATCCCGCTGATGCGCCGGGTCGGATATTCTGCGGTGAAGGCGGGCGCCATCGAATGCGCGGCCGGCGTCAATGGTCAGCTGATGCCTCCGGTGATGGGCGCCGCCGCGTTCTTGATCGCGGAATATGTCGGCATCTCCTATGCCGAGGTGGTCAAGCACGCCTTCTATCCGGCGCTGCTGACCTACGGCTCGTTGTTCTACATCGTCGATATCGAGGCGATGAAGACGGGGATGAAGGGCCTGCCGTCACGCAGCACGCACTCCGCATTTCAGGGCGCGCTGCGCGGGCTGATGGGCGTATGCGGTTTCATCATCCTCGCAGGGCTTGTCTATTACGGCATTGGCTGGACGAAGATCGTTTTTGGCGCGGCCGCGACCTGGATGATCACTGCCGCGCTGATCGCCGTCTACATCGGCCTTGTCGCCTACCGGGCGCGTTATCCGGACCTGCCGCTGGAGGATCTGGAGGGCGAGATCGTCAGGATTCCCCACTTCGGCGAGACGGCACGCACCGGCCTGCATTTTCTGCTGCCTGTGATCCTGCTGATCTGGTGCCTGATGGTGGAGGAGTTGTCGCCCGGCCTGTCGGCATTCTGGGGCGCTGTCGCCCTTATGGCGCTGATCGTCACGCAGCGGCCGCTCACCGCCTTTTTCCGCAAGGACCGCGCGCTGGCGCAGCATTGGCTTCACGGTTTCGACGATCTGGTCGGTGGGCTGTCCGCCGCCGCACGCAACATGACGACGGTCGGCATTGCCACTGCGACGGCCGGCATCATCGTCGGCACGGTTCTGCTCACGGGCATCGGGCTGGTAATGACCGAGCTGGTCGAATTCATCTCGGGCGGCAGCTTCATCGTCATGCTTTTGTTCACCGCGGTGATCTGCATCATTCTCGGCATGGGCATGCCGACCACTGCAAGCTATGTCGTCGTCGCCACCTTGATGGCGCCGGTCATCGTCGATTTGGCGGCGCAGAACGATCTTGCCGTGCCGCTGGTCGCCGTCCACATGTTCGTTTTCTATTTCGGGCTGATGGCGGACGTGACGCCGCCAGTGGGCCTGGCGGCTTATGCAGCTGCGGCAATTTCCGGCGCCGATCCGGTGAAGACCGGCATTCAGGGCTTCAAGTACGAGATCCGTACCGGCCTGCTGCCGTTCATCTTCATCTTCAACACCGGACTGCTGATAATCGATCTCGAAGGTCCGTTCGATTTCGTCGCGATGGTGGTGACATCGACGCTGGCCATGGTCTCGTTTGTAGCAGCGACGCAGAATTGGATGCTCGTGCGCAACCGCTGGTACGAGACGATTGCGTTGATTGTGGCCTGTTTCATCTTGTTCAGGCCGGGATTGTTGCTCGATCAGGTGAGTGAACCGTATCGGGCAGTACCCGCCACCGAACTCAGCCGTATCGTCGACGAGACAGCCGAGGGAGGCGCGGTTCGCTTGCGCCTGACGACACTGAACCTCAACGGCGATGAGATATCGAAGCTGGTTCGGCTGCAGCTCGGGCCTGCAAATTCATCGGCCGAACGCCTGAAGGCTGCGGGCCTGGACGTCAGTGCGCTTGGCGATAGCGTGACGGTCGGCGTCGTGCGACTGGGCAGCCAGGCGGCCAAATTCGGCCTGCAGCCCGGCGACGAAATCAACCAGGTGCTAGTCCCTGCGGAACGGCCATCGCGCTATTGGTTTACCATCCCGGCCCTGTTGTTGGTCGGTCTCGTCTTCTGGGTTCAGAAGCGGCGAAGGAGGACAATCGGTCTGTAAGCGTCTTGTGAGCGGAAGAGTGTTGGCCAGCATGTCAGTAACAAGAGAACCAAGCGGCGCCGCGGAACCGGCTAGCGTGGAAATGCGCTTGACGACGCACGACCGCCCCTTCGAACCGGTCGACTACGGGCTTTACGCGCTGACGGTCATTGCCTGGAGCGCATCGTGGTTCGCGATCGAACTTCAGGTCGGCAGCGGCGTGTCGAACGAGGTCAATCTGGTCTGGCGCTTCGCCATCGCCACGCTGCTGATGTTTGCCTGGGCGGGCTTTTCCGGTCGGCGGCTCCGCTTTCCGATCACCGATCATTTGCGCTTTGCTGTGCTCGGCATCCTCATCTTCTCGTCGAACTTCCTGTTTTTCTATTACGGCGCCGGCTATCTCGTCAGCGGCTTGCTCTCAGTCGTCTTCTCGCTCGCCTCGGTCATCAACATGCTGCTCGCTGCCTTGGTCATCGGCGAGCGCCCGGCGCCGCGCATTCTCGCCGGCGGCACCATCGGCTTCGCCGGAATAGCGCTGATGTTCTTTCCCGAAATCGCCGCCAACGGGCTTTCCGGCGGCACGTTGGTGGGTCTTCTTCTGTGCCTCTGTGGCACGCTGAGCTTCTGCGCCGGCAATCTCGTCTCCGTCGCCAACCAGCGCCGCGGCCTGCCGCTCGTTTCAACGAGCGCCTGGGGCATGCTTTATGGCACTTTGTGGTCGGCGTTGCTGGCCTTCCTGCTTGGTGAGCCGTTCGTGTTCGCGACGACCGCCTCTTATATCGGCTCGCTGGTCTTCCTAGCCGTCATATCGACCGTCGTGGCTTTCGCCGCCTACCTGACGCTGCTCGGACGCATTGGCGGCGCCCGGGCCGGCTATGCGACCGTCATATTTCCCGTCTTTGCGCTTTTGATCTCCACAGCGCTGGAAGGCTATGCCTGGACTGTGTACGCGATCATCGGGCTCGTCCTCGTCGCCGCCGGGAACGTCCTGGTCATTCGCGGGGGACGGCGCTGACGCATGGAATGCTTGCGCAATGCCGCCGCGTTCCGGTTGTGCGGGCCGCGGTTCTATCGAGCTTGACTCTGCGCATCCTCTGTCTAAGCTGCGGTCAATGGGTCAGACCAATGTACCAGGGTTGGCCCGGGAGGGAACTAAACGCGCATGCCGATCCAGGCCGTTGAACCACGCCGGCTTTACCGACAGGTAGCCGATCAGCTCAGGCAGCTGATCGATGCCGGCGAGTTTTCCGTCGGCGACCGCCTGCCGACCGAGCGGGATCTGGCCGACCAGCTCGGAATTTCCCGCCCGACAGTCCGTGAAGCGCTGATAGCGCTGGAGGTTGAAGGCCGCATACGCATCCGCGTCGGCTCGGGTATCTACGTCACCGATCCGCCGAGCGCCGCCGCCTCCGAACCCGAAATAGAGGAAGGCCCGTTCGAGCTGTTGCGCGCGCGCGAATTCGTCGAAGGCGCGATCGCCGCCGAAGCGGCCCTCCATGTCCGGCCTGCAGATATCGAACGGCTCGACGACGTGCTGCGCCGGATGGAGGCCATGCGTCACCCCAACAAGATGACCATTGCGCTCGACCGGGAATTCCACACCGCCGTCGCCGGCATTCTCGAGAACGCGGTGCTGGTGCGCTTCATCGGCGAGCTTTTCGACCAGCGCATGAACCCGTACTTCGAACGCCTGTCGATCTATTTCGAGACCAGCGATTCCTGGCAGGTCGCGGCAAAGGAACATCGTGCCGTGCGTGATGCAATTGCCGCGCGCGACCCCGAGCGGGCCAAGGCCGCCATGCAGCAGCATCTGCGCCAGTCGCAAATCAGATTCTCACGCAATTTCGATGAGAGAGCCGCAGCCAAGGAGGTTGCGGAATAGCAGTTGGCCGGGGGGAGATCCGGCCGTCAAGTTCAACCAGGGAGGAATTAGATGCTGAGAAAATACGCAGTTCTGCTCGGTGCGATCGCCGCAATTGCCATACCCATGGCGTCGGCCTCGGCGGAAACGGTCCTGAAATGGGCGCATGTCTACGAGACGACGGAGCCCTTCCACACCGAATCCGTGTGGGCGGCCGACGAAATCAAGAAGCGCACCCAGGGCCGCTACGCCATCGACGTCTATCCGGCCTCGCAGCTTGGCAAGGAAGCGGACATCAACCAGGGCCTGATGCTCGGTACCGTCGATATCATCATTTCCGGATCGAGCTTCGCGGCGCGCGAATATCCACCGATCGGCGTCACCTATTTCCCATACACTTTCCGCGATGCCGACCATTTGCTGAAATACACCAAGAGCGACGTCTACAAGGCCCTGACCAAGGGCTATGAGGACAAGACCGGCAATCACATCGCTGCCACCACCTATTACGGGACGCGGCAGACCACCTCGAACCGTCCGATCGCCAAGTGCTCCGACATGCAGGGCCTGAAGATGCGGGTTCCCGACGTGCCGGCCTATCTGGCCATGCCGCGTGCCTGCGGCGCCAACACCGCGCCGATTGCCTTCGCCGAGGTGTATCTGGCCCTGCAGAACGGCACGGTGGAGGCCCAGGAGAACCCGCTGACCACCATCGAGGCGAAGAAATTCTACGAGGTGCAGAAGAACATCGTGCTCACTGGCCATATCGTCGATCATCTAAACACCATCATATCGGCGTCGCGCTGGGCCTCGCTTTCCGATGAGGACAAGAAGATCTTCACCGAGGTGATGCAGGAGGCTGCCGCCCGCGCCACGGCAAAGATCGTCGCCCGCGAAAAGGAACTGGTGCAGGTATTCAAGGACCGCGGCATCAGCGTAACCGATGTCGACCGTGCCGACTTCGAGAAGAATGTGCTGGAGAAGGTCACCTTCGAGGAGTTCGGCTACAACAAGGCCGATTGGGAAGCGATCCGCGCCATTAAGTAGGGCACCGGGAAATCAGATGCTTGATCAAGAGGATAGAGCGGCAATCGGATTTGCTGCTTTAACCTGCTCTTCGGTCCGGCTCCAAATTGCGCCGGACGGCCTTTTCAATCCTTGACGACCCACCAGCTTCGGGAGCCCGCGCCGATGGCCGAGGAACACCACATCGAGATCACCGTCGAAGAGATCGCGCACGCCTTCGAGGAGGTGCCGGTACACGTCGACCTGTCGGACCACGGCGTCGAGGACTGGATCACGCTTGCCGTTTTCTGGGGCATGGTCGTGTGTGTCTTCCTGCAGTTCTTCACCCGCTATGCGCTGAACAACAGCCTTGCCTGGACCGAGGAGATCGCCATCAACGCGCTCGTCGTCGTCGTTTTTCTGGGCGCCGCCATGTGCGTGCGCCTTTCGCGCCATATCCATGTCGACGTGCTTTACCACTATCTGCCGGAGCGCGTCGGCCGCTGGCTGGCGCTCGCCGTCGATGTTATCCGCATTGCATTCTTCGGCTACGGATCCTGGTTGATGTGGCGCTACGTCACGATCGTGGCGCATGAGCGCATGGTCACCGTCAACCTGCCGCGGCGCTGGTTCTTCTACGCCGTACTGGCCGGGTTCGTGCTGATGCTTCTGCGCTCGATCCAGGTCTTCATCGGCAATTACAGGCGCGGCTATTCGGTGCTCGAGCGTCCTGGCGCGTTCGAGACGGCGGGGGTCTGAGCGATGCTGCTTCTGGTCGGGGGCTTTCTTGTCCTGATGCTCATCGGCGTGCCGGTCGCCGTTTCGATGGCGGCCGCCTCGATCCTTTACCTCGTCATCTACGGCGTCGCGCCCGATATCATCGCGGCCCAGCGCATGATCGCCGGGGTGGAGAGCTTTCCGCTGCTCGCCGTTCCGTTCTTCATCCTGGCGGGCAACCTCATGAACATCGCCGGCGTCACCGGGCGCATCTATTCCTTCGCCCTTGCCCTGGTCGGCTGGATGAAAGGCGGCCTGGCGCAGGTCAACATCATCGGATCGGTGATCTTTTCCGGCATGTCGGGCACCGCGCTCGCCGACGCCGCCGGCATCGGCACTATCGAGATCAAGGCGATGAAGGACCACGGCTATCCTATCGACGCCGCGGTCGGGGTTACCGCCGCTTCCGCCACGCTCGGACCGATCTTTCCGCCCTCGCTGCCCTTCGTCATCTACGGCATGATGGCCAATGTCTCGATTGGCGCGCTGTTCATGGCCGGCATCCTGCCCGGCGTGGTCATGACCGTGCTGATGATGATCACGGTCGCCATCTTCGCCTACAGGCGCGGCTGGGGCTCCGACACATCCTTCGAGCTTCGGCGGCTTGCCGAAGCGGCGGGCGAGGTGCTGGTGGTGGCTGCCTTTCCGATTGGCTGCTATGTGCTGGTGCAGCTTGGCCTGTCGATCAATATCGCGGTCGGCATAGCGCTGCTGATGCTGATCGTGGCGGACTGGTATTTCGATTTTTCCGCGGTCATGGCGCTGATGACGCCGGTCATCCTGATCGGTGGCATGACGATGGGCTGGTTCACGCCGACCGAGGCGGCGATGGCGGCTGTGATCTGGTCGCTTTTCCTAGGGTTGGTGCGCTACCGCACGATGACGCTGCGTTTGCTTGCCAAGGCCAGCTTTGACACGATCGAGACGACCGCCTCGGTGCTCTTCATCGTCACCGCCGCATCGATCTTCGCCTGGCTGCTCACCGTCAGCCAGGCAGCACAGCTGTTCTCGAACTTCATCTTCGCGCTCACCGAAAACAAGTGGGTCTTCCTGATCCTGGTCAACATCCTGATGCTGGTGGTCGGCTGCTTCCTCGATACGATCGCCGCGATCACGATTCTGGTGCCGATCCTGCTGCCGGTCGCCGCCGTCTACGGCATCAACCCTGTGCATTTCGGGCTGATCATGACGCTCAACCTGATGATCGGGCTTTTGCACCCGCCGCTCGGCATGGTGCTCTTTGTGTTGTCGCGCGTTGCCAAGCTCTCGGTTGAGCGCACCACCATGGCGATCCTGCCGTGGCTGGTGCCGCTTATCGTGGCGCTGCTTCTGATCACCTTCATACCCGCCATCACGCTTTGGCTGCCGACCGAGATGGGCTTGATCCGGTGAGTGGCCAGGCGATTGCCGCGACGCTGTTCGGCCCGCAGGACCTGCGCGTCGTGGAGCGTCCGCTTGAACCGCTGGCACCAGGTATGGTGCGGGTGCGCTTTGGGGCAGGGGGCATCTGCGGCTCCGACCTGCATTATTTCCGCCATGCCCGTACCGGCGACTTCGTCGTCACTTCGCCGCTTGTCCTCGGCCACGAAATCTCAGGCGAAATCGTCGAGATCAACGGCGCCGCGCCCGGCCTCGGCATCGGCGACCATGTCGCGGTCAATCCGTCGCGCTGGTGCGGGCGTTGCGCGCGATGCCTGGAAGGCCGCGCCAATCTCTGCGAGAACATCTATTTCATGGGCTCGGCATCGAAGACGCCGCATATGCAGGGCGGATTCGCCAGTCTGTTCGACGCCACGCCCGCGCAATGTTTCAAGGTTCCATCTGACGTGGCCTACCAGGCGGCCGCACTTGCCGAGCCGTTGGCGGTCAGTCTGCACGCCGTCGCGCGGGTGGGCGACGTCAGGGGCCGCAACGTCGTCCTGTTCGGTGCCGGCCCCATCGGTCTCTTGACCATGCTCGCGGCCAGGCTTGCCGGCTGCGCTGAACTGACCGTCGTCGATATCGCCGCCGCGCCGCTCGCCTTCGCCCGCCGGCTTGGCGCCGACAGGACGATCGACCTTTCCGGCGGCGACGCCGAACTCCAGGCGCTTGCTGCCGGGGATTCGCTTGATGTCGCGTTCGAGATTTCAGGCACTGCCGCCGGCCTTGCCGCGGCGATCGCCAGTGTCCGGCGCGGCGGCACGGTGGTCCAGGTCGGCAATCTTCCCGGTGGCCACATCCCGCTGCCTGCCAATGCAGTAATGGCCAAGGAGATCGACCTCAAAGGCACATTCCGCTTCGGCACGGAGTTCGGCCGGGCGGTCGATCTCATCGTGTCGGGGGAGGTGGACGTCCTGAAGCTGATGACAGCGGAGCGCACGCTTTCTTGCGCCACCGATGCCTTCCGACTTGCCGCCGACCGTTCACAGAGTGTCAAGGTCGTGCTGACCGCGGACTGAATCGTGGTTCTTGCCAGATCGTTAGCAGCCATAACTCATTGCGAACGGACGAAACTCAGAACGTGCTCGACGTATATGCTCCCACCCAGGTCTCCGGTTAAACTCGGGAGCAATACCCGGCAGCTTGCTGTCAAAATTGTTGGCAGCAAATCCGCTCGCGATTAAAGCCCCTTCGTCGCGAGATTTCGTTCAGTTCGGCCATTCCTCGTCCTGCCAATCGCGCGCTGCGTGGATCACCCGCAAAATTGAAATGCTTTCTCGGGCGCCCTTGGCGGTCACGGCATAAGCGATGATGTAGGGCAGGCGACTCACAGGTTTTTCATAGGTGCCGGATACACGGCCGGGTCGCCCGGTTGCCATTTCCCCAAGCGCGCCCCTGCGTCCAGAATCCGGTCTGCTACCAGGCGCGCAGCGCGCGGATTATCCTGCGATATAGCCGATCTGTTCCTTGATGTCGTCCAGCTCACCGCGAGACCACTGAACGGCTCGCGTCACACCTTGCGGCCCGTGCCGGCATCAATCGCGGCATAAATTTCTGCTATAGCCTTATCATGAGACACGATGCGCCCAGCTTCGACATCAGCAAGGCCGCAGTTGATACCTTCAATGATTTTCAAGCTCGCGATCGACATACGCTGCGACGGCTTCACCTGCGAGGAACGACTTGCTACGCCGGGTGTCGGTTGCGATCCGGTCGAGCTTTTCCTTTACATCGGGACTGACGCGAATTGTCATAGTGGTGCTAGCGGCCATAGCGGTGTCCTGTGTTGATCTGTGTACACCTTAGCACAGAGCGCCGCGCTGGTTCATTATCCCCTGACCGCCGAGCCGACGATCGAATCCACAAAGAAGCGCTGCAGCAAGACGAAGAGCACCAGTGGCGGGAGCACGGCAAGCGTCGCGCCAGCCATCACCAGTCCCGTGTTGAGAGCGCCTCTGTTGTAGCTGAGCAGGCGACTAAGGCTGATGACGATCGGATATTCGTGTGCCTTGCCCTGTAGAACGGTCAGCGGCCAGAGATAGCTATTCCAGTGATAGACGAAGGCAAACAGCGCCAGTGCTGCGATTGCCGGCGCCAGACTGAATCGAGGATGCGCAAAGTCCCTGTTTTTTGCGAGGCAATCGGCGCTTCACTGTGCAGGTACAAATAGAATGTGCGACCGTGCTGGCTTCCCAGCATCAGGATAGAGCATACGCCTGGAACCTTCATAGCCCGATGCCGCGCTTCTTTCCCAGGTTCCAATCCACGCCCCCCATATCCGAGCACACGACCCCGATGACTTGATTACCCAATCGCTTTTCGAGCGACGGCGACCAGGGCACGAGCTTGAATTCGAGTCCATTGTCGATCATCGCGAGCCGGCCTGAAGCCAGCGAGAAACGCCGCCGGTAAATCCCAGCCACATGATCGCCGTTGGCAGCCTTCGTGAACGAGAGGCCCGTCTGGGCGGCGAGGCGGGCACCGAGCGATTCCACCTCATGATCGTGTAAAGTATCGATCAGATTGCGCACAAGAATGACGCGCTGTCCCTCGCGCCTGGCCAGATCGCGGCTGACAAGGTGGTCGACCCGATCTTGCAGTGCCTGTCTTACGTCCCTACCAAAGCCGCCGTCACCGAATTCGGCAGGCTCGCGTGCAACGAGTTGGCGATCGAGCCAAGTCGCGCCGGAAGCATGGACCTGCTGTTCGATTGACAGGTCGGAGCGGACCGCGAGCGTGACCCGGCCACCGCCATTTGCACTCGCATCGCGGCACAACTCCACGACCGAGCCCGGGTCGGAGTCTCCGGCCGCATCAGGGTCATGGAAGCGAATGTGGTGCGTGCGTCCATCAATGCCATCGACGATGGCATAGGCCGCGCCGCGCCGTTCGTCATAAAGGCCGCGTTCGAGCAGTCGGCCGATCACGGGCGCATCAATCCTTTCGGCGGCTAGCACATAGTCGGCCGTCCCTTTTTCTAGCCCATGCACAGTGAGGCTGCGGTGCATGCGCTTGATGATGTCGCCGCGTTCACCGAGGGCGCGCAAAGTGGGCTCGGCCTGTTCGACCACTATCCACTGGCCGGGACGGATCTCGTTCGCGAGGCCCAGGCTTTCCAGTTGCCGCAGCCGGCCGACTTTGAGCCCCAGGAACTCGTCGGGCCGGCGATCAGGATGTGGCGCGAGATCAATGATACCATGACGGTCGGCGTCACGAACAAGCTGGCGATCGAGCTGCGTCCAGCGCTCAGTGTCGACCTGGCGCTCGATGGCCCGGCGGATGTCGAGGTCCATGCGGAGCCCAAGCGTCTGGGTGAGAATGTCGCTCGCCCGATCGCGCATGCCCTGGCGGATGTAGTCCCGCGAGATGACAAGGCTCTCGCCATCGTCGGCAACGCCGCGAACGAGGATGTGAACGTGCGGATGTTCGGTGTTCCAGTGATCGACGGCTATCCAGTCGAGCCTCGTGCCGAGGTCGCGCGCCATGTCGGCCATCAGGTCACAAGCGAAGTTCTTGAGGTCGCCGAGCTCCATTGCATCGTCTGGCGAAACGATGAAACGGAAGTGATGCCGATCATCCTTGCAGCGGTCGCAGAAGGCGTCATGATCTGCATCTTTGGTGTCGGGACCGAACATCCTCGCCTTCTCACCATCACGTGTAACACCTTCGCGGCGAAGATATTTGAGATGGGTGGCGAGTGGCCCAGACCCTCTGAACTGCCGTACCACACGGGTCTTGACGACGGCGCCGCGTGACCGGTCAGAGATGAGGCGACTGGCGCGGATGCTCGCTGACCTGCCGCGGCCAAACGTTGAGGCTCGCGGGGAGGTGATCCGACCCTCGCGTGTAAGGTGACCGCCGGCGCGCTGTGTGGCCGCAAGAGCCTGGAAGATGAAGGGTCGTGCGCGCTGGCCGGCGCGGGAGCGGATGCGACCAGGGCGGACGCGAAAGCTATCGTCACGCTTCATGCTAGACGGCCACGAGGTGCGGTTTCCATTGAAACACTGAAAAATTGGGAATAGCGCACATCGCTGATTGTGCCAGCACATTGCGAAATGAGACGAAAATTGTAAGGAAAACAATCGGCCGAACCGAGCCGCACCTCGCGGCCCTTTATCCTGCCAATCTCTCTGTTCTCATCCACAGCCAACCCTTCCGCCGGAATTTCCGCGACGGAACAGGCCGGAATGCAATTGAGGAGGAACGTGGCGATCATTGCGATATGGCTAAAGAGGGCTGAGCGAATAGGCCGGAACCGGCGTGGTTCGATTGGAAATCGGTTTCACCCGGCTGTGGCTCGATCGCGGTCAGGTCCGCAGCAGGATTGCCCATTGGCGACCGCATTGCAGACGAATGAATCGCCGCAAAGATCGTCTCGGCATAACCATTGCCATCCGATGCAGCGGCGTTCCGAATGTCATGGGGATGCGGAAAGATCGTTGCACGGAGTGAGCTGGCTCTGCCCCTTCCGTGCCGCGCGCGCCGCGGAGTGAGAACTGCACCATCGAGCAGCGGCGCAAGTTTCCTGACGTAGTCGACCGTCTCGCGTGGCAGCGGACGGCCGGTTAAGAGATGTTCCGTGTACCGACCAGGACCGGCATTGTAAGCGGCAAGAAAGCCGCTGCGCCCGAAGCTGTCGAGCATTTCGCGAAGATATGCTGCACCTGCAAGAATGTTGTCACGCGGTTGATACGGATCGTCACCGAGACGGTATTTGATGCGCAGTTCTTGCCACGTCGCCGGCATGATCTGCATCAAGCCCATTGCGCCCTTGCTTGAAAGCGCACGAACATCGCCGACGCTCTCAACATGCATGACGCCGCGCAGCAACTGCTCTGGAATGGCGAAGCGTTTTGACGCTTCCCGGATATGCCGCGACCACGGGCCAGCCGACAAGATCGTCGACTCGGAGTGCGCCGGCCGTTCACCAGCAGAGGAAGCCGCTGCACCAGTTTCGGGCGCCACGAAGCCGAGCATCACACATGCGGCAAACGTCGTCATGCCTCTGTGGGCTGCGTCCCGCAGACCGCAGAACCGATGCGCCGCCAGCCTGCGACGGTGTTCGCTTCCGTTAAGGGCAGGGGCTCGCCAATCGAACCGGCTTTGCCAAAATTGTGATGAAATCGGCGTCCGCAGCCACAAGCAAGTGTCCGGCCCCCTCTGGGCTGCCTCGCGGGCGGTCGGGTCGAAGGGTTTGACCGGCGCGCAATGGATCAAAAGGGTTGGCGAGAAAGATTCGTCGAAGGGCTCCAGAAGCATCTGTTCAGCCTCGCCCGTCGCGCTTCGATGATCGGTTCCAGTGCAGGCTCCAGACGCTGTTCTCTGCATCGGACCGGAACAGCTTGGCGCGGATCGGCTGCGTAAAGGACGGGTCGTCAATTGAGACGGAGAGGTAATCCCCAGCCTTGTCTCCGGCGCGGTCCCAAGCCGCACCGACCGCCATCCCTTCGCAATAGATCAGATGGTCGGGCGCGTTTTCGGTTTTGGATTTCTCGGCAGGCAGGATGGCAATCTTCGCCTCGATTGTTAGCGTGGAGAGATTGCCGAAGAAGCCGTCATCATTGCGCGTGAAGGTTCCGATCTGGGTCATTGCAGTGCTCCTTTCTGAGTGTTGGTGCGCGTCGAGCCGAGCCCTCACGGCTCGCTAGCGAGGGATCGTTGGTGATATCCAGTACCGGAGTGGTGCGCTCCGTGGTCCAGACGGGAACCGCGCGGCCAACTATCGATGAGAGCGGGAGCGGGCCGAAATAGCGGCTGTCAAAACTGTCGGCTGCGCCCGGGTTCATAAGGAAGACGTCGGCCTCGGCAACGTCGCGGCAGCCCTGCCAGATGGGCAGGGATCGACCACGACTGTCACGCTCGCGCGCATGTCCATAGGTCTTGCCGTTGACGATGATCATTGTGCCTTGGCGACAGACGGTTGCGCCCCCGAGTGCCAAAACATGCTTGAGGAGCGGCACATTTTTCGGCAGATAGCCGCGTCTTGCCATGAAGGCCGCCAATGGCTCGGGCGGCATGATGACGGCGATATTGGCAATACCGATTTTGTCGGCCGGCTGGACGCGATAGAGCCCGACGGGGATGCTCGCCGATGCGTTCCAGATGGACAGCGGCGGATGGCTAATCCATGCCGGCGCCGCGGCGAGCACTGCGCCGCCAACCATGGTGGCGATGATCTTTGTGCGTTTGCTCATGACTCGATCCCGGGGCGCAGCAGGAAAGCTTTACGACGCTTGCCGGTGTATGGACTCGGCTGCTCGCGTGCGGCTATCCGGCTGTGGACGTGCCGCCGTTGACGCGGCGACATGAAGGTCAGGATTTGCTGCTGTTTCGCCGCTACCAAGCGGCGCGGTTGCAATCTCCTGGCTTGCGCGTGGATGGTTTGCGACGCAGCCCAGACCAGGATGGCAGCGTTCCAAATCGTTCCCATGCCGTGCACACTTGCCGCCTCAACGCAGGTCGATTCTTCGCCCGCATGAGGGTGGATCGGTGTCAGGCGGCGGGATTTCACCAATAAGACGAGCTGCCGCGCCACGACGTCCCGCGTGCCGCGTGGAGGGAAGCCGGTTGAGGGGACATAAGACAGCGCAAATTGCTGCTGAACGGTCTCGCGATACTGCATTTTCGGTGCGCCACAGATCAGGAGCTGCGGTCGCGCCGGCCGACATAGGCGGGCGCGCGGGCTGCATGGGGTTTTGCCGGCGGAACATAGGTCGCGTTGGCATCGCTGGTGGAGGTGCGTGCGCCCAGCTCTATCCAGGCGTGCAGGTCGTTGATGTCGTAGAGAACGCGCCCGCCGACCTTCCGGTATTTTGGGCCGGTGCCGTAGGTCCGGTGCTTTTCGAGTGTGCGGACGCAGAGCCCGACGATGGGTGCTGCCTCCTTCGTGCGCAAATACTTTTGGGGCGCGTCCGCGGGACCCTTCGACATCGCTCGATCTCCATTCGGTTCTGCTGTCGTCCTGGCCTGCCGGGACGCGCGAAGTGGACCATGATCGAAATGAGGAAAGGCGAGGGAGGGCAAAGATTGGGGGGCGCGTTTTTGCTACCCCTTTGCTATCCCGAAGAAGGACTTCGGCGGCCGGACTTTTCGCTGCGGTTGTGGGGATAGAAGAGAAGATCGCGATAGCCGCCGGCGACTAAAAAAGCTGCACGGCGTAAGATAGCTCGGACCTTGTGGCGGAGATGATGATCACGCCAATCTCGCGGCACAATCGGCTCTTGCGAAAACAGCACCTCCGCGAGCTGACGATAGGTTGCACCCATGCGGTGACCATCATGTGCGCGCAAATTGAGGATATGCCTGGTCTTGGTCTGTTGCGGCGGCGCGCCGTAAGATGAACTTCCTGCCCGGCCGTTCAGTGCGCGCCAGAACCGGCGCGCTGCATCGAGCCGCGTCTCGAATGCAGCGTCGAGCGGCAGAAGGGTAGCGTTGAATTCACCGGCGCGGTCATCAGCGACGAGATGACTTTTCCCAATTAAGGTAGACCAAGTAATGTGAAGGCCTTCGTCCTGCGGCCAAACGCTGGCTCCGGCAAGGCTGGAAGGTCGAACTGTTTGATGGGATGTAGATACCCGCATGACCCGGAGCACGCGCGGCGAGGCCTGTTCCGTCCAGATGATATTGTCAGCTTTCGGAAGTCCGGCACCGGCAGTTTTGAAATCGCGCGCCCCAACGGGCGGCGAGATCGGGCTGACCGGCAGGTTCTCCAGAACCAGCGAGTTGCGATGCAAGCTGGCTGCACTCTGCCACGAATTCGTCATTCCGGATCAGATACTCGGCAGCGAATTCCGTAGCCTGGTAGCTGCACATGTGTGCATACGCCGCCGGATCGGTCCAATCGCCTTGCACTGTTCCTGTCCTCTCCGCGTACCCGGATGTGAGGCGTCGGCGTCAACATTCCCGGCGGATAAGGAAGTTGAATAGTTGGAGAGTCGGCAAACCATTATGCCGACTCAGCAAAGTGGAGCGCCGGCCGCGTCAGTGCGGAGCGCCGCCAGCGAGAAGATATCGGTAGCCGCTGGTCGTCATCCATCGCGCGCGGGCAAGATGGGTTTCCCAGGACCGGTACGCTCGTTCCGGCTCCTGCTCCGGGTCTATATGCAAGACGATCCTGGCCACCTCTCGCCAATCGGCATCTTCCGCCGCCGCGTCAAGCAGGCGAATGTAGGTGAGCAGACGCTCCTCGTCATAGCCGGTCAGGACCGAGGCATCCGGCGCAATGTCGGCGACGTCAGGATCGAGCAGCGGTTTAAGCATGGTATTTGACCATATTTCGATCGCGATCTCGAAGGAGCCGTCCTTTAGATCGAGCACCAATTATAGCGAATAGGAACGATCATTCCTAGAACGATAGTTCCCTTTCTGGTCCCTAATCCGCCATGAATCTCAAGGAGATCATGGCGGCCAACATGCGTCGCCTGCGCCATGACCAGAACGTGACGCAGGAGGAACTGGCCGCCCGCTCTGGACTGAGCATGCGTTACGTCGGATCGATCGAGCGCGCTCGGGTCTCGGCCAGCATCAGTGTTCTTGGGAGGATCGCAACTGCGCTGAATGTGGACCCATGCGAGTTGATCAGAAAATCGGCACCGTGAGTTGACGCGGGAAACACCTCGAATTTTCGATGATCGGCGAGGCGACATGCAGGAATGAAGTCTCCAGTCGCGAACACGACAGGTAGTCGCCCCGAAGTCCGACGGAGCTCGTTGGGCAGCGACTGCGCTCATCTTGCCGTGAAAAGGAGGACGGCCCCGCCCTGTTCGTCCGGGCGGAGCCTTGGTCGGGGCCTTACTCCGCGTTGCGGCGGCCGTTGGGGCGGGACCAGATGAGGCTGTAGTCTTCGCCTTGCTCATCGTTGAAGAGGTTGGCGTAGATCGGAGCAGTGAAGCTCGGATCGTCCACCTTCAGGCCGAGAAAGTCGCGGCCCTCATTGGAGCGCTTGGACCAGGCGGCGCCGATCTCGACCCGCCCGACGAAGACACGGTGACTGGGGGCGTTGTCGCCAGAGCGGTTGGCCTCGGGGACGATGCGGACGTTCTTGGCCTGGAGCGAGAGGGTGACGATTTCGCCGGTGAACTCGTTGTTGCCGGTCCTCTTGAAGCTTCCGATTATCGCCATGAGTTTTCTCCTTGAACTCTGTTTCGAGCCCGCACCATTGCGGCCTCGATAGCGATCGGCGGGCCGGAGGCGATCGACGCCGCATCGCTTGCGACCGCAGCGCCAGCGGAGGATGGCAGCCAAGTGACTTTGTTGTTTCGCGAGGAATGACGGCGCAGCCGGCAGGGGAAGAAAGTCGATCGGCGCCATTGCGGCTTAGGCGATCGAGGCGCAGCCGACCTTCGGCCAGATCAGCCCATTAAAGAGGCCGTTTGGAGCGGCCCACCAGATAGAGACATCAACGGAGAACCTGGCGATACCGTCGCTGGCGAAATCCCGGCTACGACGATCACCGGCGTCGATGCTCCTCTGTACAGGCATCGCGAAGCCGCAAGCTGTTGTCGGAAACGCGCATAAGACACGCACGTGACGGTTCAAGTCACGGCTGACGTGCACCACCGGATATGCGCTATCTTTGGAGCGAGACGGCACGCCGTTGTGGATTCGAACTGTGCGTCGCGCGATGCCGTGTCAGCGACGATCCTAACAATGCGATGGCCGAAAAAAGCATCCTGCCCACGCCGGTTGTTCGGTGAGTTCGCCTAGATCCAGGCCCTGTTCGGTTGAACGGGCGTCGTTATTCGCAGCTGTGATGCCAGCTGCGACGCAGCTGAACGTTGACAGCAAGCGTGACGGCGTCGCGCGCCTTTGCTAGGGCGCGGACTTGAGTATCGCAAAAAGACGGGCGGCGCAGGAAGCCGGAGATCCGGCATCCCGGGCCAAGCACTCCAGCGAGCTGCAAATACAGTACCCGCTGCCCGATCGCGGCCGTATCGTACAATCGAAAAAAGGGTAGCGGCGGGCAGCGCTTACGCGCCGCCTCCCTTGGGGCGGAAGTCGAGGACTGGGATGCCGAGCTTCTTTGCCTTGTCTGCAAGATTGTCCTGAATTCCGGTCCCGGGAAAGACGATGACGCCTATCGGCAGCGCCTCCAGCATTGCATCATTGCGCTTGAACGGGGCGGCTTTGGCATGCTTTGTCCATTCAGGGGCAAAGCCGATTTGGGGTACCTTGCGATGGTCTGCCCAACAGGAGGCGATCTTTTCGCCACCCTTCGGCGATTTCCCGTGCATCAATACCATGTCGGGATGCCTGGCGTGGACCTGGTCGAGCTTGGCCCAGATCAGCTGGTGGTCATTGAAGTCGAGCCCAGCGGTGAAGGCGATTTTCGGGCCAGGTGGCAGAAGGACTTCCTGCGAGGCGCGTTTCTTGGCGCTGAGAAAATCGCGGCTGTCGATCAGCGCAGAGGTCATGTTGCGATGGTTGACCATCGATCCGCTGCGCGGTCGCCAACTCGATCCGGTGTGGCGCTCGTAGTGCTCCGCGGCCTGATCACGCATCAGTTCGAAGGCGCTTTGGCGTTCGATCAGCGTCTGCCCTTCGGCCGTCAGGCGTTCCAGCTCGACGGATTTCACTTCGCTGCCGTCCTGCTCACGCTGGCTGCGGCGTTGCGCCTGCTCGTTGTGATCGAGTTCGCGCTCGGTCCGATCTGCGGCGCGGTGAAAGATGTTGACGGTCGACCACAGAAGATCGTCGAGATCGGGCTCGAGGCGAGTGTCTTGCAGTGCCACGATGAGGGCGTCGAAGATGTCGGCCATCGCGCCGGCGACGCA
Organism: Mesorhizobium sp. M1365; assembly: GCF_040317865.1. Taxonomy (NCBI): domain Bacteria; kingdom Pseudomonadati; phylum Pseudomonadota; class Alphaproteobacteria; order Hyphomicrobiales; family Phyllobacteriaceae; genus Mesorhizobium; species Mesorhizobium sp. M1365. The sequence continues at coordinate 275,684 of NZ_JAMYLG010000004.1, forward strand.
GTGGCCCTCTGGAAGCGGTCGAGGATCAGGCTCATCCACGAAGGGACGGTAGCCATAGAGCTGGAGTTCGGTGAGGACGTGGTCGATGGGTGAAGACGAGTGCTGTGGTTCGTAGTCGTCATGCTCGCTCATTGGATGCTCCGCCGGTTGGACCGCGACCCTCGCGGCCTTCATGGCGACGCAAGCCGGCGAACGGGACGGACCTGCACCCGCAGCGAAGCGAAGGGCCGGAGTGTCAGCGGAGGAGGGTGGAGGCCGGCTATTTTGCTTCGCGATGGAAAGCGCTCCCTTGGGGAGCGCGCCGGAAAATAGTCGGCCGGAGACATTGCGGGTCCGGGTCGTTTGCTGGCCGATCGCCCTCTCGAAGGCCCGCAGGCGCGGTTCTCTCCGACTTCAGGAGCATCCAGTGATGCAAGCGACAGCGGACAGGCTGTTCGTTCCGAGTTATCCCGCCACTGCCATGAAACGGGCGATGTCCTGCGGGGCGAGCTGAACACGGACTGCTGCTCGAACGGCATCCACGCCTAGCGTACAGAGATCTTCGTTGAGGTCCCCAAGTGCCGGCGAGAGCACGACCGGCTCGATCCCGGCAGCATTCGCTCTTTCGATCAAGGTGTCACGCGCGCCGTTACCGGCTGGATCGGCGTCGCGCACGATGTAGAGCCGTCTCAGTGTGAGGGGGAACAGCATGGCAGCAAGATGGGCGGCCGAGAGTGCCGCTGCCATGGCCATATCGGGCAGGATGCACCGAAGCGACAAGACGGTCTCGATGCCTTCGCCGCCCGCCATGACGTCGCCCGGTAGGCCAAAGCGAACCGCGTGACCGAGAAGATCGCCCATCGCGCGCCTCGGCGTACTGACCGGTGCCTTGCCCCTGCCGGAAGGATCAAGCCATGTGCGATGTACGCCAGTCAAATGGCCGTCGAGATCGGTAACGGAAGCGATCATCGCCGGCCAGGTCTCAGTCGGCGCTTGTTCGTCGGGCCGGTAGTAGCAGCGCGGGTGAAAACGCAGGCTTCCGGTCCCGTGCAAAGCGGCAATACTGCGGTTGTGCAGATACGCCTCTACGACCGTACCCGCAATCGGCTGCGACATCGCAAACAGCCGACGCGCTTTCTCCGACATTTCCGACGGCGCGGCCAGCAACTTCGACCGCATTGATGTCTGCTCTGGTCCGGGATGCGGTAGGCCGAGAAACGTTATTGCCTCATGGGCAACGTCCCTGAAGTCGCTCAAACCGCGGCTTTCGCGGATGATATCGAGAAGATCGCCATGCTCCCCGGTCGCCGCGTCAGTCCATTTGCCGGCTGCGCCCTTTCCGCTCTGCGAGCCGACGAGCCGCACGAACATAGAGCGACCCGGCGTGTTTCGGACATCGCCAACAAGCCAGTAGCGTCCCTCGCGATGTCCGTTCGAAAGATAGTGGCGACAAACCGCTTCGGCCTGTCGGCCCAGGCGGTGGGCCAGTTCGGACGCGTCGCGTCGGGGCATCATGCATCCTCCCGCGAGTCGATGCGCTGATAGCGCTCCAGCACCTTGCCCAGAATTGCGGGTTCGGGCGCCTGTGGCTCAGTGGGACTGGCCGACCCTGCGCGAATCTCGACGGCAAGGCGCTCGATGCAACCACTGGTCGTCTTGCGCACGAGGAGGTGCGAGTGGGTCGTCACTTCGGCTACGAGGTCAGGTAGGTCCTCGATCCAGATGTCAGCCTTGACGCGGACCTGGGACATGGAGAACTCCACGTTCTTGAAGGCAATGTCTCGCGAGGACAGAAGGGTAATTTTCTGAGGGGTAGTCGCCATCGGGATGTACTCCGAGACGGGCAGTCGAGAGCCTCTCTCTCGACCTTCAAACTCGTCATGGAGATCCCGGCACTCCTCGTCCTCTTGTGCTTGGCAGCCAACCGAGGTTGTTGCGGGGTAGCAACTCAGTGACGGCGTTCCTGTTTACAAACGCGGCTGCAACATACAAACGTGCAGCAGTAGCGATTAAGGACCACAGCGCGGCGATGAACGACGAGCGGGCCGGTCGCCCCATTGGAAGTATCTGCGTTCTTCATCACGCCTTCGGCGCTGTGGCGTGCGACACCGAGGGCATGCGGCTGAGTTCGAGAGCGAACAGAGCGCTTTTTGCGACGGGAAATCGATTTGGACGTGGTTGGTCATCACGGGCGGCTTGCCGCTAATCGTCGCCTGCAATGACGCTGCCAGCCAAGAAGCGAAGGAGGTACTCCGCTGCCCTGCTCGCCTGAACGCGGCGCGGCGCGCGCGGGCGTTGCGACGCAATAGGCCCTGCCGGCCGTATCGATACTGAAACGATGGTCGGATCCCTTTAGGAGTGTGTCTGGCCGGACTGGAAGCAGAGGCCAGCCATAGACTTGTTGCGCAACCACTCCGATTGACAGGTCGAAGGCGCCTCTTCGCCGCAGCACCTCCGGCGGGCGGTTTTCGCAGCCGGTTTTTTGGAGAAGAGTTCTCCGGCAGGACCGTGTCCAGAACGGCGAGACAGGACGGAGTGCTCAACGAGGTCGGCGAACAGCTCAGACCTAAGAACTGCTGAGGACTTCTTATGAAAATCCCCGACCAATTCGACGAGACCACACCACTGCGCGTCGAAATCGCTGCGCGAATTGCCTTTCCCGACGGCTCGATGAGCGCAGCAGGCCTACGCAAGGAACGTGACGCCGGTCGACTTGAAACGGAGCTAATCGCCGGAAAGGAATACGTCAGCTTGATGGCAATCGCGAGGATGAGGGAACTATGCCGCGGACTTCGAAAGGGCCACGCCTGGTATGGCGTGACGAAAGCTGGAAAAAAGATGGAACGCGCCGAAACAAAGCTGGATGGTTTATCCGCGATGGAACCAGCTTCATCAGCGCTGGCGGCGGCGAAAAAGGCCGTCCAGGAACTGAAGCTGAAAAGGCGCTCGCCGCCTACATTGGAAGCAAATACCACCGAGCGCGGGGAGCCGAGGACGTCTTAATTGCCGATGTGGTCAACCTCTACCTTAAAGAGGTTGCACCGAAGCACGCGACACCAGAAGAGACGGCGGCTCGGCTGGATAAGGTCCTTGATTACTTCGGGGAAAAAACTCTCGCCGCCATCAATGGCAAACTCTGCCGCGAGTACATTGCGTCGCGCCCCACCGAAGCCGCGGCGCGCCGCCAACTCGAGGATCTTCGTGCCGCCATCAACTACTACCGCAAGGAGGGTTATACAACCGCCGCACCGGTCATCACCCTGCCAGACAAGGCCGCCGCCCGCGAACGCTGGTTGACCCGCAGTGAGGCGGCCGCACTGATCTGGGCAGCTTGGCGAATGAAGCAGACATGGAAGGGCCAAGAGAGTGGCCGGCGCACTGGGCGACATCTCGCGCGCTTCATCCTCGTCGCACTTTATACAGGAACGCGCTCGGCCGCAATCTGCGGTGCCGCCATGCGCCCAACGAAAGGGCGCGGTCATGTGGACCTAGACCGCGGTATCTTCTATCGCGGTGCCACCGGCGCAAGGAAGACCAAGAAGCGCCAACCCCCTGTACCGTTGCCCGAGCGGCTGCTGGCGCACCTCCGGCGCTGGGCGCGCACTGATCTTCACATCGAGACCAAATCGCGCGGCAAAAGTGCGAACATCGGTCGCAAGATATCGCAGGATTTTGTCGTGGAATGGAATGGAAAGCCGGTGCAGTCGATAGACAAGAGCTTTAAGACGGCGCGCGAAATCGCCGGCCTAGGGCCCGACGTTACTCCGCACGTGTTCCGCCACACCGCGGCGACTTGGATGATGCAGGCCGGCACCGATCTGTGGCAGGCTGCGGGCTTTCTTGGCATTACAGTGGATGTCCTGATCGAAACTTACGGCCATCATCATCCTAATTTCTTGGCAGACGCCGCCGAGAAGATCACGAAGAAGCCGGTTTTCTCCAAGTCGCCGCAAACCGTTCCGAGTATAGCTCAAATCACAAGACACGAACGCGGTGTGCTCATCCCACAGGTTTCCCACAGAAACGGCGAAAGGAAACGCGACCAGTCGTGAGCGAACGTGGCGAAGGAGCCCAGGAACAATAACGACTTGCTGGTAAATCCACATCGTTCGGGACGATGGGATCGCACGTTCAAAACTGCCATCCGCACCCCGCTCAAAGGTCTACTCCGGCTCCCCAGGGCGCGTGCTCGCAGCCGTGCCTTGGATCGGTTTGCCGGGTCCCGAAAGCGACATTGAATCTGGGAGGATTAGAGGCAAAGATCGTGATGCCTGGCTTGACGGAGGCTTGTCTTCGAGGCCAATGAATACGCGCCTGGCCAAATCTCAAAACAGCAGCAAACGGCGCACTAGCCGCAAGCCCGGCGCACCGCTTCTGAGTGAAACTGTCAATCGGCAAGACCTTGGCGATGCCAACCATGTCGTTGTCCATCATCATTGCCGGGATCGGTTGCTCCGGGCCGCAAGACCACCAAAAAATGGCATGGTCTCGTAGGCGGGACGTATCGGCGTTTCTGGCGCGGACCTCAACCAGGAGGTCGCAATCTTTTACCATCACAAAAGCCCCATCTGAGTCGGTCAGTGGTCTATCTCTGGCTGCTACCCCGCGACGATCAAGACTGTGCTTTCCGGCGACCAATGCAGCACGACATCCTGACCTTCCGCCAGCCTGCCAGCGCCGGTGTTCTGCACAATCACCTTGAGCGTCTGGCCAGCACGCTCGACAAAGTAGGTGCTGCTATTTCCGGCGAAGATGCGCTTCGATACCTGGCCTCGCAGCAGATTCGCGTTGGCCGCATCCGGAGCCTCGGCATCGGTGAAGATGCGGATGCGTTCGGGCCGCACGGCGCAGCTTGCCTTGGCCCCAGCGGCAAGCTTGGCACCCGCGCCGGAGGCAATCGCTGTGCCGTCCGGCAGTCGGATGCCGTTGCCGGTGCTGTCGCCGCGAAGGATGTTGGCGTCGCCCAGGAAAGTGGCGGCAAACTCGCTCTTCGGCCGATCGTAGATCTCCTCGGGCGAGCCTTCCTGCACCAGCTTGCCATCGCGCAGAATGCCGATGCGGTCGCTCATCGTCAGCGCTTCTTCCTGGTCGTGGGTGACGAAGATGGTGGTGATGCCGATCTCGCGCTGGATGCGCTTGAGCTCGATCTGCATGTCGACCCGCAGCGCCTTGTCCAACGCTCCGAGCGGCTCGTCGAGCAACAACACGCGCGGCCGGATGACGATCGCGCGAGCGAGCGCAACCCGTTGGCGCTGGCCGCCGGACAGCTGATGCGGCCGGCGGCCGCCGAGCCTGCCGAGTTGCACGAGGTCGAGTGCGCGCTGTACCTCGCTGGCAATCACCGCCTTGGGCTCGCCGCGCACCGACAGGCCAAAGGCGACATTGCCAGCAACGCTCATATTGGGAAACAGGGCGTAGTTCTGGAACACCATGCCGATGCGCCGCTTCTCCACCGGCACCCGCTCGACACTTTCGCCGCCTATGGAGATGCGGCCAGAGTCGGGAAAGTCGAAGCCGGCGATCTGGCGCAGCAGCGTGGTCTTGCCGCTGCCGGAGGGACCGAGCAGGGCGTAGAAGCCGCCGTCGGCGAAATCGATAGACACATCGTCCAGCGCCTTGTGGGCACCGAAAGCGCGCGACACGTTCGCTACTTGGACGCCAGCCATTATTTCTCTCCGCCGAATTTGAAGAAGCGCGCTGTCAGCAGCATCAGCGCCATCGACACGACAATGATGACCGTCGAGACCGCATTGATCTCGGGCGTGAAACCCTTGCGGATCGCGGCGTAGATTTCGACCGGCAGCGTCGTCTGGCCCGGCGTCGACAAGAAGTAGGATACGACGAACTGGTCGAAGGACACGGCGAAGGCGAACAGCCCACCGGCAATGACGCCCGGCATGATCCAGGGCAGCGTGACGCGGTTCGTCAACTGCCATTGATTGGCGCCGAGCGAGCGCGCCGCCTCTTCCAGCTCGTGCGCGAAGGTCTGCAGTCGGGCCGACACGACGACAATGACGTAGGGAAGCGCAAGCGCGACATGGCCAAGCAGGATGGCGAACAGGCCGCGCCCAATGCCGACGCCGAAGAAGAAGATCAACATCGCCGTGCCGGTTATCAGCCACGGAATGGCGATTGGCGGAAACAGCAGCGCCTGCAGGAATTTCTTGCCGCGAAACTCATAGCGGTAGAGCGCAAGTGACGCCGCCGAGCCAAGCACGACGCAGATGATGGTAGTGATGACTGCGATTTCGACACTGTTCCAGGTGGCTGAGATAAGCTGGTCGTTCTGCCACAGCGAGACATACCATTCCGCCGTCCATTCGAACGGCAGCTGGTAGAAGGGCGAAACGTTGAAAGACATTAGCGCCATGATGATGATGGGCACATAGAGGAAGGCGAGCAATAGCCAGATGTAAAGGCGGCCGAGCCATTCGAGAACTCGTGTCGTCGCCATCACGTAGCCCTCCGCAGCACCGGCGAGGCAACCGCCAGGATGACCAGCACGACGGCCAACAGGATAAAGGAGAGCGCAGCACCCAGCGGCCAGTTGAACACGGCGACGAACTGGTCCTCGATGACAGTGCCGTAAAAGGTGCCGGTACGGCCCCCGAGAATGCGCGGTTCCATGAACGAACCAACAACCGGGACGAAGACGAGCGCTGCGCCCGCCACCAGCCCCGGCATCGACAGCGGAATGATGACTCGATTCAGCACCTGCAGCCGCGAGGCGCCGAGCGAGCGCCCGGCCTCGATCAGCGAGTCATCGATGGCCTGCAGGGTCAAGTAGCACGTCAGCACCATGTAAGGCACGTAGGAGTGCACCAGCCCGATGATGACGGCCGGATAGGAATACATTAGGTCGATGTTGATCTTGAACGGCAGCACTGCGTTCAGCGCGGTGTCGAGCATGCCTCCTTCACGCAGCACCATCGCCCAGGAGAAGATGCGCACCAGCCCGTTCGACCAGAACGGCAGGATGACGAGCAGGAAAATCGCCTCTCGGCTGCGGCCTTTCAGCACCTTGGCCAGCACATAAGCGGCGGGATAACCGATGACGATGCACCACAGCGTCACCTCGAGGCCGAGGCGCAGCGAGGCCAAAAGCAATGTCAGATAAAGGCTTTGTGAAAAGAAGGCGGCATAGTTTTCGAGCGTGAACGCCCACGGCTTTCCCGACAGCGGCAGGTCGGTCATGAAGGAGAAGAAGACCATGGCTGAGAGCGGCAGGAAGATCGCAACCGTCAGCCAGAGATAGGCAGGCGCCAGCAGTGGCAAGGCCGATCTCAATCCGCTGCGCGACGCGGCCGCAACCTGTGCTGCCATGACATCCTCCTCCCAGGATGGGGAAGCATCAGCCGACATGGATGGTCGGCTGATCCCGGCTTCTGCTGTTACTTCACGTCGACCTTGAGCTGCTGCCAGAGCGACAGATAGGTTTCGCGCTGGGCGTCTGTGATCGGCGCCTGGAACTGAATGCGCTTGGCGACTGCCGGGTCACCCATCACCTTGCGGTTGAACGCATCCCCGGGAAGTGCTTCTACAGCCTTGGTGTTGGCGGATACCGGGGCTCCGACCTTGGTGACCCATTCGACATAGAACTTCGGGTCGATCATGTAGTTGATGAAGGCCTCGGCGCCGGCGACATTCTTGGAACCGACCGGAATGGAGAAGGCGTCGAGCCAGGCGACAGCGCCCTCCTGCGGGATCACGAGCGAGACCGGCAGCTTGAAATGGGTCTTGGCGCGATCGGCCGAGCCGCTCCAATAGGTGCCGATGTCGATCTGGTTAGAGGCAGCCATCTGGTTCCAGTCGTTCTCCGAGCTCCAGAACGTCTTGATCTGCGGCATCAGCGAGGTGAGCTTCGCCTTGACCGCCTCGATATCCTTGATGTCGTTGATGTTCTGGCCGGTGGCAATGGCGCCGAACTGAACCGCCTCGACGGCATCATCACGGATGGTGACGCGGCCCTTGTGAGCGGGATCCCACATTTCGGCGATGCTCGTCGGCGGCTTGTCGAATGACTTGTCGTTGATGGCGAGCGCCGTCAGCCCCCAAACCCACGGCACCCCATAGACCTTGCCGTCATGGACAAGCATCGATGATCCGGCCTTGTCCTTGCTGATGTCGGCATAGTTCGGCAGCTTGGACGTGTCGATCGGCTGAATGAGCTTTTCCGCCATCGCCTGATCGTTGAAGGCGGCGTTGATCATGACGACATCGTAAAGGCCGGGATTGGTCCTGAGCTTGGTCAGCATCTCCTGTTCGGAATTGAAGAAGTCGTTGACGACCTTGTTGCCGGTTGCCTTTTCGAAGGCGGCTATGGCCCACGGCTCGTCGGCGCCATAGCCCTTCCAGTTGAGTACGTGCACCTCGTCGGCCCTGGCGGCCAGCGTAAGCGCCGAAGCGAAGACAGCGGTTGCCGTCAGAAAAGCAGTCAGTTTGGGCATGCGCATGTTCGTTCCTCTCATTATTGCCCGGTTGGCGGGCTTGTTATCCCATTAGGCTGTCACAAATGGGCCTCTTGCTTCCGGCCATGCACGGTCGTCGGTCGATCGTCATGGCTGAGGAATCGCTGGATCTCCTGGTCGTTCGGCGCCGACGACCCGCCATGGCGGGTGACCGAGAGCGCCGCCGCCGCATTGGCGTAACGCGCCGCTTCGAACGGCGACACGCCGTGCGACAGCGCGCTGACTAAGGCGCCGATATGAGTGTCGCCGGCGCCGTTAGTGTCTACCGCCGCGACCTTGAACCCGGGCACATCTTGGGCGGTGCCGTCGGCCAGCCGCACGAAGCAGCCTTTTGCGCCAGCGCGGACGACAACGCCTGCCGCGTTGGGGCAGTGGCTGGCCAGCAGCCGGGCAGCAATAGCCTTTACATCGCCGGTGCCGGCGATCTCAGCCGCTTCGGCGGCGTTGCAGCTCAGCCAGCTTGTGCGCGCCAGCACCCGGTCGAGAATGGTGCGCGGAATGTCTGAGATGATCGGCGTCGGATCGAAGACTAAAGGAATTTCCGCCGGCAGCACCTCGATCCAGTCGACAAGCGCCTCTCGGCTTCCCGGATAGCTAAGCGTATAGCCGGAGGTGAACACCCAGTCGCCCGGTGCGACCGAGATGAGCGCCATCATGTCAAGGCTGAGCACACTCTCCGCACCAGGCCATGAGACGAAGGTGCGCTCGGCATCGCTCGAGATCATGGCGACGCAATTGCCACTGTCCATAACCGCCGATGGCGTCGTCAGTGTCTCGATCCCCTCACTGGCTAAGGCCGCGCGCAGGAAGTCGCCATTGGGTCCGCTGCCGAGCTGGCCGCCGAACACCACCTTCATGCCGGTGCGGCTGGCCGCGACCATCATGTTGAAGCCGCCGCCGGCGACTTGTGCATAGCTTGACGCGGTCTTCTCCGTGCCCGGTGCCGGCAAGGCATCGATGCGGTAGACATAGTCGACCACCGCGCTGCCGATATGGACGAGACGCCCGCTCATGCTGCCGCCTCCTTGCCGGACCTGCTCTTCGCCGCCCGCAGGGCGACCAAGTCGGCGGCGAGCGCGCGCACCCGCCCAATGTCTAGGCCTTTGATCCGGGCGATGTGTTTCTGTGGCAATCGGGAAAAGCCAGTGCAGGCACCGGCCATGCCGGCCGCGATGGCGCCGATCGTGTCGGTGTCGCCACCGAGATTGGCGCTGATGACTGCCGCTTGCCAGGGATCGCCGCCGGCGACTTCCAGCACCGCGAATGCAGCCGGAACGGACTCCTGACTGGCGACGCCGGTGCCGACCAGATCGGTGATCAGCCGGATCGCGTCACTCGTCTCCTTGCCGCGTACGAGCTTCTGCGCCCACCCAATGCGCGCGGCGATGTCACCGCCGGTCACCCAATAGCCGAGCGTTGCTCCGTGCCTCGCCCCGGCGATGGCGCTGTCGGAAGCGGCGCGCCAGTCACCGCCAGCGATGCCGCGACTGATGGCGGCAGCGACCGCTGCGGCCGAAGCGATTGCGATTGACGTGTTGTGCGTCGCCCTGCAAGTTTCGGCCACTTTGCCGACCAATGCGTCAAGCGGCTCTGGCGGCATCATGATGCCGACCGGCGCGATGCGCATGGCTGCACCATTTGTGTCGCCGCTGCGTCCCGCTTCCTCGGCTGGCATACCGTTATTGATCGCGTCGATGGCGCGTTTGGTTGATGGTCCCAGCAGATCGTAGCTGCCGCGCGCCTTGACATCGCGTTCCCAGTCGAGCAGCGCGCTGACCCACCTCGCATGGTCGAACCGGTTACCGGATTCGACCAGGATACGGCCAAGCAGAAGCGCCTGTTCTGTGTCGTCGGTGATCGTCCCGGCCGGGAGTCCCTTCGACACCGGATGGTCGGGGAAAGGAGCAATGAAGTCCTCGACATGACCGTAGAGTTCGGCAATCCGCGCCGGCGACAAAAGCTGCGTCGGCATTCCCAGCGCATCTCCCAGTGCCCCGCCCACAAGCGCTCCCATGGCCCGATCGGTTATGCTCCCGGTGTCGTCCGGCATCTCTCAGAACCTCATATGCAGCGCAAAATGCGCCGGGTTGAGCAGGCTGGTCACATATTCGATCGGCCGGTCATCGGCGGCGCGGGTCAACCGGCGACCGCGAAGGAACGGCGTGCCTTGCGGGCAACCGAGGATTGCAGAGTCCTCGGCGTTGAGCATTTCGATGCCGACCCATTCCTCGCCATGGTCGGGAACGAGGCCCGCGCCGCGCAGCGTCTGGTGCAGCGAGCCTTCGCGCAGGCCGCGCAACGGCACGTCCTCCAGTTCCGGCGACAATGGCAGGCGGCTGCGCTCGATGGAGATGGCGTGGCCGTCGCTGGCATTGGTGCGCACCCGGTCGACAGCGATGAAAAACGGGTTTTCTATACCAAGCAGTGCGGCAAGACGGGGGTCCTCGATCACCTCGAGCCGCAGCGTCCGCGTCTCGGCGTTGGCGCCGGCGTTGGCGAGCGCCCGCGACCAACCGATGGAGTCATCAACGGGCTTGCCATCGAAGGTGACGAAAGAGCCGATGCCGACTTTGGTCGTGATCAGCCCGCGGTTGGACAGTTCCTCGAGGCCTTTGCGGACGGTGTTGCGGCTGACGGAGAAACGCTGGACGAGCTTGTTCTCGCTTTGCAGCCGGTCGCCGAAGCCGAGAACACCGGAGCGGATTTCATGTTCGAGAACGGTGGCGATCTGTTCGGGCTTGCCCGTGCCGGGAGACAGTTGAACCGAGCGCCGCTTCATATGGGTACCTGTTCAGTGATCCTGTATAATCCTGTTCATATCACGGCAGGCTTGTCAACGAGTGCCGCATGGAGCAGTTCGTGATCCCGAGTCCGGTTCAACAGGACGGCATAAGGAGCGTCAGCCTAGCGCCGCCGCAGCCGAGACGCGGGATCGACCGCTCCCGTCGAGGGGCATCGTTTAGCAGGAGCTCACGACCAAGGTGAATTCCAGGATCGCAGTCGGATGGGAGGAAAGGATGCCACACAACGCACTAGATACGGCGCACGACGGCCGCCTCGCCATCGTTGATCTCGCGGTCGCCGCCTGGCGAGGCCGTCAAACTACTCCTGTCGAGTGAGGTGAATTACGAGGGTAAATTACCAGCCCGGACCCGCGAGAGGCAGGCGTGTCTTTCGAGAGTTGGAAAATCTTACAAATTTCGTCGGTCTGCTGCATTCTTCTTAAACATGGCCAAGACAAGCCGCTTGCCTTCGCGCACACTGTCTTCGAGCGGCTTCGCCTTCGCCAGATGCGCCGCAATCGCGCTAGCCAGCATGCAACCCGTCCCGCGCATTGATGCGACAAGACGAGGTGCGTCGAAGCGGATTGGTTCTTGATCGGAACGCAACAGAATATCGGTTGATCGAGGTCCTGATGCGTGGCCCCCTTTGATCAGCAGGCCCGGCACGCCGGCTGCCAGCAATTTCCGTCCCAGTCTCACCGCGTCGCTCTCGTCGGCTGGCGGTTCCGCACCAACAAGGAGCGCCAGCTCCAGGAGATTGGGGGTCACAAGGCAGCAAAGCGGCATCAGGTCGCGCCTCATGGCAGCGATGGCACCTGCTTCCAGAAGCGCCCGGCCGGAGCTCGAGGCCAGCACCGGATCGAGCACTGCCGGCACCTGCGGATTTTCGCGCAGCACGCCGGCAATGGCAACGACGATCTCAGCCGTTGCGAGCATGCCGATCTTAATTGCCGCCACCTTGTTGGCCTGTAGCGCGGCGCACATCTGATCGGCCACAAGATCGGGCTGCGAAGGATGGATTTCCATTACGGCTTCGTGCGTCTGCACCGTCAGCGCTGTGACAGCCAGGCAGGTGCGCACGCCAATGGAAGAGATCGTCTCGATATCACGTGCAATTCCAGCCCCACCGCTGGGGTCTGATCCGCCGACCACGAGCACATGCGGTTCTCGCCTCAGCGCCATGGCTTTGTCTTTTCGATCCATTCTCGCGTGCGCGCTTCGGGATCGGCATTCAACGTGATGTCGGTGACCACCGCCGCGCTGTCCGCACCAGCCTCGAAGACACCGTCGAGCCGGTCGGGGTTGAGGCCGCCGATGGAGACCAATGGGATCGGCGCCACTCGATGCTTCCACTCGCTGATCCGCTCGAGCCCTTGCGGCGCCCATTTCATCTGCTTCAGGATGGTGGGATAGATGGGGCCGAGCGCGATATAGTCGGGCTCGGCAGCGATGGCCGTTTCCAGTTCGAGATGATCGTGCGTGCTGAGCCCGAGCTTCAATCCGGCGTACTTAATCGCCAGCAGGTCGGCCGCAGCCAAATCCTCTTGGCCGAGATGGACGAAGTCGCAGCCTTCCTCAATGGCGAGCCGCCAATAATCGTTGACGATCAGTTGGCAACCATGGACCGCGCAGACGCCGTTCGCGCGGCGGATTTCCGTCCGCAGCGTGGCCTCGTCCCTATCCTTGATGCGCAACTGAACCAGCTTGACGCCAAGTGGCACCAGCCGTTCGATCCAGGCGGCGCTGTCGACGATCAGGTAGAAGGGATCGAGCTTCATGAGAAAACCGCCCTGCCGAATGTTGGTGTCGATGGCACCGCGACGTCGCGGGGTTCGAGCATCCCCGAGCTGAAAGCTTCTCGACCGGCGTCGACCGCCTTGCCGAACGCACGCGCCATGCCGACCGGATCGGCCGCCTTGGCGACCGCTGTGTTCAGGAGCACGGCATCAAAGCCGAACTCCATGACTGTTGCCGCGTGCGATGGCCGTCCGAGACCAGCATCCACGATCAGCGGGACATCAGGGAAATGTCCGCGCATCGAGCGCAGCGCCATGATGTTGACCGGCCCGAGGGCGGAACCGATCGGTGCGCACCAGGGCATCAAGACCTTGCAGCCCGCCGCAAGCAGCCGCTCGGCGACGACAAGGTCGTCGGTAGTATACGGGAACACCGCAAAACCGTCCTCGCACAGGATGCGGGCGGCTTCGAGCAGACCGAACACGTCCGGCTGCAGCGTGTCGTGATTGCCGATCACTTCGAGCTTGATCCAGGGCGTGCCGAAGACTTCGCGCGCCATTTGTGCGGTCGTGACCGCTTCCTTGACGGAGTGGCAGCCAGCAGTGTTGGGCAGGATTCTGACACCAAGCGACCGGATCAACGACCAGAATTTTTCGCCAGCCCTGCCGCCTGCCATTTCACGGCGCAACGAGACGGTCACCACCGAGGTGCCCGATGCCCTGACTGCATCGGCAAGGATGGCCGGCGAAGGATATTGAGCGGTGCCGAGAAGCAGGCGGGAGGGAAGCGTCGTCCCGAGAAGATCGAACATGCTAGCCTCCCTGCATGGGCGAGAGGATTTCGATCCGGTCGCCGTCGTTCAATTGGAATTCCGCCCGGCTGGCTTTGTGCACGAGGTCGTTGTTGACCGCGGTCGCGAGCCAATCGCCCTCATAGTCAAGCGCGGCAAGCAGCTCGGCCAGCGTGGTGGCGGCAACCTCATGCACTTTGCCGTTGACCATCAGTTTCATGAGCAAGCTCCACGGGTTTGTCGTGATTGAAGACAATTTCGCCCGCCAGGCGCGCCATGGCGGGGGCGAGAAGAAAGCCATGGCGATAGAGCCCGTTGATCGCGACGGTGTCTCCGCTCATTTCGACGCGCGGCAGATTGTCGGGAAAGGCTGGACGGACGCCGACACCGGTTTCAACGATCTCGGCCTCGCCAAAGGCCGGATGGAGGGCATAGGCGGTACCCAGAAGCTCCATCATGGAGCGCGCCGTGACCGGTCTGGCGGACCGGCTTTCAATCATCGTCGCACCGATCATGAACTGGGCGTCGGCACGCGGTACCGCATAGAGCGGAAAGCGCGGATGCAGCAACCGGACCGGGCGCGACAGCGAGAAGTCTGGCGTGTTTAGGATCAGCATTTCGCCGCGAACGCCGCGAAGCCTGTCATCGGCGGCTGCCATTCCCGTGCAATCGATCTGACGATCGAAACCGGAAACATGCCGGGCGTCGGTGCCGAAGTGGAATTTGACACCCATGGCTGCGAGCTTGTCATGAAGTGCTGCCATCGCCTGGCGCGGATCGAGATGGCCCTCATCGGGAAAGAGCAATCCGCGGCGAAAGCGGCCGGCTAAGTCGGGCTCCAGGAGCGCAATTTCGTCTTCGTCGACACGCCGATGGCCCGACGTGCGGCTGGCGAGGCGGTCGAGCTCGCCGGCATCACGCGGGGCGGCCACGACAAGTGTTCCGCCCCGTGTCACCTGACCCGGCAGCACCGCATCCCACCAGTCGGCAGCGTCACGTCCAAGGTCCAGCACCGGCTGCTCGGCGCTTTCACGCTCGCACCATGGCGCCAGCATGCCGCCGGCGAACCACGACGCATTGCCTCCAAGGCCATGCCGGATCTCGGCGACCGTGACCGTCGCGCCGCGGGCGGCGAGTTCGAAGGCGGCGGTGAGGCCGGCGACGCCGGCCCCCTTTATCAGCACCTTCATGACGGCTTACCTGGCTGAGGCGTGAGCGGTGCGACGGTCTCGTCCGCTGGCACGTAGAGATCGCCGCCCTCGCGGTATTTCGCCGCCATCGCCGCCATGCCCTCTTTCTGTGCCTCGGCGCGGATGTCGTGAGAGATACGCATCGAGCAGAATTTCGGTCCGCACATCGAGCAGAAATGCGCCAGCTTGTGCGCCTCCTTGGGCAAGGTCTGGTCGTGGAAGGACCGTGCGGTTTCGGGGTCGAGCGACAGGTTGAACTGGTCCTCCCAGCGGAACTCGAAGCGCGCGCGGGAAAGGGCGTCATCCCTGACTTTCGCCGCCGGGTGGCCCTTCGCCAGGTCGGCCGCGTGCGCTGCGATCTTGTAGGTGATCACGCCGGTCTTGACGTCATCGCGGTCGGGAAGGCCGAGATGCTCCTTGGGCGTGACGTAGCAGAGCATGGCCGTTCCGAACCAGCCGATCATCGCCGCGCCGATGCCGGAAGTGATGTGGTCGTAGCCCGGCGCGATGTCGGTCGTCAGCGGTCCAAGCGTATAGAACGGCGCCTCGCCACAGACGGCGAGCTGCTTGTCCATGTTCGCCTTGATCTTGTGCATCGGCACGTGGCCGGGCCCCTCGATCATCACCTGGCAATCTTTCGCCCAGGCGATCTGCGTCAGCTCGCCGAGCGTTTCCAGCTCGGCGAATTGCGCCGCGTCGTTGGCATCGGCGATCGAGCCGGGACGAAGGCCGTCGCCGAGCGAGAAGGAGACGTCATAAGCGCGGCAGATGTCGCAGATCTCCGCAAAGTGCTCGTAGAGGAAGCTTTCCCGGTGATGGTGCAGGCACCATTTTGCCATGATCGAGCCACCGCGCGAGACGATACCCGTGACCCGGTCAACGGTCAGCGGGATGTAATGCAGCCGCACGCCGGCGTGGATGGTGAAATAGTCAACGCCTTGCTCGGCCTGCTCGATCAACGTGTCGCGGTAGACCTCCCAGGTCAGGTCCTCGGCGATGCCACCAACCTTTTCGAGCGCCTGGTAGAGCGGCACCGTGCCGATCGGCACCGGCGAGTTGCGCACGATCCATTCGCGGATGTTGTGGATGTTGCGGCCGGTCGACAGATCCATCACCGTGTCGGCGCCCCAGCGGATCGCCCACACCATCTTTTCGACCTCTTCAGCCATCGACGATGTGACGGCGGAGTTACCGATATTGGCGTTGATCTTGACCAGGAAATTGCGGCCGATGATCATCGGTTCGCTCTCGGGATGATTGATGTTGGCGGGAATGATCGCGCGTCCGCGCGCCACCTCGTGGCGGACGAATTCAGGCGTGACGAAGTCGGGGATCGCCGCGCCGAAGGCCTCGCCGTCGCGCTCAAGCTTGCCGTGCAGGATCTCGCGACCAAGGTTCTCGCGGATGGCGACGAACTCCATTTCGGGCGTGATGATGCCAGCGCGCGCATAGGCAAGCTGTGTCACCGCCTTGCCGGTCTGGGCCCGGAGTGGCCGGTTGCGGACTGGAAATTCCGGTGTTAGGCGCTCGCCTGCCGCAAACCCATTGTCTTCTGGCCGGACGTGGCGGCCGTCATAGGCTTCGACATCGCCGCGCGCGGTGACCCATTCATGGCGAAGCCGTGCAAGGCCGTTTTCGATGCTGGTTTCGACAGTCGGGTCGGTATAGGGGCCGGACGGATCGTAAGCGGTCACCGGCGGCTCGCCTGCCGTCGGATGGACGGAGATTTCGCGCATCGGCACCCTGAGCTGCGGGTGGATGGTACCGGATTTGTGGATTTTGCGTGAGGCAGGCAGCGGTCCCGTCGAGACGGCGGGGGTGAGGGCATTCATCTTGAGGCTCCTTTGCTCGTTGCATTGGAGACCCAGTTCTGTGCCGGAAGGATGAAAAGACGCTTCTGTCGACCTGCCGAAACAGGACCTCGGGCGTAAACTCCCGCAAAGCGCTTGCACCGTCCCTACGCCAGTATGAACTGGATCAGGTTCAACGGGTCACTGCGCCGCGAAAGCCAGCAGTATCTCAGCCCCTTGCCGGGACTCCCCTGGTGAATGCGTGAGGTTGGACGGGACCGCTCCGGTTTGTCAAGCGCGTTCTGGCCGCGGCTGATCGGCGGCCGGTCAGACCGTGCGGAAAAAATCGTGCATGTCTCGGCGACAAGTCAAGCATCGGAGATGAAGGCAGGGACAAGGGAATCGCAAACCGTCGGACTAAAATCGATCCTGATGATCACACCTTCAATGGGCACCAAAGGTTTGCGCGTAGATCGCCTCGATTCTTCCTGCCTCGTCACTGGTCAGCGCGGCGAATTCCTTCTCGCGCGCGCGGTTCGATAGATGGCCATCATTCTGGTGAAGAAAACGGAAGAGCAGATCGGTCAACCGCTCGGGCATGTCGATAAAGGCGTCCACCTGCTGCCGGAACTGATCGTAGCGCTGCAGAAATGCGGTTTCCTCGGGAAGGTCCCGTTCGATCGTCCGCTGAACGCAAGCATAGAGGAATTCGGCGTGCGGGGTTGCATCGAAGAACCGGTAGAAATCACCGGTGTCATTCAGCACCCGGACGTTGAATTGCGGCGTCGGTTCCCATTCCACCAACGGCAGAAGGCGCTGCGAATAGCTCTCGAGCACGCCCCTGTACTCGTTGATCTGGTCCAGGATCGCGGCCGAGACGGGAAAGACCACTCCCGGCGGATTGAAGCCGCGCATGGCAAGGACGTGGTGGATTAGGTAGCGGTGAATGCGGCCGTTTCCGTCCTCGAACGGGTGAATATAGACAAAGCCGAAGGCGAGGATTGCGGCGGCTACGACTGCATCAAGCTTTTGCGCGGGGCCCTGATCGAACGCCGCCATTCCATCGATTAGCCGCGGCAGGTCCTCGGGCCGAGCGCTGATGTGATCGGGCAAGGGCGTACCGTTGTCTCGATCATGCTCACCGACGAAACCTCCTTCTTTTCGGAAGCCAAGGTTTACGAAACGAGCGTCACCAAGTACAATTCTTTGCAGACGCAGCAGCTCATCGCGATCGATCGGCCAGCGGCCGGCTTCGCCGATGGCGCGGCCCCAGCGCTGGATGCGATCTTGCGGCGGGTGCTCGCCCTCGATCGCGTAGCTTGATCGCGAGTCTTTGAGCAAAAGAAAGGCGGCGGTCCGAGCAAGGAGGTCGCGCGGCACGTCCGCTACGATTGCCTCCGCGCGCCGCGGTAGTTCAAGGCCGATGAATTTTTCGAGAATCTTGGTGCGGAACACCAGAGGGCAGAACTCACGCGTGCCGGGGAGATTGTCCCTTACGCGATAGCGCGAAGCGGTCTTGTCGGGTCCGGGCCACTGCAGCTCGGGATCGACAACCGGAATGTATCGTCCGGCCTCCGCGTCCGGCAGATCGATACGCGCGTCCCTCAGCCATTCATATAAAAACCAGATGCGGCGGGCATAACTGCCGGTCGGGCTTTCACGGACCAGCGCCTCGATCGGCGCGGGACCGGTCACTTGGAACAGCCGCTTGAGGACGGCAAGGTCCAGTCCCTCGTACTTGAGCGCAAAGGTCAGGTGGCCTTCGAGGGTAGGATTTGGGGCATGGCGGGGGGTCATGATCCGCCAGCCATCCCGTTCGGTAATGCGATGATGCTCGCCAGTGGCGAACAACCTACGGGGCAAGGGCGCGGCGAGCCTGTAGGCTCCGATCAGGGCGCTGTACCCGGCCGGGGTCGCCGTTTCAGGAAGGCGGATTTCCTGAAAAACGGTAACAGGACCTGAAAATTGGTGCTGTTGCACCGCAGGCATGAAACGCGAATCCTTCCATTGAATTTTGGTTTAGTCGGCAAAACCTATGAAAAATGATCCTATCCCATGAAAAATGATGCCACAAGACAAATTTTCCGAAAACCGATTCTAAAACAGTGCTGAGGTCGATCAAGCAAGAACTCCGCCACCGGCTCAAGGAAGCGACTTCAGACCAAAAAGGTGAGTCCAGGAACCGCCATTCGCCCGTCTTAGTCACGAGGCCGGCACGGATGGCCCGCCTTACGTCGAGCCGGATTGCTCGAGCGCGCCGTTCGGGGCTCACTCATAGAGCGCTCCGGTGCGCGATCCCGATTTGATAGCCGCGATCACGCTCGCGACTGATCTTGGTGACGTGGCGGCGTCGGAGTAGAAAAGTGATGCAGGATCTCGGTGGCGTCGTGTGTGTGTGTGACCTGAAGTGAGTTCTCTGCGGTATGGGGGGCGGCACGCAGCGCGCGTCTTCTCGGCAAACAGATCGACGAAGCGGCACCGAAGGGAAGTTCCTGGCATTCATTCTCGCCATCGCTGCCCCAATTTGCCGATCGGACTGCCGATCGATCTCGCCCAATACTTTGCGCGCGCAAGGGCCGAAGCTGAACTGGGCGGCACCTGCTCATTCGGGAGCTGACTCATGCTTGGTGCCCGAGAGAGCTGTGCCTGATCGAATGCGTGAAATCGTAGCTCGGAGTGGAGAGGCTGACGCGGTCATCTGTCACCCGCCTTCGGGCTGTAACGGAAAGCGCGACATCGTCTCCAATGCTCGTTCCCCACGTCGAGGGGCCCAGCGGCTTGGCTACGGGGGGGACTGTCAGCTAGTGGCCGCTGGGCCTTGACGACCAGCGACCGTAAGAGGAGGCCCTGTGCTGGCTGACGAAAACTTGCGAGCAAAGCCACGGAAAAGCATCATTCGAACGAACTCTTTCGTCGAGACGAGGAGGGCAGTGAGGCGGTAGCCGCCGCTTTGAAGTTCTCCGGCAGCTGCTACGCTGGTCATTCCGAGGGTCGCAGTTGCGCTTGCGCCGTCATATCAGATAAGTCTAATAAAATACGCGCCTGGCCATCGAACGCGCCGCGGCGCCCTTGGGTCGGCGCTATTCATCGGGTGGGCATGTCGGGCACGCAAGGGAGGACGAAATGAGACTGGTTCAGTCATTTGCATTTGCTGCTGTGCTGCTTCTTTCGTCTGCATTGTCTGCGGCCGCCCACTCGGCTCGTGAGGACATCGAAGCGGCGTTGGTAAAATTCATGGACGCCTTCAACAGCGGAAACGCAGCAGCGGTAGGTCAAATGTATACCGACGATGCCGCCCTGCTGCCACCCGACGGCAAACGCGTCGATGACCGCAAGGGCGTGGAAGAATTCTGGCAGGGCGCAATCAAGGCCGGGATGAAGAATCTCACCCTGAAGGCGCTGGAAGTGGAAGAGAGCGGGAATCTCGCCTACGAAGTTGGCGCATTTACGCTCGGTGTGCCGAGCAAAGGCGGTGCCCCTTCCACCGTTGCGGGCAAGTACATTGTCGTTTGGAAAAAAGGGGACGACGGGACGTGGCGCCTGCATCGGGACATCTGGAACTTTGGTGCGGCCCAATAGATTCCGCGACCCGTGAGGCCGGCGCGCGCAACAGTTCCAACGAAAGTCCATGGCAATAGTTTATGTGACTGAATTGATTAACAAAATTGAACAGACTTGATGGGTCTGCTCATCGAGTCGGCTCTGGATCTATCGCGCTACCGATCAGGGAGGCGGTAAGATTCGAGCTCAGCAGAACGGCAATTCCGGCTGACCACCACTTGCCGGGACTAGAGCGTTCTCCGGCTCGGCGCGCCGCTGAGGGCTCTTGTTCATTTGGTCGTGGGCAATCCGCGGTTCTCCAAGAACCCGTCCATCTCGTCAAATGCCATCTGAGCCGAGACAACTAATTATCATTGGGCAAAGTAGCGGCTCAACGGCTCCAGAAGAAAGCAGCCCCCCGATGCTCGTTCAACATTCGAGCCCGCATCGGGCAAGTCTTTCCACGTCCGGGTACGCCATGCTGCTTCGACCGCCCCTTTCTTCTTGCGGATTTAGGAATTCGAGCTTTTCGGTTGTTCCGATCATCCATTTGGGAAACGATCGATGCCGGCAAGCAAGGTTTTATGGGGCCAGATACTCACCGCCTTTCTGATCGTCGTCGCGACGACATGGGGAGCAACACAGTGGACGGCAGGGCGGCTCGGCTTTCAAAGCCAACTCGGTCCGCCGTGGTTCGAATTGGCTGGACAGCCCGTTTATCCGCCGCCAGCCTTTTTCTGGTGGTGGTTTTTCTACGACGCCTACGCGCCGAAGGTCTTCCTGGAGGGCGCGGCGATTGCGGCGAGCGGAAGCCTCATGGCTATCGTCGCAGCGATCGGGATGTCGCTGTGGCGGGGGCGCGAGGCAAAGGACACCACGACTTACGGCTCGGCGCGCTGGGCGACGCGAGACGAAATCAAGGCCGCTGGGATGATCGGTCAGGATGGGGTGATCCTGGGTATGTTGGGCCGACACTATCTGCGCCACGACGGTCCGGAACACGTGCTATGTTTCGCACCGACCCGAAGCGGCAAAGGCGTCGGCCTGGTCGTGCCGTCACTACTGACCTGGCCGGGTTCGGCAATCGTCCACGACATCAAGGGCGAAAACTGGGAACTGACGGCCGGATGGCGGGCCCGTTTCGGCCACGTGCTTCTGTTCGACCCGACCAATGCTGGATCAGCAGCCTACAATCCTCTGCTGGAGGTGCGACGGGGCGAGTGGGAAGTTCGAGATGTGCAGAACGTGGCGGATGTCCTGGTCGACCCAGAAGGCACATTGGAACGCCGCAACCACTGGGAGAAGACCAGCCATGCGTTGCTGGTCGGCGCAATACTGCACGTGCTCTATGCGGAGAAAGACAAGACCCTCGCAGGCGTGGCGAACTTCCTTTCCGATCCAGAGCGGCCAATCGAGGCAACGCTGCGCGCCATGATGCTGACGCGGCATTTGGGTGATGCAGGCCCGCATCCCGTCGTGGCGTCGGCTGCTCGGGAACTGCTTAACAAGTCCGAGAACGAGCGTTCCGGCGTGCTCTCGACAGCCATGAGTTTTCTGGGCCTCTACCGCGATCCAGTTGTGGCCAAGGTGACGTCATGCTGTGACTGGCGGATCGCAGACCTTGTCGAGGAGGCACGGCCGACGACGCTTTATCTGGTCGTACCGCCATCGGACATCAGTCGCACAAAGCCGCTGATGCGACTCGTGCTTAACCAGATCGGCCGCAGGCTCGCCGAAGATCTTCACGCGAAGGATCACCGGCAGCGTCTTTTGATGCTGCTGGACGAGTTTCCCGCGCTCGGCAGGCTCGATTTCTTCGAAAGCGCGCTGGCCTTCATGGCCGGGTATGGCATCAAGTCGTTCCTGATTGCACAATCGCTCAATCAGATCGAGAAGGCCTACGGACCGAACAATTCCATCCTCGACAATTGTCATGTGCGGGTGAGCTTCGCCACCAATGACGAAAGGACGGCCAAGCGCGTCTCAGACTCTCTGGGGACCGCGACCGAGTTGCGCGCCATGAAGAACTATGCGGGGCACAGATTGTCGCCCTGGCTCGGGCATCTGATGGTGTCGCGGCAGGAAACGGCGCGTGCACTGATGACGCCGGGCGAGATCATGCAACTGCCGCCGACCGAGGCGATCATTATGATCTCGGGCCAGTTCCCAATCCGTGCGAAGAAGGCACGCTACTTTGCCGACCCGCGTCTTGCCGAGCGTGTCTTGCCGCCACCAAGGACCGGAGGGACAACGCAGAACGCTCGCCCTGACGACTGGACCGACACGACACTTCTTGCTGGGCCGGAAGGCAAATCTCGCAAGCTGAGGCTTGCCAGGGATCAGCAGGACGAGGATCCGGCCAATGGCGGCATTCGCCGCCAGCCCGAGCTTCCCGAACACGAAGACATCGCGCCGGAACGAACGCCACGCTGCGACGATGAGTTCGACCTCGACAGGGACGAGCCCGATGATGACGCCGTTCGTCGCCGCAGTGTCGATCAAGCCATGAGACGCGCAGCTCGTCAGGCCGCCCTTGACCCCAATGATGGCATTGAGCTTTGAGCGCATGAAGAACGCCAAGAAAAGACGTCTGTCTGCCTATCTCGACCCTGACATAATGAGGGCACTGGCGGATTACGCTGGGCGGCGCGAGGTCTCGCTGTCACTGGTCGCCGAGGCTGCGCTCGCGTCGTTCCTGTCGCCTGATGCCGAAGAACGAAAGCAAGCGGCGATCACTCGCCGCCTCGACCAGATCGATCGACGCGTGCAGCGGGTCGAGCGGGACGTCGGAATTGCTATTGAGACGCTAGCATTGTTCGTCCGGTTTTGGCTCAACTCGACTCCAGCCTTGCCGGAATCGGCGCAAGCGGAGGCGCGCGCCAAGGGCTTGCAGCGCTACGACAATTTCGTCGATGCGCTCGGTCGCCGGCTCAGCAAAGGACCAAGGCTCAGGCAGGAGATAGCCGACGATGTCCCGCCAGTGCCGCCAGCGAGCCGATAAGGCGCGTGACGCCAGATTGAAGCGTCTCTCGGGACCGTGATCTTTCCGACGGGTTGGTATCTGCTCGCGCACCGTTCCTAAACGTGCCCACAAAGTTCGGGTGGTAAGCGAGCGGACGTCGTATGTCTGCTTTGCTCCATTCCAGACAACATTAGTCTAATCAGATCAAAACGACTATCGAATCGATTGCGCAAACGTTTCGATGGCACTATGGTTATTGTATCCGCCAGGACAGAGCGGGTTTAAAGCGCAACATCAGGGAGGAGCGCTTGCGAGTAGCACTCCGTTTGAGCCGCAATGGCAACGATGGTTGAGGTAGCCCGTCGTGCCGGGGTGTCGGTCTCAACGGTGTCACATGTGATCAACCGCACGCGCTTTGTCTCGCCTGCGAAATCGAGAGCCATTAACGAAGCGATTGCTTTGCTTGGATATCAGCCCAATGGGCTGGCGCGTTCCCTCAAGGTCGCTTCAACCAACAGCGTCGGCTTGGCGATTTCGGCGATCTCGAACCCGTATTTCACTGACATCATCTGTGCCGTGGAAGCGGAATGCGCGCGTCTTGGCCTCATGGTTTTCCTTTCCGACACGCAGGACGATCCTGATCGGGAGCTTGCGGTCGTTCGCGCCTTCCATCAACGACGTGTTGACGGCGTTATTTTGGCGCCCTCGGGTGCCCCAGAGCGAGCCACCAATTACCTTGCCGAGAAAATGGTTCCCTGCGTTCTGATCGACCGGTTTGCCGACGAACGATTTGACCAGATCGGCGTTGAGAACCAATCTGCGATGCGCGCTCTTATCGATCACGTCGCATCCTTCGGCCATCAGCGGATTGGGTTCATTGCAGGGCAGCCGGGCCTTGCTACGACTCGCGAACGTATCGATGCGTTCAAGTCAGCTTTGATGGCTAACGGACTTGCCTACGTGTCGGAATATCTGCAGCCAGGGAACGTCGACACGGCGAGCGCTACGGCATCGACCCGCGCGATGTTGTCGTTGCCTTCGCCGCCTACGGCCTTGGTCACCGGCAACAATATGGCGACGATCGGAGCGGTCCGAGCGGTTCGCGAAAAAGGTCTCGAAATACCTCGGGATCTTTCACTTGTCGGCTTTGACGACTTCGAATGGGCCGATTGTTTTGAGCCGCAACTGACCCTTATTGCGCAGCCTTGCGCCGAAATCGGGCGGCAGGCCGCATCGCTGCTTAGCGCCCGAATTGCATCAACGGATACAGAGCCCCGCTCGGTGCGGCTTCAGGCGACGCTGCATGCCCGTCAATCCTGCGGGAGGCCGGCATGAGCGCGCCGCTTCTATCGGTGACAGGGGCCGTGAAACGCTTCGGCGGCGTTCAGGCACTACGCGGTGTCGATTTTGATCTCAAGCCAGGCGAGATCCACGCCCTGCTGGGCGAGAACGGCGCCGGCAAATCGACATTGATGAATCTGCTGTCGGGAGTTTACGCACCCGACGAAGGTACAATCCAGATTGACGGCAAGCCGGTGCGGTTCAACAACCCGCGCGAGGCGCAGACGGCCGGAATTGCGACCATTTTTCAGGAGCTTGATCTCGTTCCAACGCTCGATGTGGCGTCAAACCTCTTCCTTGGCCGCGAATTGATGCGCTCGGGCGGACTGCTCGATGTGGCGGGGATGCGCCGCGAAGCTCGCAAGCGTCTGGAAGCTATCGAACTGGCTATCGATCCCGCCGGGCTAGTCGGCGACCTCTCGATAGGGCAACGCCAGGTCGTTGCGATCGTCAAAGCGTTGTCCTATGCGACGCGGGTCCTGATCATGGACGAGCCGACGGCGGCCCTAACGGTGGGCGAGGTCGAGAGGCTGTTCGACATCATGCGCAAGCTCGCCGCCAGTGGCGTCGGCATCGTCTATATCTCCCACCGTCTGGAGGAAGTGCCGCAGATCGCGGACCGGGTGACGGTGATGCGGGACGGACGTGTAGCTGGCATCACCGATCCGCACACACCGCAGGCCGAACTGGTGCGGCTGCTCGTCGGGCGCCCACTGGACGAACTCTATCCCCAGCGCACGACGGCCGTCGGCCGGGCTCTGCTCAGCCTGCGCAATGCCAGCTTCCGGCTAGCGCGCGAAAGCGCCGGCTGGCAGGCCCCGACAGGGCTTTCACTCGAGGTGCATGAAGGCGAGATCGTCGGGCTGGCCGGCATCATGGGGGCAGGGCGCACCGAGCTCCTGAGCGCGCTTTACGGCACCGGCCTTTCCGGCCAATGGGAGGGCGGCGTGGTCATTTCCGGCCGTCCGATCAAGCTTGATTCGATCAGAGCCGCGCGCCTTGCCGGCATCGCCTTCGTCACCGACGACCGCCGTGGCAGTGGCCTAATGCTGAGGATGGCGGTTGGCCTCAACCTCGTCATGTCGGTGATCCGGCGAATATCGCCGGGCGGACTGATGTCACCGGGCCGCCAGGCCGAGGCGGTGAAACAATCGTTCGGCCAGTTCGACATTCGGCCGAAGAATCCCGACATCGCGGTCGGCGCGCTGTCCGGCGGCAACCAGCAGAAGGTGGTGCTGGCCAAGGAGATACTTGGCAATCCCCGGCTCTTGCTGCTCGACGAGCCGACGCGCGGCGTCGATGTCGGCGCCAAGGGCGAGATCTATCAGCGGCTGCGGCAGTTGGCTGCACAAGGCCTGGGCATCCTAGTTGCCTCCAGCGAAATGCCGGAGCTGATTGGCCTGTGCGACCGCATCGTGGTGCTGCGCCAGGGGCGCAATGTAGCGGAATTCACCGGTGGCGTTGACGAGCACACCGTGATGGCAGCGGCAAATGGCAGGGAGGCGTGATGTCCGAACAGAAGATTTCGGTTGCCAGCGGTCCGGTGCTAGCCGCACCGGCCGCAAAGCATCGCGATCCACTCGCGCTGATCGTGCGCTTCCAGAGCTTGATCGGCCTGGTGCTGGTGGCGATCGGCGGCGTCATCTTCTCGCCCAGGCGCCATGGCGAGATACTGTTCCTTGCGCCCGACAACATGGCCAACATCGTGCGCGCCGTGTCGGAGACCGGCATTATCGCCATCGGCATGACCTTCGTCATTATCACCGCCGGCATCGACCTTTCGGTGGGGGCAGTGCTTGGTCTCTCCAGCGTCGTCACCGCGACGATGATGATCTCCGGCGGCTTCGGGCTTATCCCGACCATTCTCGCGGTGCTGGTAATGGGCACCGTCTTCGGCGTGATCCAGGGCACCATTTCCAGCCGCTTTCGGCTTGAGCCGTTCATCGTCACGCTCGCCGGCCTGCAGGCGGCGCGAGGTCTCGCGCTGGTCGTTTCCGGCAACCAGTACATTAATATTTCCTATGGCGAGGGGCCCGGCCTGGCGCCATCTGTCTTCGCGGTACTGGGCGAGCGCCTGTTCAACAACACAGTGCCGGTGGCGACCATCGTCTTCATCGTCTTCGCCGCGATTGCTACCTTGGTACTGAATACCACGCGCTTCGGCCGCTATGTCTTTGCTGTCGGCGGCAACGAGCGAGCGGCGCGCATTTCGGGCGTTCCGGTCTCTATGGTCAGGATCTCGGTCTATGCCATTACCGGATTTGCCGCCGCCCTTGCCGGCATCGTGCATGCGGGTCAGTTCAACTTCGGCAGCGCCAATGACGGTATGGGCTATGAGCTCACGGCCATCGCGGCCGTGGTCATCGGCGGCACCAGCCTGTTCGGCGGCGCCGGCTCGATGGTCGGCACCGTTGCCGGCACCATCATGCTCGGCGCGCTCGCCAACATCCTTCAGCTCAACAACATTACCCCCGCCATGCAGCTGCTCGCGACCGCCGCGATCATCGTTCTGGCGGCAGTGCTTCAATCCCTCGTTCGCCGCCGCGAGGGTTTGGGACGATAGGAGGCCGGCGGCAGCATTTGGAAGACCATGAAACCAAGGTCTGGCCATAGGCCCGACGAGGAGGAGAGCAAGCA
The DNA here is from genome assembly GCF_040317865.1 of Mesorhizobium sp. M1365. NCBI lineage: Bacteria > Pseudomonadati > Pseudomonadota > Alphaproteobacteria > Hyphomicrobiales > Phyllobacteriaceae > Mesorhizobium > Mesorhizobium sp. M1365. The sequence continues at coordinate 302,901 of NZ_JAMYLG010000004.1, forward strand.
TGACAACGATGGAAAAAGGATCGAGGCGCGCCCTGCAGGTCGCCTTTCTGGCAGGCTCTTGCCTGTGCATGGCGGGTGCTGCCCAAGCGGCCGACCCGATGGTCAAGGCCTGCGCCAAGGACGGCCAGTTCATCATCGGCTTTTCGCAGGCGAACAATGCCGAGCCCTACCGCCAGCATGTCAATGACGAGCTGACCGCGGCGGTCAAGGATGTGCCGCAGTTCACGCTGCAGATCGCCGACGGCGCCGGCAACGTCAACACGCAGACCTCGCAGGTCGACAACTTCATAACCCAGAAAGTTGATCTGCTGTTGATCTCGCCCTTCGAGGCAGCACCCATGACCCCGGCGGTGAAGCGCGCGCTGGATGCCGGCATTCCCGTCATCGAACTAGACCGCAAAACGGTAGGCGACCCCGGCAAGGACTACACCGCCTTCATCGGCGGCGACAATTACAAGATCGCGCTCGAAGCGGGCAAGTACACCGCAAAGACCCTGCTCCCGGAAGGCGGCGAGGCGGCGGTGCTTGAAGGGCTGCCGAGTTCGACGCCAGCGGTGGAGCGGCTCAACGGCTTCAAGGACGGTGTGAAGGAGAATGCCAAAATCCAAGTGGTGGCCGAGCAGGCCGCCGACTGGGTGCCCGACAAAGCTCAGACCGCCTTTTCCGCCATGCTGCAAGCGCACCCGGACATCAAGGTGCTCTATGCCTCGAACGACATGATGGCGGCGGGTGCGCTGCTCGCAGCCAAGGGCGCGGGCAAGCAGGTCAAGATCATCGGCACCGATGGCCTGCCGGGTCCGACCGGCGGCATCGAGGCCGTGGCCAAGGGCGACTGGGCGGCAACCTTCACCTACCCGACCGGCGCCAAGGAAGCGATCGAGATGTCGAAAAAGATCCTGCTTGAGTGTGCTTCGTCGGTGGAGCCGACGGTTACGGTGGACACGACCGCGATCACGCCGGAAAATGCCAAGCAGATGATGGGAAACTGAGGGCAGGGCCGACAGCAGAGGTGATACGACAAGGCCCGGGAGTGGGCCTTGTTGTTTTTGTGAGCGAGCCGGCGTGGTCGTCGTCGGTCAAAACTCCGGCTAGATCCCGGCGGTCGAAGGACGGCAAGCAGTTGAGCGCGTAGACGGCTTCAGCCCGTCTCGCCGCGATTTCAGCTGGATCTTGCAAGCAGCCTTGTCACGGGCTCGTTTCCATTTGGTTGGCGCCAGGCACTCGCGGAAAGCGCGAAAAGCGCCTCTATTCCGGGTTAAACCCGTGACGCCGATGACCGCCACCGTCACCGCCGCCGCCCTCTCGAGAAAAACTTCGGCGCTTATGAAGATACCTCCGTCCGCAATCCGGTCGTCATCGCACGCACCGTGCTGCTGGCCTACGAGGTTTTTGTCCGGCTGTTGAAGCGCGACAGGCGGGTCGAGTTGATAGCGGAGCTCAACAAGGACGATATCGCTGCGGTCGAAGTCTCCGCATGGAGCCCAGTCTCGACCATCTCACGACGAGCTCTCTGAGCCAAAACCAAAGTCCAAGGTCGCACAGGTCTTCCGATATTCCTATCTCTGGCATTGGCACACTGGGAGGGCGCGGAGAAGGCGACAAGGACCGGCCCCGCCTGGTGCTGGCGCTGGTCGGCCCCACAAAGCACGTGGACAATACAAGTCTAGCGTTTCGCCGGCGCCAGGTGTTGCTTGCTACCTCGCGGCTGGCCTACCGCAGGTCCAGCTGCAACAGCCCGCTATAATCCTCCGTCGCCAGGAAGAAGCCCTCGTCGATAGCCTTGGCTCTGAAAGCGGGATCGTCGCCGAGGTTGCGAAATTCCGGCTTCAATGTGCCTGATGCATCGAAGTAGCGATCTCGAAAGGTCGCCCGGTCAAGCCCGGCATAGTCTTTACCCTGACCTGCGACCGTGCAGGATTTCAGTTCGGTTTGGTCGGCAGCGTCCGCCGGGAAACTCTTCCTTGCGAAATCCATGGGACCGATGCCTGGAGCAATGCTGCGGGGGAATTGCGTGACGCACCGCTTCGTCGCGTCACCCGCAGCGATCGTCAGATCGAAATAGGGAGGCCTCAGCCCCTTGGTCGCGAGGTAGGCAAAGGCACGAATGCGATTGGCTGCCTTCAACGTATCAAGGTCGGTCGTCTCCAGAATGCCGCCATCGATGGTGAGCTTTCCCGACCCGCCAAGTGCGGCAATTTGCTTCTGCAGCCAGTCTGCGTCACGATCGATCCAGGTCAGGAAATCGAGTGGCATCGCTTGCGGCTCCTTCATCTGCGGGTTCATGGATTGAGCGAGGGCCGCCGCAGTGATGAGCATCGCCAGCCCGGCCAGCGCTGCCGTAGAGAGAGGGAAGTTACGCATGTCATGCCTCCGTCCTTCTGCGTTGCCGCGAATCAGTTGTAGTGGTTGCGCGGCTTGATACCGAGCATGTCGCGCAATTGGTTCTCCGTTATGTCGTCAGGCCGCGGCGTTCCGCCGACACCGACGGTCCGCGCTTCCTCGTCCATGGAGGTATGTGGCTTTCCATCAAGCCCGTTGTAGGTGGCTGGACCCATGCCGGAAATCTGTCCCGCCTGGATGTGGGAGGCGTGGATCTGCTCATGGGCGAGCACGATGCCAGGATCGGCCGGGTTTGTCGCGACAGTGCCGGTCGATTTGTCGAACTCGCTCGACGTGCGGATACGGGCTGCCGCCGGATCGTAAGAGATGACCGCCCCTCCCGGTGTCGTCGTCGGATCCTTCGTATGATCGGCGAGATCGGTTCCGGTGCGGCCGGCCACGTTCTGGATCGTCACCGTTTCTGGGCTGTCGACAATCCTCTTGGTGAGTTCGCGCCCTGTATCCATCCCGGTACCGGGTACGAAGAAGTCCTTGACGTCGAGCCAGGCCCCGTGGAGCCAGCTTTGCGAAACTTCGCCAGTCTTGCTGTCGACTCGGGCAGTCGGGTCTGTGCGTTGGATATCCTCCTCAACTTGCCGCCGATAGGCGGCATCGCCGGCCACGATCTCCTTGAGACCTGTCGGGTCGATATAGGCCATCGGATTATTGTTGGCATAGGCGAAGAGATTGCATGATGTGGGGTTGCCGGTGCAGCGCTCAGGATCGCCGACATACAGCGGGTCGGGTGACACGAAGCGGCCAAGGGCCGGATCGTAGTAGCGGGCACCGAAGTAGTAGAGCCCGGTATCGTCGTCGAGATATTTGCCGGTGAACCGATGGTGGGTTTTTTCGCGCGGCAACTCGCCCGAAATGTCTGTCAAGTGATCGGCCCAGGCAGGAGCCAGTACTTCTGGCTTGTGCTCGGTTCCGTATGCCCGATAGAGCATTTGCTCGACCGGGGCGCCGCCCGAGGCGATCACATAGTCGCTGCTCTCGATATGATCCTTGAGGTAATAGAACCATTTACCGGTGCCGTGCTCGAGCCGCACCAACTTGGTCGAGGCAATGTTGACATAGCTCTCTTCGCCCTTTGGGCCGACCTCGAATGTCTCCACTGGATAGAGATAAAGCTGGTCTGGCTTCGATCCGTCCGGAGCGACAATCTTCTTGTATAGGCGTCGACCGGTCTGGTCGTAGCCGTAGAAGACGTCGTTGGTCGCGGTTTGCGCTCGGATGAGCCGGCCGTTGATGTCAAAGACAGTGCCGGTAAGGTTCGGCGACGTCGCCAGCTGGCCGAAGCCATCGAAACCATATGGCTTGGACGCGCTGCCGGTCGGAATGAGGCCGGTCGCGCTGGCTGCCGCCGGGACAATCCGTGCTCCGGGATCGAGCTCGTCATTGCGGGCGAAGGTGCCGGCAGGCGAATAGCCGAATTCGGCATGTTTGCCATAGCGATCGATACTCACGAGCTCGTTCTTGAAGTCATAGTGAAAGGTGCCGGAACGGTCGACATGGGTCGCGTCGCCGGCGCCACTGCCCAGCGCATCGACGATCTGTGTGATGGAGCCGTTCGAGTTGAAAGCCATGGTCAAGTCCTGCAGCGGAACGCCTCCCGCTTGCGAGACGATATGCGTCAGGAACAGCGTCGTCGGATCGTAGGTCATCTGCGTGAAGGCGCCGAGCCGGTAGTTGACGCGCTCGACCCGTCCTTCCGGATTGTACGTGATGTTCTCGATCACTTTCTGCGGGCCGGCGAAGTCCGGATGGGATACCGTCACGGAGCGGAGATTCTTGTCCGGTCCGAGCGCGAATTTCGACGTCAGGCCGCGTGGGCCGATCGATGAATCGATCCGGCCATCAAGCGTGTGATGGAAGCGATCGGCATACTTTGCGTGGTTGATCTCCACCTCGTTGGCGGTCATGCGGCCGTTCGCGTTGTAGGCGTAGCGTTCGGCCGCATCGAACAGGCCGTTGGGATCGTGGATGATGACCTCGGTTATTTTATCGAGCGGCAACGCGATCGGCACTTCGAACCCGGCCGCAGAGGCTATCTCGACGCCCCGGTCGTAGCGGTATTCGAGATGGAGGACACCGTCGTCAACCTCTGTGAGCTTGCGGTTAAGGAAGTCGTAGGTGGACGTCTGCACGGAAGCTTCGCCGTTCACGCCGACGCGCGCGATCGCTGATTGCCGCCCGCGCGCGTCGTAGAAGGCGTACCGGTCGCCCATTCCGGGGATCGACTGGAATTCGATGTCGCCGACCGAATTGTAGATCAACCGTCGAGGCGCAGTTTCGCCCGGCAGCCAAATCTCGCTCAAATAGCCGAAGGAATCGCGCACGAAGCGGGAAATTTGCATCACGCCGTCGCCATTGGCGGCGATGAAGCCGGTCACCCCGTTCTCGTTGCTGAGCGAATATTCCTCGCTCCGCACGGTACCGTCGAACTGATCGGCATAGGTCGTTATTGTGTGCGTGCCCCAAGGCCCGAAAGTCATCTCGGAAACCTTGCCCGACGGGTAAGACTCACGCACCATGCGGCCCGTTGCGTCGTAGGTATATGTGTTGCCGATTTCGTGATCCGGACGCGGAACGTCGCCCAGCTCGAAGACCTTCTGCAGGTTCAGATCGTCGATACCGCCGAAGCTCCTGACGACGAATGGGGTCCAGCGGAAGACCAGTTTCTCGTTGCGATTGTAGAGCGCGAAGTTGCGGACCCGCACGCCCCCCTCGGCAACGCTTTCCAGGTCGGCGATCTGGTTGCCGCGGGCGTTGTAGGCGGCGAGCTCGGCAATGAATTCGCTCTCGCTTTCCGGAGTTTGGGCAGCGCTTGCGTAACGGCGCTTCGATGTCAAGATCAGTGAGGGCAGGCCGCTCTCGCCGATCTTGTAGCTGTAGAATTTCTCCGCACCGTCGGCTGCCACCTCATGGATCCTACGGCCGAGCGCGTCATAGTCGTTGGTGACGACCATGCCGAGGGGAGTCGTCATCGTTCGCACAGCTCCGGCCCGTGGCCCGTCGTAGGTCATTGACGTGATCTGGTTGAGCTCAGGCGCACCACCCGCCATCTTGGTGTGGCTCATCGGCAAGGTGCCGGTCTCTTCGTAGAGAACGGCCTCTGTCTGCCCAAGGTCGTCCGACAGCGCGGTGGTGTTGCCGAAGACGTCATAGCCCATTCTCTTGGTGAGGGTGCGGGTGGCGTTGCGGAACTGCTCGAGCGACGCCGGCAAGTTGCTGAGGCCGGAAAAGACTTCGAGTGTCCGGGTGCCCATGCGACCGCCCGCGTCGGCTAGATAGGTGAAGCTTTCACGGCTGAGCAGTCGCGTTCCGGTTAGGATACGGCGCTCGGATGCGGCGTTGACAATGCTGAGCGCGGCGAGATCGGCACGCGACTGCGCATACCCGGTCTGGGTGGTGCGGCTAAAGCCCTGAATGGTCAAATCCGCGGGTCCCGGGATATCGCGAACCTGCACAGTTTCCGAGGCGGGCATATTGAATTCGTCGAAATCGGCATACGTCTGGACCTTCACCGGGTCCTTACATTCGGGATCGGCCGGGTCCTGCTGTTCGGCGTCGCCGGCGGAACCGGTCAGCGTCTCCTTGACCTTTCTGAGATAGGACGAGCCGTCGCCACGCGAAAACGTCTCCCACACCGACGACTCGCACTTCAACATCATCCCGGTCGTCGGCAGCTTCTGGGTGCGCGTGGCGGTCGACAGCGAGTGCAGCGCCGCCGCCGACGGATCGAGCGTCTCGGTCGTCTCCGCGCTCGCGACGAGCGTCGCCTCGGGCTTCACTTCATAGGTCTTGCGGATCTTCAGTTTGCCGGCGAGGTTCAGGTCAGCCGCCGTTTCCGCGAAGGTGTAATACTGTTCGCGATCGAGGCTTGAGCGCTGCGTGACCCGCTGGCCGGCCGCGTTCTCGTCGCCGTACGCGATCCTCTCGACGTCCGAGAAGCCGATAAAACGGCGATTGATCACATCGTAAAATGGATTGTGGTAGAAATATTCGTCCGTCTGCACTTGGGCGCGAACCTGGCCGGGTATGCCCTGCGACGTGACGAGTTGCTTGGCAACGACAACGGGAAAATGCAGGTTGCGCGTCGGCTGGCCGTTGGCGCGGTCGCGCAGCATCTCGTCGATCGAAGTCGCATAGCGAATGTCGTGCCGGCGGCCGGAATCGAAGTCGACGACCGTGAGCAGGTTGGCCTTGACCAACTGCACCGTGTCGGTGCGGTTGAAGTCAATCACGACGACGGGCTTCACCTCGTCGCCGGACGGCTTCTGGAACACGATGATTTCGCTCTGGCCGTCGCCGTCGATGTCTGCGACGCGCGAAGCGAAGGTCTGCGTCGACGCGCCCAGTTGAACCCGCAGATTGAGCGCGATGCTGAGCGGATCCTTCAGGTAGGTCCCGTCGCCGAAGCCGAGCCAGACGCGCATCTGGTCAGTGCGCTCGCCCATCGACGCGAAATCGATGATGCCGTCGCCGTTGGCGTCGATGTACCACATTGTGGCGAGGTTATCGCCGGGCTGCATGCCGCCAATCTTCGAGAAGCTGCCGTGACCGCAGACCGGATCGTTGATCGCGGCGTCGCCAAACAGCAGCGCATTCGGGTCCTTCGAGAACATGTTGCCCTGGTTCTCATAGAGGCAGAAGCCCTGGTCAGCCGGGCGGATGACGACGAGATCGGGCAGCCGGTCGCCATTGATGTCGACCATCCGCACATTGTTGCGGCCGAGTATCTGGCCGTCCTGACTGTTGAATGGGAACGCTTTGGTAAGCGCTCCGAAATTGACGTTGTAACCCCCATCGGCCTGCCGCCGGGTGAGATTGAGAAATATCCGCCATTCCGTGCGGCCATCAGCATTGAGGCGCGTCGTGACGATGTCGGACAGGCTGTCCATATTAACGTCGGCGAAGCGGCCGTTGCCGCCCGCGAATGTCGTCGGCGAGACGCCGGGCAGCGGGATCGAGCGGCCGAGATAAGGGAAGGTCCCGTCGGCTTTGCCGTCATAGACGTGCATCAGCCCGTCTTCGATTTCGACGATATCGACGAAGCTGTCGCCAAGGATATCGGCAAAAGCGAAGCGATTGTCGGTGAGCCGGGGGGCGATCTGGCGCATTAGTCCAGCCTCGGTCGGACGCGACAGCACGAGTTGGCTGGTGTCGCCAAAGGCGCTGTTCAGGTCGCCGCTTCCGAGATGCACTGTCGCGCCGTCATCCTTGGTCTGCACGATGTCGACCAGTGCATCCATGTTGAGGTCGGCCAATTCGAAATTCTGCGGCGGGATGTCGCCGGCGAACGCCATTTTCGGCGCTTCGAACACCACGGGGCGCGACGCCAGTTCGGCGCTTGTCCACGATGAATAGCCGAAATGGATGTCCGGGAACTTCAGCGTCGATTGCGCCAGCGCCTCGCCGCCGGTGTCACCATACCGGTAGAGCACGCGAAGCTGGTCGAGCACATTGACCGACTGCGCGTCGATGAGCGGCGTGAGGTCGGCCTGAGCCTTCGCCAGGCAGTCCGGATGCGCCCGGACGACGAACTTCGACGTGTCACTGGTATCACGGCCGACATATCCCATGCACCATTGGGCGTAGACGGTGTCTTTGAACTTGGCCGTCACCTTGCCGTAGAGCCGGGCGTTCTCCTGTTTGCTGCCATTGGTGTGGCTTACGAGCGTCGATTGCGTCTCGATCAGCTCGAACTGATAGCTGCTCTGACCGCCGGCGAAGCTGGCCTTTGTCAGGTAGCTGCGTCCACCGAAACGCTGGTACTCGTAGCGGATGGCTTCGCGGTTTGCATTGAGCTGCAGCACCAGCGGCCATTTCGTGACGTAGGGCGCGGCTACATCGAAATTGCCCTCCGCCACGGAGGAATCGCCGCTGAAGATCAGCCGTGTTCCGTTGGCGTTGATCACCTCGAAACCGGAGGAGATGGTGTCGGTGTGTAGGCCGCCCGTCAGGTCGAGCGAAAGGACGTCGAACGCGCCAGTGTGGTAGAGGATCTTGACGAAATCCTCGGCATATTCGGGCTTGTACTCCCAGACGCCGTTCTGGTTGCCGAGGAAGATGAGTCGCGCGCCCATATACGACAGGCGGGAGAAGAAATCGCCGCCTGGCTTGGTGCCGGGCACGGCCGTGCCGAGATCGTCATTGACGGCGATCGCCTGGGTATTGAACTGCCAGCCGATACCGAGCCCGTTGCCGGTATCGCCCGCGAACTGGCTGTAGGTGAGGCTCAGTTGCGGCCCGAACTGGCCGCGCGTCGGCAGGGTGGGTAGCGGCACGGTGAAGTTCGCCGATCCCGTATTGTTGTTCAGCGTGAAGCTGCCTTCCTCCTGCGTGACAGTGCCGCCCGCAGCGGGCAACTGCACAATCGACGTCGCAGATTTGTCTTCGGCGCGGGCCGGTGAGCCGAGTACTGCGGCGCCAGCGGCCAGGGCTGCGAGGGCGGTAAGGGTCTTTATGAACATGGGACTACCTCTCCGGATGCAGGCACTACTGATGAATTTGCGGACCCACGATGATGAGCTGTAAGCAGTTCGGGCGCGGACAGATGACCGAGGGCTGGACGGCGATCGCGTCGTGCAGGTGAATGTTTCCATCGAAGATGCGCCACGGCTCGCGGTTGCAGGCTTCGGCGACTTGAGGGAGGAGCGGCTGCGGGAAGGAGCAGACCGGATTGTTGCCCAGATAGGTCTTTCCGATCACCGGATGGACGCTAGCGAAGTTCTCGATCCGATTGCCTCTCAGATCGACGACTGACAGCGCCGGAAGCGAGCCAAGGGGCAGCGCATCGAAGACCCGGTTGTTGCGCAGATCGATATCCGACAACGCCGGCATGTTCGATAGATTGCCGACATTGGTGATCTGGTTGTCGTTCAGGTAGATGTATTTGAGCCCGCTCGATCCGAAGCGCGGGATCGCGGATAGCCGGTTGGTGGCGAGGTTCAGTTTCTGAAGTCCTGTCAGCGAAGCGATCGGCGACGCGTCGGTGATCACATTGTCGAAGAGGTTAAGTTCGCCCAGCGCCCGGAAATGGACCACGGGGTTGACGGCGATGATCGATTTCTTGTTCAGAGTCAGGCTGGTCAGTGACTGCGCCCAGTTCTGCGCTGCACTGCAATCTGCGCTGTCGACGTGGTCGGCCTGCATGCGGCTGTCGAGCGCCGCCATGAAGCCGCGGGCGTCGCCGAGCGCAATAGAATCGAACCGGTAGACGATGCAGTATTCAGCGAAGCTGGCGTATTGCAGCGGCAGATTGCGCATGCCGGCATCCTCGAGCAGCGGCAGGTCCGCCAACGGCGTCACGGATTGTACGTGTGTGTTCGAGAAATAGAGCTTTGTCAGCTTGTTGAGCATCCCGATGCCGATCAGGTTCGACAGGGGATTGCCGTCGATGTTCAGTTGTTCGAGGCGGCGCAGCTGGAGGATGCCCTGGATCGAGGGGATCTGGTTGTTGCGGATCCAAAGCTTCGTCAGCCCCGGTACCGCCGACAGCGCCGAGACGTCGGACAATTGGTTGTCGGACAGGTCGATGGAGGTCAGATTTCCCATCACTGGGAAGAGCGAGACGCTGGTCAACCCGCGGTTCTTCGCATCGGCGAACTGGCGCGAACTGAGATCGTCATAGGCTCTGCCGCAAACAGTCTTGCCCGAGATCGATAGCAGCGCGTTCACTTCCGCAGTTTGCGCGGGCGTTAGAAAGTCGGTCTGGTTCCGCATCATGCATGCCGACAGGAAGTCGCTCGCCTGCACGGGATTGTCGGAAAGATCGAGACTGATCAGGCCCGACAGCGCTGCCAGCGGTCTGACATTGGCGATCGAATTCTTCGACAGGTTGAGTGTGCCGAGATTGGTCAGGCCGGCAAGCGGCGAGACGTCCGTGATGGCATTGTTGGACAGGTTGAGCGAGGTGAGTTGCGGTAAGGTGGCGAGCGGACGCAGGTCGCTGACGATCTTCGACGACAGATCGAGTGCGGTGGTCGCCAGCAGCTTGTTGCCGACCACCAAGCACGTCCCGCCACCCTCCAGTTCGACCATGGCTCGTATGGTTTGCCCAAGCGGGGTCGCCGCGTCGCGGTGCAGCACGCACAGGTCAACGAAGCTCTGCCCGCCATTCGCCACGATTGGATTGCCGCTGAGATTGATGGCCAGCGTCGAGGGGAAGCTGCCGAGATTGGCGAAGGTCTCGATCTTGTTGTTGGCGAGGTTCAGACTGGTCAGGCCGCCGAGCGCGCTGAGCGGATCGAGCATGTCGCCCGTGAGGCCATTGTTGGCGATGGACAGGATCGAGAGCGCCTGCAGGAATTGCAGCGGCTCAAGGCTGGCGATCTTGTTGTCGTCGAGTGTGAGGTTCGTCAGCAACGCCAGCGCCGACAGCGCGCGGATGTCGGTGATGTCGTTGTCGGAGACGTCGGCCCGCGTCAGCGCGATCAGTGGCGCCAGGGCGTTGATGTTGCTGACGTGATTGCCGGAAATATCAAGAAAGGTCAGTGTCTTGAGCTTGGCCAGCGGCCCGAGTTCGGCGATCGAGTTGTTGCCGGCGATCGACAGGCTGGTGAGGTTCGTCAGCACCGCAATCGGCTCGAGTGATTGCACGCCCTTGCCGCTCAGGTTCAGCGTCGTGATCGATTCCAGGAAGGTCTGTGCGGTGGCGCAGGCGGCCGGGTTGCCGAGCGCGGAGACTCCGCCGGGCGTTGAATCGAGCACCGCCATCACGGTCGCCGTTTCAGCCGGCGTGCGGTCGCCCTTGATGCACCATTTCGCGAAGGTGGTCGGCTTGTTGACCAGCGGCGCGCCCGAGAGGCACGTGATGGTGTGGATCTTGCCGGCGAAGAACGGCGTGGGGTCGGCGTTCAGCGCCTGGTCGAGATTGAGCTTCAACTCGGTGACCAGCGGTGCGCAGGATGGAATGTAGAGCCGGTCGGAAAATGTCGTCGCGCCGAAGTCTGAGGGAAATTGCAAGTAGTAGATGAGGCCGCTGCCATTATCGTACGCGAACACCTTTATTGGGTATGTCTCGCCCGAGGGGCACAGCAGCGGATTGGCGGCCGGATCCGCGGCGACGATCGCGCTGTCGACGGCGGTCAACACCTCCGAGGGAACCGTCGCGAAGCCAAGTCCGCGGATCACTGCTTCCTCGTCCGCCTGGTCCTTGCAGCGGATGCGGTAGCCGCGCCCGTCGGAGATAAGCAACGGATAATGCAGCCGGTTCGCCTCCAGCGCCGGATCCTCGAACAGCACAACCTTCGGCTCGTCCGCGCGGGCCGGGCCGGCGGCGGCGGCCACGAGCATGACCAGAACAAGGAGCAGCGATTGGCCGATGCGGTTCATCTGGTTTCTCCTTTCGAGGCTCAGGCTGATCGATGCGGCTCAATCAGCCCGAACCAATGGCAGCGCTACATCTCGTCCGCGGTCTTGATGGTCCAAAAGCTCGACGGCTCGCGATCGCAAGTGAACTGAAGGGCCGGGATGTTGTTCAAGTTGCTAACCCCGCCGGCAATGATCAGGCACTTGCCTGTCTGGACGTTTTCCGCCTGAACTCCGTCGCGCGTCTCGACAAGGTTCCAACGACGCGAAGGATCGCTGTCACAGTTGAACTGCAAGGCCGGGATGTTGTCTTCGGTACTGACTCCGCCGGCAATCGTCAGGCACTTGCTTGTCCGGACGTTGGCCACCTGGAAGCCATCGCCCGTCTCGACCAGCCTCCAGCGCTGCCATTGACTGCCGTCGCAGTCGAATTGCACCGTCGGTGCATTGTTGTCGGTTCGTCCTTCCGCGACCGAAAGGCACCTTTCGGTTTGCCGGTTCACCAGCAACACTTCCGGGTCGGCCGCCCGGATGCTCCAGAACCGCGACGGATCGCGGTCGCAGTTGAATTGGAGGGCAGGGACGTTGTCATCGGTGCTCACCCCGCCGGCAATGGTCAGGCATTTGCTCGTCTGCATGTTTTCAGCCTGGAAGCCGTCGCCGGTTGCGGTCAGCTTCCAGCGCCGCGACGGATCTCGGTCGCAGTCGAATTGAAGGGCCGGTATGTTGTTGTCGGTGCTGACACCGCCGGCAATCGTCAGGCATTTTCCGGTCCGCACGTTCTGTAACTGAAAACCGTCATTCGTCTCGACCAGCTTCCAGCGGCGCCACTGGTCGCCGTCGCAGTTGAACTGTACGGCCGGCGCGTTGTTGTCGAGGCGCCCCTCGGAAACTGCCAGGCATTTGCCGGTCTGCATGTTTGCCAGCACCACGTCTCCCTCCTTGATCGCCGTGATGCAGGCTTCGAAAATTTTCCCGGTGGCCGCGGTCGATTGCTCCGGTCGACTGATGCAGACCGGATTGCCGTCCAGCGAAGGCTTGAATGGCAGGATGGCGCTGACGGACTGCACCGTGGCCAGACGGTTCGCGCGCAGGTTAAGAGAGGTGAGTTCGGTAAGGCCCATCAAGGCGCGCGCATCCGTGACGCGGTTTTTCGACAGGTCGAGCGCCGTGAGCTCTTGCAGAAACCGCAACGGCGACACGTCGGCGATCTTGTTGCTGGCCAGAACCAGTCGCGTCAGCGCCCGCGCCGAGGCGAGCGGCCGCAGGTCGGCGATCTGGTTGGAACTGAGGTCGGCGTCGGCCAAATCCTTCATCACGCCAGTCACGTTGATGTTGCTGATCCTGTTTCGCGACAGATCGAGAAAGGTAAGCTTGGTCAGCTTTTCCAGGTCGCGCGTGTCGGCTATTTCATTGCCGGACAAGGTCAGGCGCGTCAGATGGGTAAGTGTCGCCAGCGGCTCGAGATTTGTCAGCCGTCGCCCGGCAAGGTCGAGCGTCGTGCTCGACGCGAGAAAGTCCTGCGCGCTTGCGCATGCCGCCGGATTGCCCAACGCGGAGGCACCGCCGGGTGTCAGCTCGAGCAGCTCCTCGACCGTCGTCTGCTGGGCAGGATCAAGGTCGTTCTTGATGCACCAACTGGCAAAGGTCGTCGGCCGTCCGACAAGCGGCGGGCCCGCCAGGCATGCGATGGTATGGACCTTTCCGGCAAAGAAAGGGGTGGGGTCGGCCTCGATCGCCTGATTGAGGTTGAGCTTTAACCCTTCGACCAACGGCGCGCAGCCGGGAATGTAGAGTTGGTCGGAAAAGGATGTTGACCCGAAATCGGTCGGGAACTGCAGGTAGTAGACGAGCCCGCTGCCGCTATCATGCGCAAAGACCTTGATCGGGTAGTGCTCGTCGGATGGGCACAACAGCGGATTGGCGGCTGGGTCGGCCGCGATGACCGCATTGTCGACGGCGCTCAGCATTTGCCACGGGACGGTTACTAAGCCCAGTCCGCGGATCACTGCTTCCTCGTCCGCCTGAACACTGCAGCGAATGCGGTAGCCGCGTCCTTCGGAGATGAGCAGGGGATAGTCCAAGCGAGTGGCGTTCAGCGTCGGGTCCTCCAACAGAACGAGCTTCGGTTCCTCGGCTCGGGCCCGACCGGCGCCGATCACCGCAAGCAGCGCCAGCAGGAGCAGCGATCGGGCTATGCGGGTCATCTGGTTTCTCCTTTCCGCTCTATTCGACCAGGCTGAAGCGGCCTGGCCCGCAGGCCCGGCTGGTATTGTCGTGTGCAATGTCGTTGCCCGGCAGCAGGAAACTGGCGCTGGAGGCGCTGTCGGCGAAACTGACCGCGCAGCGGAAGCCGGACACCGTCGAGGTGGTGAAATTCGCCGACGAACCGCGCTCGAGCTGGATGGCGGAGCCGACCGTAAGGCCAGCGGCCATGGGCGCGAGCCCGTCCGAGCGACCCGCCACGACCGCGCCGCGCAGAACTAGCGGATTAGCGGCGGCGATGTCGGTGAAGGCCATCCGCATCAGGCTGTCGGAGGTGAGCACCGCGCCGAAGCGTGCGCGCACAATGCTGGAGCGGGCAGGCGCTTGGGCCGAGATCAGCAGCCGTGCCCGAACGCCTTGGATCGCCAGCATGTCTGCTTCGACCCTGAGCCCGCGCGCATAAAGGTCCGCCAGGCACAGCGACGCGCCCCGCGCGATCGGCGACAGTCCGTCCGCCACGGTGCCGATAGTCACATCGTCGAGCGCGACCGCGCCATTCTGCGCGATCACGGCGACGACCTCGTCGGTCGTTTGAGCGGCTGCCCGCGCCAGATCGATCCGCTCGAGTTCGAGCCGCGGCAATCCATCGGCGACGATGATCACGCCTGTGGCTGACAGGATGCATGACGACGTGCCGGCAGGCACTCGGTTGGCGGTGCCGACGAGCCGCGTGCGGGCAACGCCGGGGGCCGGCGCCATGTGCACGGTCTTGAACGGCAATCCCTTCAGGATTAGCGTCTGCGGCATCTGGACCGATGCGGGCAGTTCGAGCCTGAGATTCGCCCGCCCGGCGCAATCGCCCTCGGCAGAGAATTGCGCCAGCGTCAGCGTGCCGCCATCATTGATGCGGCGAAGGCACGTATCGCCGGCCGAACCCCGACAGTCGAACCCGGTACCCGGCGCCGGAGCGGCTGTCAGCGCGCGATCCGTCTCGCCCATCCAGTCGCCAATGCCGGGGGCGGAGAGGCCGAGCGCCAACGTCAGACGCGGGCAACCCGTAAATGACAGGCTTCGCCCCTCCGCGAAGATCCAATCCAGCCGCGCATTGCCGAGGGAGTCAAGCGAGGTGATGGACAGGCCGGCTGACAGCGGCGTCAGGCCGAGGTCGATACCCGGCTGCGCGAAGGTCGAGTGCTCGCGCTGATAGCCATCGCAATTCGACAGACACAGGTCGACGAAGGGCGCCGAACGAAGCGCCGCCACCGCGTCGGCGCCGAGCAGGGTTACGGCCTCGGCCTCAGCGATGCCGAAGAATGATCGCAGCTTCTTCTCCGCCGCTTCCGCTGCGGCTGCATCGGCAATGATGTCGCGCGTCGCCTTGCCGTCAAGGCGCACAATCGGCAGGTAGGAGGGCTGCGCACCCTCGCCCGGCGGCGCGTAGCGCACGACATAGATCGTGTCGCCAATGCTTTCGGCGCTGAGGAAGGTTTCAAACCGGTGCAGACTCCAGCGCGCCGCACTCGCCACCGCTACATTCGATGTGCCGCCAAGATCGGCGCGCCCGCAATCGAACACGAAGGGTGTCCCGACATCGGGCGGCGCGACGAAGCCCTGCAGTACGCCAGGGAGTTGCAACCGCTCGCGGATGGCGAGCGCTGCCTTGATCTCCGCGCAGGCGGCGGGGACGGCGAAATAACCGCTGCCCGAGACGGCGGGGAGATAGTAGTTGCCCGATGCCTCGACATCGGCCCAGATGGCGGTCGTCGCCGGCCAGTCGATATCGAAGGCCGTGCCGGGGCATGGCAAGCGCGGCTGCGCGCCGAAGCCGTTTTCGGTCTGAAGCTTGGCGAACGTTGCCTCCGAGACGATAGCGGTGTCAGGCAGGTGCAGCAGCCGCTTCGCCTGGCCGGCGCTGGCGCAGCCGGCAAGCTCCACCGCCTTGCCGTCGAAAAGCGCGACATAGACGTCCTTGTTCTGATCGGTGACGAAAGCGTCAAGCTGCGGCTCGGCGGGGGCCACCGAAGTGCTGGCGAGAAACAGGGTGAGCAATGCGGCCGCCTGTCTCATCTCAGTTCGCTCAGGCAGCTTGCCGCACGGGTGGGCTCCATATTGACTTCGGTCATCAACGGATCGAGGCCGGCCGACTGGCACAGCTCCTTGACCGAGATCGAGTGCGGCCCCTGGAAATCGACCTTGAGAGTTCCATTGCTCATCTGCCCGTTCTGGCCGATGCACAGCGGATTGTTGGCGAGCGCCGGCCGACGGCAGGTGCGGATGACGTCGGCCATTGCCCGGCGGTTGGTCAGTTCGCAGAAGTAGATGCGGCAAAGCGCGGCGACTGCGGCGCGGTTCTCGGCGTCGGCATTGATGATGCGCTTGATGTCGGTGATCAGGCCGCTCGCCTTGGCTGCGAATGCTAGGCCTTCGACGCGAGTTTTCTCGCCCGCGATCTCGCCCGACCGTTCGGTGATCTTCGGCATCAGGTTGATGTTTTCCGAGGTTATGAACAGGCCGCCTTTCCAGCGGTCGAACTCGTCGAGGATCGAGGTCGCCCTCAGGATCGCTTCGCGGTAGGCGTTGTAGATCGGCCCCATCTTGGTGTCGCGCGCCGCCTCGTAAACCTGGTTTAGCGCAGCGTATTCCTTGTTCACCGCGTCGGCGCCCGCCTTGATACCGTCGATGCCGGCGCGCGAACTCTGCACCAGACCCTCGGCACGCTTCAGCTTGCGGGAAAACATCGCCGTAATCGGGCTCTCGACGCTGGCGAAGTAGTTTTCGATCACCTTGCCGGCCGCTCCGTCGGCGAAGGCATTGATCTCGGTGTCAGACAGATTGGAGATCAGGCCGCACTGGGCGTCGAAATCGGCGCTCAATGGCCCGGCCTGGCAGGCGCTCATCTCCGCCAGTCTCTGATCGAGCGTCCGGTTCGAAGCGAGCCCGTCGGCATACTCGAACAGCGCATGGTTCCATTCGATTGCATTCAAGTCAGCCTGGCTGTGCCGCCGGTCGCGGCAGAACAGCGTCTGCTCCATCCGGCTCTGGTTCCCCGAAGCGCGGTAGGCGTCGAGGTGACGCGTCGCCTCGGCGCAGGTCGCCAGACCTGAAATCAGCCCGGCAAGCTGCTGGTGGACGGGCGGCAGTCCGCGTGTCTGCGCCTCCCGCATTAGATTGGCGGCGCGTTGGCTGTCTTCGGGACTGCGGGCCGGGCGGTGGAAGACGCAGAGGCCTTGCTCGAAGGTTTTCAGCGTGCCGTCCGGAATGGCCGGCCCCTCGCAGTTTGGAGCGTCGAGAACACGCGATTCGATCGTATAGCCGGCAAGATTGTCGACGAAGAGGTCGCGCGCGGCCGCTCCCGTCGCGCCAAGCGCCAGACCGAGCGCCGCTGTGGCGATGATCGCTCTCATGGCGCGCTCGCGAAGATGAAATAGAGGGTGAACACAGCGCCGTCGAAGGGGCAGTCGCTCGGCTGCAGCGACAGCCGGTACGAGCCGATCAGCGGCGCGCCGAGATAGGGCAGGATCAGGCTGGTGTCGTTCGACGGTCCGGGTGCGCGCGGGAACTTGCGCGCCTGGTAGCGATCCTGAACCCAGTAGCGGATGATCCGGCTGATCTCGTCGCCGCTGTCGGCCTGGTTGAAAAAGGTCTGCAAGGCGACCCGCTCCGGCCCGACCGAAATGTCGGCGCGGACCTCGTTCGACCCCTTGGTCAGCGGCTTAAACACGAAGCCGCTGCCGCGGTGTTGCAAGGCGAAGCGGTTCCACTGCGCGCCAGTGCACTGGTAGTCGGTGCCGACGAAGACATCGATCAGGGTTAGGTTCTTGCGCTCGCGGAATTTGTTGGGCGCCCATAGCGCGAAATAGCCGTTCGCCTTCATCAGCCCGTCGGTCGATGCGAAGGGCGAAACCTCGAACTCGACATTCTCGTCTAGGGCCAGCTTGCGGGCGAAACCGGAATTGGCGGGCACTACGATCTGGGCGACATCGATATTGATCTGCCGCTCGTCGAAAAAGCGCTTGGCGACAATGTCGTCGATCATTGCCTGCAGCTGGGTTGCGTTGCGCACATAGACCTCGGGCACAGTCGCGGCCTCGCCGGTGAAGGCCTGCACCACTTCAAAGCGGCGGCGCATCAGGTGCATCAGCCGGTTGGCGGTCTCAAGCACGCGCCGCTTGGTCACCAGATATTCGGGAATGCCCTTCATCAGGTCGGCTACGGTGTCCTGGGTCGCGATGAACAGATTCTTGCCCGTCGCCGGATTGTCGATTTGGGTAACGAGCTTGGTCATGTCTTCTTGCTGCTTCGTCACCTCCGCCTGAATATTGCCCTGGAACTTCAGGATGCTGTCCTGGAGCGCGCGGCTCTTGAGACCGAGATCCTTGGCCTGGTTCAGGCCCGCGACGAGTTCCTCGGTGTTGCCGCGCGACTGCGTGATGCGCTGCTCGACGAAGGCGAGTTCGGCATCGTTCAGCGCCAGCATCTTGTCCCTCTGCCTGTCGCGTAGTTCGTTGATCAGGTTGGTCGAGGCATTTGATCTCTCGGCGAGGCCGGTGACGGTTGTCTGCGCAGCGCGGACGCGCTCGATGCGGCCGTTGGTTGCCGCGACCAGTTCGGCAACACGTGCATTGTCCTCGTTGAGCTGAGCTTCCGACAAGGACAGCTTGTCGAGTTCGAGATTGAGGATCGCGATCTCGTTGGTCAGCCGGTCGATCGTACGCTGCTGATCGGTGATCTGGAAACTGAGCATGTCGTTTTCGCGCGCCTGAAGATCGAGTCCGGCAAGTATTCGTTCATGGTCGGACGTGAGCCGCGCCACCTGCTCGTCGATGCCGAGATCCTGGCTCTGGCAGTCGACCGCCGCCATCGAGCCCTGCAGTGTCAGCTCCTTGATCTCTTCGGCCCCTTGCGCCAGCCGGCCGGCGAGTTGGAAATGCGTGTCGATCAGCGCCCGGGCCTTGAGCGCCTTGTCGAGGTCGAGTTCCTCATTCGCTTGGCGCAGCTGCGTGATCCTCTGCTGCAGGCCGTTGATCTGGTTGATGTTCTCCTGCGTCACCCGCCCGGTCGCGATGATCGTCGACAAGATCGACTGTGCCGCTTCGAGCGACGCCTTGACGACCTTGGAAGTGTCGATCTTGGTCGCCGCGCCGCTGGCGAGCCCGCAGGCGCAGACATTGACCTCGGGTATCGCCGCGGAGATCGCGTAGGCGGCTTGGATGGCGGTGAGCGTGATCTGCGCGGCCTGCGTCGTGCCGTTGAACGCAGCGAACCAGGCGATCACTTCGGTCAACTGGCCGTCGACCTGGTCGCGAGCTTCCTCAAGGTCCGCCTTTTTCTTGGCATAGGCGTCACGCTCGGCTTCATAGAGCTTCTTGGCGAAGTCGGTTTCCGTCTGTGTGAACGAGCCGCAACTGACGTTCGCCAGTTCCTGCGGCAGCGAGACGTTCGACGTGATCATCTGCTGGTCGGACATCAGCGGCTCGACGTCGGCGAAATCGGCGTCACCGATGACGCACTTCATCAGGAAAGCCCTGGCCTGGGTCTGTGTGGCCAAGAGCTGAGCCCTGAGGCCCGACTGTCCATCAGGGCCGCACATCTGGGCGACATACTGGTTGCGCGTGAAGGCCGGCGTCACTGTCTGGCACGGCTGTTCGCCCGCAAGCAGCGGGGTGAATGGATGAGCCGGCGCCTCTCCGATCAGGGCGAGCTGGTTCTCGATGCCGCAAAGCTGTTCGCGGTCGACGGCCCGGCGGCGCTGATAGAGATCGGTCTGGCGCAGTTGCAGTTCGGTGATAGCGTCGTTGGCGCGGGCGATCGCACCCTGGTTGTTGGTGATCTGGGTTTGGAGGATCTGCCGCTGGCGAACCGCCTGTTCGAGCTGGTTGGCGTTGCGCTCGGTCTGGCGGGCATATTCGGTGATCTGGCTCTCGAGCGAGGAAATCTGCAGATCGAGGTTCATCTGCGTCATTTCCCAATTCAGCAGCCAGCGCAGTTCGTTGCGCCGCTCGACCTCGGCCTCCTTGGAGAGGACGATGAGGTCGAGTTCCTGCCTGTCATTGATCTGACGGCGCTGGTTCTCGAACTCGGCGATCTTGGTGCCGAGCTCGATCTCCAGCGACCTGATCTGCTGGCGATAGCCGAACGTGTCTTTCTCGGCGTCGACCGCGTTGATCTCTTGCTGGACAGTGGTGGCGAAGGTCTGTGCCTCGTGCTCCAGCTTGCCGATTTTGTGGGCGATCAGGTTGACTTCCTGGCTGCGGATCGTCCGCTCCTCATCGATCGCGCGGGTCGCTTGGCCTTCCTTGTTCGCGTACCACCGCTCAACCAGCGCCTCGACATTGCGCTCGACCTCGGTCAGTCGCTGTTCGCTTTCGGCCAAGGCCTGCTGCAGTTCTTCGAACGGGATCGTCGTGAACTGCATGGGGTCGATGTTGAGGAACAGGAAACCCTTGTGCGCGCTGTCCATGCGGGCATCGAGGTCGCTCTGCTGCAGCAGCAGGTCGGCGCGCAAGTCGTCGTAGGTGGACTCGCCCGGAATATCCATCTGCGTCTCGACCAGCACCCACATTGCGGCCTCGTAATTGGTGTAGGCCTTGGAGAGGTTGGGTTGGCTGTCGAGGCCGGCGCCTCCGACAGCGCCCAACGTATCGTGGACCAGGAAGTCGAGCGCCTTGACGCGCGCCTCCGAGAGGGTCTGGTACCAGACGTCGCCGGTGTTCATAAGCAACTGGATCTTCAGCGAGGACAGCGCCGTCAACTGCCGCACGAAGCTGCGGTAACTCGCATCCGCTCCCGCCGCGGCTCCCTGGTCGTTGCCTTGTTGCCGCGCGAGAATGCGAAGACCCCTGTCGACGATCTCGATGCCTTGCCGGCCGAATTCCTGCGCCGCCTGCGGCGAAACCGGCGTATCGTTTCGGCTGACACCGCTCGCCGACGACAGGAAGGGCATGTCGGCCGCGAGGAACAGGCGGTAGCGCCCGAGTTGCAGATGGCAGTCGAAATCGCACACGATCGCCAGCCGTCCGGTCGCCTCGTCGCCGCAGGTCGTCAGGAACTGTTCGAGTTCGGTGGCGACTTCACCCATATATTTTACGTCGGCGCGGAAATTAGCGATCTTCAGCAGGGTCGTCAGCTCGCCGGCATGGCCGGCCGCCGCGTCGACGTCGAGCGCCATGCAGTCCTGTGCGCGCGCCATTCCCGCAGCGCCGAAGACGACGCCGGCAACCAGTCCGCAAAGCAGGAAAAACCGTCTCATGGCTGCCCCGTCGTCAGAAGAACCTCGGAAATCTGGCGCACGTGCCGGGCAAGTTCGGCCATCTGCGCCTTGGAAAGCGAAGGATTCTGGAACCGCCCGACCACCGCCCGGGCATGATTGATGCAGTCTTCGTAGGGCCCTTTGATCTTCGCAGTCAGCGCGCCGGTGTCCAGCGTGAGGTCGAGCGTCGAATACGCGCCGGCCAGTCCTGCGCAGGAAGAAAGCTCTGACGTGATCGTCGGATCGTCGACGACATGCGCGAGGCCGGACAGAGCCGTCATCACCCCTTCGATTTGTCCGACGATCTGTGCCATCCTTGCCTTACCGTCCTCGAACTCCTTCAGCGAATCCGGCTGGTTGAGGCTGGAGAGATCGACGGCCTGCAGCGTGGCGATCGCCTCGGCTGCTTTCAGCTGGTCCTCCTTGACAAGCACCATGTTGGCCTGAGCGTTGCCGAGTACTCGCTCCAACTCCATCACCTCGGCCGACTTGATCGTCACGTCCATCTCGTTGACCAGCGACTGATATTGGGTCGAAGCGGCGTTCATCAGGTTGAGCGTGTCGTCGACCTTCGTCCTGACCGCCTTGACGATCTGTTCGCGCACCCGCGTCTCGATGAGGCCGGTCGTCTCGGCCCGCCCACGCACTGGCTTGGCCGAACAGACCAGCTTTGCCAGCGCGTCCGAGCCGAGCCGTGCACGCACCGCCCCAACGATCGGGAATAGCGGGCGCCAGGCAGCAGGCAGCGCATCCGCGCTTGCGCCCGACAAAGGTCCAGCATCGATCTCGTTCATACGCGTCAGATGCCGGCATTTCTCCTGCAAGTCGGCCCCGGAAAAGTAAAGCCGCCCGGTGATCAGGTAAGCCTCGATCGCGGCTGCGTATTGTCGCCCGACGAGGGCGGCGAGTTCTTCAGCGTTATCGGTCGAGACCGGGGCGAAGAAGCGGTAGCGGCTGAGATAGATCTCCGCCCAGGCGAGGCGGCGCATCAGCACCGAGGCGTCGTCGGCCGAAAGCGGGATGACCGGAAAGCCGACGCTGCGGCTGCCGCCCGAGGGGGCAGATGCCTCGCCGATCACCTCGCCGGCGAAGGGCAGGCCGAAATCGGGCTGCGTCGCCTCGTGACTCGGTTCGACGGCGACGGGGCCGGGGGCGAGCAAGCTGAACCGGGTCGTTTCGGGCGTCGCGTTCGAGAGCGTGGCGTTCCAGAAGCCGTCAAGTTTTTCCGATGTGTAAGCGCGCTCCAGAATCGATGCGCCGCCGGCTTCGCTGGCCAACACGCAACTGACGATGACGAATAACGCGATGTCTCGGAAGCTTGTCATCGGCAGTACCACACCCTGTCGGCTGCGCCTGCCTGGGCGCAGATGCCGGTCGCAGCGCCGTGCGCCTTCCAGTCCGCCTTAATCTTGGTGAGATCATTGAATGCGCCCTGTGCCGCGTTGTCGGCATGAACCTCGGCATCCAGTCGCCAGAAGGGCTTTGCCGGATCGGTCGGGAGCAGCACCCCGATCATATTGATGTGGAAGGCGGAGACTTTGAGAAAGTCCTCAGCGTTAGCGACGGTCTTGCGATTAAGATTGGCGTATTGCTCAGGCGTTACGTTGCCGAGCGCCCGCTTGAACTCTTCCTCCGAAACTTCGACGGAGCGCAGCATCTGCGTCGTCTTCGCTGCCAACCCGTCGAGGATTGAGGTGTTGGCGACCAGCGTCGCGCCCGCACCGCTCACCGGTCCGAAGATCTCCGCGAAAATGGCGCGGATCGCCTTCAAGTGCGTGTCGGCCGACTTAGTCTCGACGCGGCGCAGCGCGATGCCCGTTTCGAGGTCTGACGCCCGACTGACGAAGCCACTCAGCGCGCCTTGCAGCGTTTCGAACGAGGAACGGGCTTCCGGCGGCGGCTGCAGGAACACCGAGCGCGCATAGCGTACGGCCTCACTGCGGGCGATGTCCTCGACGGCGGCGCGTGTGAGTGCCGATTCCGGGCAACCGGTTACGCTGCCGAGGTCGGTCAGCATCTGCGCGGCATGATAGATTTGATCCATCTGTCGCACCGTGCCGAAGGAGCCGCTGGTGGTGAACTCGGTCTCGACGCCGGACAGATAGTCGGTCAGGTATTCGCGCGCGAACTTCACCATCTCGCACTGCACGCCGGCGGCACGTTCGCGAATGTGGCGGCCGTAGAATGAGGCGCCGACGAAGTATTTCTGGTCGGGCGTCGGTTCGAACCGCTCGACGAAGAGCGACTGGATAACGGTATCGTATTCACCGCACGCATAGGTGCGTTCAAGGCATGCGGGGTCGGTCTGCAGGTCGCACTGCGATAGCGCGGGGCCGCAGATTTGCTGGGCTGCAGCGGGGTCAATTCCTTCGCCGTGCACAAGAAACGCCGCGACGATGATCGCTCGATTGAAGATGTACCTCTTCAACATAACGACCAAAGGAAAATGCACAAAAGCCTCCCCCACCGTCGAAACGGCGGCCTCATTGCTCTTTACTGGCAATATGCTAGCAGGCTACTTTTGGTATTTGTTCGCTACAGCGGAAATTGGCCGCCGAAGGCGTGGCCAATTCAAATTCAGCTTCGCTTTAAAATGCACTGCTAAAGTAAGATAGAACGGTTTGTCTGTCGATACACGTGGCTTTTTGCATTCCGTTACGGAAATGCGTGCCTAAGTGTTGATGCAGTTAACGCATCGTAAAGAGTTGTCTTTTCCGCTCTCTTGGCCCCGTCCAAGCATCGTTCGGCGCCCACGGTTCGAATGCGGGAGGTCACGATCTGGCCTTGGGCCCTAACCTCAACCAATCTGCGCGGCCTGCCAGGCAGCTAATCCAAGCCCGTGGCGGGCGCCCCAAAAACGCACCATACGCCTGCCTTCTTGGACGCTTCAAGCGGACGCACCAGAGTGGTAGGGGCACTGAACGCAACGACCGCAAAGGACCCTGCCAGGCCCGGCCATTCAGTGCGGGTCCAGTATTCGGTTTCGCTACGTGCGAGCGGCGGCAGCTTGTATTGCGCGAAGGCCTCGCGCTGCCTTGGCCAGTCTGCCGAATCGAGGCTCGTCAGTTCCGCCATCGTTGGAAGCTGCCAGCCCATGTCGCCGTACGGCCCACCTTGCCCGAGCGTAGCGCAGTACCTCATCGCATCGCTCAGCGTTGCGGGTTGATCAAGCCTGTCTAGCCGGGCAACGAGGCAAGTGCGTTGGTCGACGAAAGCTTTGCCGTCATGTTCAGCGAGCAACCAGAAATTTTGATCACTCAGCGGCTGGCGGGCTTGCTTGTGCACGATACCGCAAGGTGCGGCTTGGGATTGTGACGCTGATATGGTTGCGAAAACGGCAAGCCCTATGCTGAAAGCCGCAAGAGTGGCGATCCGAAGCATGCCTTCCTCCTCCTCCTTGGCCGCGCGTTCGACATGGCAATCGAATAAACGTACTTGAACCGGCGAACAATTGAAAGTTCCTACACTTCCCTGGTTGCCTTGTAGATGATCGAGGGCCTTGGTCCGACGAAGTGTGTGCGTGCAGCAATCCTCGAGCCGAACACCGAACGATCAATTCTGGTCTGGAAGTAATCCTCGGCCGTTTCTGCGCCGTCGAGCCAGAGAACAAGCTCGACCGCACGCGTCCGTATCTTCGGACCGATGACCAAGCTTTCGATGTTGGTCTTCACAATGGTCACATCCGCGCAACATGCGATGGCGAGATTCAACAAAGCTTGATGACGCGAGCGACCATCTCGATCGGGAAGCGAGCATGAGGGTTGAGATCAAGCTGGGCCAGTCTGCGATGCGGTAGCGGGAAATGGCTTTCCAACGCAGAGGGCGCGTGTCTCAAGTCTATAGGGGTAAGGTTGACATAGTTGAACGACAACGGTGGCCACGCCCTATGTGAACGAAGACATCCTCACCCACTGGCTACCGGTTACGTCGTGTGGACACTTGTCTGATCGATAGGACGATGCGCAGGCGTCAAAGCGGCAACAGCGCGTCGGGCTTCACATCACCGATCGATGCGAAACTATGCGTTTCCCTGACACCAGGAAGCAGCAGAATGACCGCTGCAGGCCAGACCCCGCGGGTGCTTACCAACTTGGAAGCGTGGACCCGCCGAAGATTGCGTAGGTATCTTTGGCGGCAATGGGGAACGGCCACAACCGCTACAAGGAGTTGCGCCGTCGTGGCGTGCCAAAGCTCCGGGCCGCGGTTGCTGCCGGTTCACCGACGGGATTCTGGCGCATGTCAGGACACCCGGCAGTCCAACAGGCCCTGCCCAACCAACACTTCGAGTCGCTCGGTCTCCCCCGTCTCTATGTCTCTGTCCAAGCTTAATCCGGTCGAACCGCCGTGATACGTGATCCGTATGCCGGGTGGTGTGGGAGAGGCGGCGCCGCGAGGGGTTCCTATCCCGATCTCCGGCCTCGTGCGGCAGGCAGGATCGGCGAAGACGAAGCGTCCCGGCCCCTCGGCCATTAGGACCCTTGGGTACAGGCCATCTGCCTCATATAGTCGGCTTCGATGACTTTCTGGTTGGCCGCCTGCCCGTTGGCGAACAACTGGTGATCGGATGCCATTTGCCGCTCGGGCTTGGAAAGTTGACGTTCTCCCGCGCAATCCCATCCAATTGCCGGGCGCGTAGGTAACGCGGATACTTCGCCAGGTCCCGAAATCACATGACACGCAGCCGCCGTCTCTGTCCGATCCTTGGACTTAAACATATCAGTAGAAAATAGCTGTAACCATCTTTCATCTTGCCGCGTATGATCCGATCATCTGCCGTGCAAGTTTGAGGACATGCAATGAACAAGGCCGCTGCTCTCGTCGTGCTTTCCCTGGTTACCATGCTGCCCGCCATGGCAGCCGCCCAGTCCTACGTGCCGGAGCTTGGGCCATCGCCGCCGCAGGATGCTGTGCAGCTGTATCCCGGCGGTATCGAGAAGGCGCTGGCCGCGCTGCCGGACATCGTCAAGAAAGTCAAGGAAGCATCCGACGTTCCCGGCTTCGCCGTGGCTGTGGTGCATGGCGGCAAAATGATCTTTGACGAGGGCTATGGCCTTCGCGACAACCGGGACGACACTTCTAAGGTCAGCAGCACCACCATTTTCCAGGTCGCCTCGGTGTCGAAGTCGATCTCGGCCACGGTGGCCGCGATCGCCATGACGAAGGACCGCAGCTTCGACTGGGATACCCCGGTCGGCAAGGTCTGGGACGGCTTTCGCCTCAATCTCGACTATGTCTCGGGCAACGCCACCATCGGCGATTTCTTCGCCCATCGCTCGGGCCTGCCGATGGCGGCGGGCGACGAACTCGAGGATCTCGGCTTCCAGCGCAAGCAGATCGTCGGGAGCCTGTGGATGGTGCCGCTCGATCCCTTCCGCATCTCCTATCACTACGCCAATTTTGGCACGACGATCGGCGCCGAGGCAGTGGCCCACGCCGAGAAACAGCCTTGGGAGCCGCTGGCCGAGAGCCTGTTGTTCGATCCGCTCGGCATGCGCTCGAGCAGCTATCGGCACGAGGACTTCATTGCCGCCGGCAAGAACCGCGCCCTGCTGCATGCGCGCGTGGCGGAGAATGTGTTCGAGCCGCTCTATGACCGCGACCCCGACCAGCAGGCGCCGGCGGGCGGCGTCTCCTCCAGCGCCCAGGATCTTGCCAAGTGGATGATCCTGCTGCTTGGCGACGGCACCTATAGCGGCCAGCCCATGATCGACCCGAAGATCCTGCAGCCCGCCATCACACCGCAGAGCGTGACCTACCGCGGCGAGACGCCCGATACGCGGGCCAGCTCCTATGGCTATGGCTTCAATGTGGCGGTGAACGCCAATGGGCGCACCACCATGGGCCATTCCGGCGCCTTCCTGCTCGGCGCCGGCACCACCTTCCAGATCTTGCCCTCGGCCGATGTGGGCATCGTCGTGCTCACCAACGGCTCCCCCGTCGGCGCCGCCGAGGCGGTCGCCGCCAGCTTCATGGACATCGTGCAATATGGCCAGGTCACCCGCGACTGGTATCCCTACATCAAGCCGCGGTTCATGGGCTACTACAAGCCGGTGGGCGACCTCGCCGGCAAGGTCAAGCCGACGAACCCCGCCAAGGCGGGCAGTCCATCCTTCTACGAGGGCCAATATACGAGCAGCTATTTCGACACCGCCACCGTGCGGGCCGATGGCGACAAGCTGATGCTCGAACTCGGCCCCAAGCCCATGCAGTTCACGCTCGAGCACTGGGACGGCGACACCTACGCCCTCACGCCCCGCGGAGAAAACGCGCCGACCGGCTCGCTGTCATCGGTGAAGTTCGTCGGTTCCTCCGGCGGCATTCGCGCGCGGGTGATGACGGTGGACTATCTCAATGAGAACGGGTTGGGGCATTTTCAGAGGTAGGGGTGGGGCGTCGGGTGCTCCATACACCCTATGCCGTCGAAAAGGCGAACCGGCCGTCTGCAAGGTGATGCCTGAGATGGCGGATTTGTGACGGTTCGCTTCCGGGCGTGGAAATCAGGAAGCCGGCATTTGCTCGCGAGCTTCCGACAAGCTACGTCGGCTTTGGCCAGCCGCTGATCCGAAGCAACCGACGGCTCCCGGCCCACAAACGCGACACTTGGGGGTTGGCTCGGCGAGAACAGCTCTTGGCGCAAGCACGACAACGCTGAATGTCGTTTCGGCTCCTCGTAAGAAGGGCGACTTACAAAGTGGCCAGGTCCGCGTCGTGCGATACGGACTGAGGTACAACTGTGATACAAATCGCTATGGAATTCTAGAAAAAATCCTTTCAAATCAACTTGCGAGGCGGTGCGGCGTTGCATCTCGACAGACATTTTGGCGTCCGACAGCGCGAAGAGGACGCTGAAATATGGCTTTATATATTTTGGTGGCGATCAGGTTTGTTGTATCGGGAAGTTTCGTACATTGAGGCGCGTTAGCAGTAAGCCGAGGGCTTGAGAATACTGCTGATCTTACTGGGTCAACTGACTTCCTAAAAGCAGAACTTTGAGCTGGGGCTCATGGCCCCGCTAGGCGCAACGGGCAGAGATCGCATCGCAGGTAAACTGCGTTCTGCAGTCTTGCGCTAAGGTATGCTTTTTCGCGGCTTGCGCGCCCGCAGCAGGGCGGCGGGGGCCGGCGTGCGCCAAACGACCTGATATGCCTCTACGACATTGTTCGCGGTTACGCTGAGGCCGGGAAGCGCGATCCAGGGCGGCGGCTGGCGCCCGAGAAGCCCGAGAATAGTGGCAATTCCGGCGGCAACACCCTGGTCGTAAGGCAGTTGCGCTGCAATGCCCTTGATCAAGCCGCCACTGGCAAGGTCGGCCGCGACATCGTTGCCGAGGTCGACGGTGGTGATCGGGATCGCCATTCCGGCATCATGGATCGCGGCGACGGCGCCGGTCGCCGGCACGTCCCAGACAGCGAACAGGCCGGCAAGATCGGGATTGGCTTGCAGCAGACCTGCGGTTGCAGCCTTCGCGTGAGAGACATCGGCAAACTTGCCGCGCACCAGCGAAAGGTCAGGCCGGTGGGCTGCCATCCATTTGCGGAAGGCGATCTCGCGCTCGTGGGTCGCGAAAAAATCAACGCCATAGGCCAGCACGCCGACCTTGCCGCCTTGGGTTACGTGCGGCGCCAGCAATTCCGCGCCGATCTGGCCCAGGCCGAAATTGTCGGCCGAGATGACGCTGACATAGTCCTTGCCGGGCAGCATGCCGGTGGGAGCATTGTCGAGTAGCAGAAGCTTCTTTCCCGCCGCCGATATGGCACGATGGTCATCGGCGGCCCGGCTGCTGCCGATCGGAATGGAAACCACCGCATCCACGGCTTCGCCGGCAAGCCGCTTCAATTCGGAAATCTGCCTGTCGATATCGAAGGCGCAGTCGATGACCTCGACCACCGCCGCGCCATAGCGGCCAAGCGTGGTGACGATCCCGGCCAGTTCCTCCTTGGCCCAGTCGCTCATCGTGGTGTGGAGAACGACGGCGACCGAAAAGTGCCGGCCGCGGGCAGCATCGGCATCCGCATCCGACAGGCCGACCTGGTCGGCCGGAACCGCTCGTTCGCCATGCGGCCCCAGGCCGGTGATTGCCATTGCTCAATCCTCCTGAGGCGCTCGCAGCGCTCGATCGATTCTGCGGATATTATGCAAGCGTCCCACCCGGTGGCCGGGGTTTGGCCGGCCTGGCGCTGGTGTCGAGTGCTGCCCGTGAGAGAAAATCCTTGAATTCGGGATGCTCACGTGGCGAGCCCAGCGTAATCCATCCCTGCAGGAATCTCGTATCGAACAGCGCTTCGGCCACGACCTGCGCGGCGCCGACCAGTCCGGCCGAACCGCCCATCTGCGAGCGCACGATGCGCAGGTCGCGCGTGACCACCGGATGCGACTGGCGATAGACCGCCTCGCGCACGGCCGCCAGCAGGATATCCCCAGTCTGGGCGACGCTGCCACCGAGCACTATCAGCGCGGGGTTGAGCAGATTGGCCATCGGCGCCAGCACCTCGCCAACCGCCCGGCCGCTGCGCCCGAGCAGGTCGATGCAAAAAGCGTCGCCTAACTGGGCGCCATGGCCGGCATCGGTGACGGTGACCTCGCCAGCACGCGCCAGTACCTCGGTCAGGTAGGGACTGCGGCCGCTTTCGGCTGCTTGGCGGGCCTCGCGGCCCAGCGCCTCGCTACCGGCGACAGCCTCGAGGTTTCCACCGTCGATGAAAGTGTAGCCGATCATGCCGGCAGCGCCTTGGGCACCGCGGTGCAGCGCGCCTTCCGAAACAACACCGGCACTGATCGACCGTCCGAGCTTGACGAAGATCATATCGGTCAGACCGATGCCGCTGCCCGATTTCAGCTCGCCCATTGTCATCGTCTGGACGCCGCTTCGCACCCAGACCGGTGCGCCAACAAGCGTGGCCAACTGCTCGACAAAAGGAAATCCATCCCAGTTCTGGAAGGCGCTCAGCGCCGGGGCAAAGAGGCGCTGACCGTCAGGCTTCTCGACCGGACCAGGCACGGCCAGCCCAATACCCCAGATGCCGCCCTCGCTACCGTGTTCCTCCAGCATCCAGGCAAACAGCGTCGCCAGCCGTTGGACCACCGGCGCGGGTCCCGCCGCCAGCTCCACGGCCTCGTGATGCTCCGCCAGCAGACGGCCGGAAAGATCGGAAATGCCGACCGCCAGCGAGGAATGATCGAGTACGGCGGCAAGGATCATGCCCATGCGCGGCCGGAAGCGAACATGGCGCGGCGCCCGTCCGCCGATCGCCGGCCCGAGTTCGCCTTCCTCGATCAACCCGATACGAAGCAGAGTTGCTAGGCGATCGGTGACGACGGCGCGTCCAAGCTCGGACTGGTTCTCCAGCTCCTGGCGGGTCGTCGCCACTCCGTTCCGCACGAGGTTGAGCAGCGAGGCCAGACTGCCATGCGCGGATTCGCTGGCGCGAGGCCGGCCGGCGGTACGACGCGGCTGGGCGGTCTCTCCGTCTGCGGTGCTGCGCTCGTCCATATCCTTGCCGCGTCTCGTTCCCTGATCCGGCGCATCACGTCTTCCATCGCGCGAGAAAGGGATCGCTTTAATGGTTGTCGTCAGGCCATTTGGCATGGGTAACGTGACCTCATTTACGGATCAAGTGGCAACTTTTGTCGTTTATCAGCAAAAGATTGCCAACTTTTGCATTTTAAATGTTGACGTATCGTGTAAGCCGCGCATAAGTTCGGCCGAGGTTCGGAGGAGAGCCTACGCCCCGACGCCAAGGACAGGGATTGCCGCACGGGCAGTCACGGCATCTCTTCAAGCCGATAATGCCGGGATCCACACGCAGCGTGGTTGCCAATCGGCTATGCTTGGAGGAGACGACATGCAGGTGAAGCTGGCCTATCATGCCAATTGCTGGGGCGCGCTCGGTGGCAATGCCGTCGGTGTCACCTCGATCACCCAGCTAACCTATCGCACCTTTGGCGACATGGAGCAGGCGATCGGCGAGATCGGCGCGGCTGGATATATTGGCACCGAACTCTTCGATGGCAATCTTCTGGACTACGAAGGCCGCTATGGTGTGCTGCGCAGTGCACTGAAGCAGTCCGGTGTCGCGCTTGTTGCCGCTTATTCCGGCGCCAACTTCGTCTTTGAAGATATCCTTGGCGAGGAATTGGCGCGCATCGAACGTGCGGCGGGTGCAGCGGCCGAACTCGGCGCTGAACATCTGGTCGTCGGCGGCGGCGCCAAGCGCGCCAACGGCCGCCAGCCCGGCGATTTCAAGCGCCTCGGCGCTGCACTCGACATGGTCATCGACATCGCGGCCAAAGCGGGCCTGCGTGCGCACTACCATCCGCATCTGTCGACCATCGTCGAAGGTCCCGACGAGGTCCGCGAGGTCTTTGGGCACACCGCAATCGATTTCTGCCCCGACACGGCGCATCTGGCTGCCGCAGGCGGCGATCCGGCCGCGCAGATCCGCGAATTCAGGAACCGCATCAGCTACGTGCATCTCAAGGGCTGGCAGCGCGAGCCCTTTGCCTTCACGCCGCTCGATCGTGGAGATCTCGACATGGCGCCCATCGTCAAAGCGCTCAAGGACACCGGATATTCCGGCTGGATCGCTACCGAACTCGACGCCTGGCCCGACCCCAGGCAAGGGGCGGAACTGAGCATGAGCTATCTGAAGAAGGCCATAGGGCCGAGTTGAACCGACGGGCATAGCGCGCCTGTCACAGGGAGGAGACCTAAATGACACGTTTCAAGACAATAGCCGGAGCTTTCACAGGCGCACTGCTGGCCACTGGCCTCTACACCGCAGCCCCCGCCTTCGCCGACCCGGATTCGGCGCTGGCTGAATTGCAGAAGACGGTGCTCTCCAAGGGCCCGAACGGCGAAACCCCGGCGTCGGCGGCATCCGTCAAACTGACGGACGAAGAACTGGCAAAGATCAAGGACATGAAGGCGACGGCGGCGATCGTCATGCACTATGGGGGCAATGACTGGTCGCGCGCGCAGATCGCCGGGCTCAAGGACCAGTTCGGCAAGATGGGCATCGAGGTGATCGCCACCACCGATTCCGGCTTCAAACCGGAAAAGCAGGTCGCCGACCTCGAAACGGTGATGGCGCAGAACCCCAAGATTATCGTTTCAATCCCGACCGATCCGTCGGCAACCGCCTCCGCCTACAAGGCTGTCGCCGACAAGGGCGTGAAACTGGTGTTCATGGACAATGTGCCGACCGGCTTTGTCGCCGGCAAGGACTACGTCTCCATCGTATCCGCCGACAATTACGGCAATGGTGTCGCGGCGGCGCATCTGATGGCCAAGGCGCTGGGCGGCAAGGGCGACATTGGCCTCGTCTTCCACGCCGCCGACTTCTTCGTCACCAAGCAGCGCTATGACGGCTTCAAGAAGACGATCGCCGACAACTATCCCGACATCAAGATCGTCGCCGAACAAGGCATTGGCGGGCCGGACTTCACCGGCGACGCCGACAAGGCGGCCTCGGCGATCCTCACCTCTCACCCGACCATCAACGGCATCTGGGCGGTGTGGGACGTGCCGGCCGAAGGCGTCATCTCGGCGGCGCGCACCGCCGGTCGCGACGACCTCGTCATCACCACTTGCGACCTTGGTGAGAACGTCGCCATCAACATGGCGAACGGCGGCTTCGTCAAGGGCCTGGGCGCCCAGCGTCCGTTCGACCAGGGCGTCACTGAAGCCCTGCTCGCCGGCTACGGCCTGCTCGGTAAGGCGGCTCCGGCCTTCGTCGCCCTGCCGGCGCTCCCGGTCACCAAGGACACGCTGCTCGAGGGCTGGAAGGCCGTCTACCACGCCGAGGCGACCGACAAGATCAAGGGCAGCATGTAGCGCACCCTACGGCCGGCGCACTCCCTGCCGGCCGCTCCACTTCAGTTCCACAGGAGACTATCATGACCCGGACGCTCAACGTGGCGATGATCGGCGGCGGCTTCATGGGCAAGGCCCATGCGCTTGCCTATGCGGCGATGCCGATGTTCTTCTGGCCGGCGCCCGCCATTCCCGTGCGCAAGGTGGTGGTTGACGTCACCGACGCGCTGGCCGACGAAGGGCGTCGCCGCTACGGTTTCGAGGAATCGTCTTCAGACTGGCGGGCGGTGGTGAAGCGGCCCGATATCGACGTCGTCGACATCGTCACGCCGAACGACAGCCATGCGGCGATCGCGATCGCGGCGGCGGAAGCCGGCAAGCATATTATCTGCGAAAAGCCGCTGGCGCGCGGCGGCGACGAGGCAAAGACCATGCTCGACGCGGTGAAGAAGGCCGGCGTCATCCACATGGTCGCCTTCAACTACCGTCGCACACCGGCCGTGGCGCTCGCCCGCCAGTACATAGAGGAGGGGCGGATCGGCAAGATCCTGAACTTCCGCGGCACATATCTGCAGGACTGGTCAGCCGATCCGGATTCGCCTCTGTCTTGGCGCTTCCAGAAGAAGATCGCCGGCTCGGGCTCTATCGGCGATATCGGCACCCACGTCGTCGATCTTGCCCGCTACCTGGTTGGCGAGATCGCCGAGGTCAGCGCGCTGGTGCGCACCTACAACAAGACGCGGCCGATCCAGCGCGGCAATCTCGACAGGCTGGGGGCAGCCGAGAAGAACACCGGCGCCGCGTGGGCCGAGGTCGATGTCGACGACGAGGTGGTGACACTGCTGAAATTCGCCGACGGCGCGATCGGCTCGCTCGAGGCCACCCGAAACGCCTATGGCCGCAACAATTTCATCACCTTCGAGATCCACGGCACCAAGGGCTCGATTGCTTTCAACTACGAACGGCGCGACGAATTGCAGGTGATGTTTGCCGATGATCCTG
Organism: Mesorhizobium sp. M1365; assembly: GCF_040317865.1. Lineage (NCBI taxonomy): Bacteria > Pseudomonadati > Pseudomonadota > Alphaproteobacteria > Hyphomicrobiales > Phyllobacteriaceae > Mesorhizobium > Mesorhizobium sp. M1365. The sequence goes on from NZ_JAMYLG010000004.1 coordinate 336,863, forward strand.
CCGATGCGCGCGGCTTCAGGACTGTCTATTCCGGTCCGGCGCACCCTTATGGGGCAGGCCTGTGGCCAATCCCGGCGCTCGGCATTGGCTATTCCGAAACCAAGATCGTCGAGTGTTTCGATTTCTTCTCGGCCATCGCCTCGGGCAAGCAGCCTTCACCCAATTTCGAGGATGGCTATAAGACCGAGCGCGTCGCCGACGCGCTGATCGAATCCGGTGAATCCGGGCTGTGGACCACAGTGCGGTCATGAATAGTGCGGCGCCTGTTCATGCGGTGGAAATGAAGGGCGTCACCAAATCTTTCGGCGGCGTCAAGGCGCTGGTCGACGTCGACCTGCAGGTAGAGAAGGGCGAAATCCACGCGCTGCTGGGCGGAAATGGTGCCGGCAAGTCGACTATTCTGAAAGTGCTGAACGGCGTGCATGTGCCGGACACCGGCACCATTCTGGTTGACGGCAAGCCATTGACAGAGATCTCGCCCGAGGCCTCGCGCCGGGCGGGTATCGCGATGATTTTTCAGGAAATGAGCCTGATACCGACGCTGACGGTGGCACAGAACGTGTTTCTTACCCGCGAAGCCAAGGGCCCATTCGGCCTGATCGATGACCGCACCGCCGAGAAGCGCGCCGGGGACCTGTTCGACATGCTCAAGGTTGAGGTCGATCCAAAGGCGATGGTCGGCAATCTGGGCGCCGGCCAGCGGCAACTGACCGAGATCGTCAAGGCGATCTCGCAGAACGCCAAGGTGCTGGTGCTCGACGAGCCGTCGACGGCGCTCGCGGTATCCGATGTCGAGCGGCTGTTTGCCTTCCTGCGCAAGCTGAGATCGGAAGGTGTCGCCATCATCTATGTCTCGCATCGTATGGACGAGATCGCCCGCATCGCCGACCGCGCCACCATCCTGCGCGATGGCCGCCACGTCATCACGGCACCGCTGTCGGAATTACCGATCGAAGCGATGATCGAGCACATCGTCGGCAAACGCTCGCGTGGCCTGTCGGATGTGGTGCGCGGTGAATCGAGTATCGGCAAGCCACTGCTTGAGCTCGAGAATGTTTCGGGAGCGCTGAAGCCCAGGAATGCCAGCATCGTCGTCCACAGTGGCGAGGTTGTCGGCCTTGCCGGCCTGCTCGGCTCCGGTCGTTCGGCGATCGCGCGCGTCATCGCCGGCATCGACCCGATCATCGAAGGCGAGATCCGCATCGCCGGCAAGCCGGTGGTGATCACGAGGCCAAGTGATGCTATCGAGGCCGGCGTGGCGCTGGTGCCGGAGGATCGGCTGCGCCAAGGCGTCATCGCCGACCATTCGGTCGCCTCCAACATGACGCTCGCCGTGCTCGACCGGTTGAGCAGCAACACGTTCGTGTCGAACAAAAAGGTGCGCGACGTGACCGACGATCAGGTCGCAAAACTGCGGGTCAAGACCGCGTCGCGCGACAGCGCGGTGCGTACGCTTTCGGGCGGTAACCAGCAGAAGGTCGTCATTGGCAAATGGCTTTCGACCGAGCCGGAAATCCTTGTCCTCGACGAGCCGACTTCCGGCATCGATATCGGCTCGAAGTCGGAAATAATCATGCTGGTTCGCGAGCTCGCCAAGGCCGGCAAGGCAATCGTCATGATCTCCTCCGAGCTGTCCGAGATGCTGTCCGCCTGCGACCGCATCCTCGTTATCTCGGATGGGCGTGTCATGGACGATATCAGCCGTGCCGATCTCGACGATCCGTCGGCGCCAAAAGACGATCCGGTCGCGCAGTTGCAGGCCGCCGAGCGCAAGCTGCAGATCGTCATCCAGAACGCTCTGACCAAAAGCCAGGGAGGGACACATGTCCACTAGTGCCAGCGCATCCGCACCCTCGCTCACGGCGAGGCTCGGCCTCACCAATTGGCGGCAGAACATCATCTATATCGGCTTCGTGATCATCTTCATCATTTTCGCGACCACGCTGTTCGACAAGGGCTTTCTCAATCCCAACAATCTGCTCAACATCGTGCGCCAGACGGCGATGATCGCGGTTATGGCGACGGCCATGACCTACGTGCTTTCGGCCGGCGAGATCGACCTTTCCGTTGGCGCCGTGGCCGGGCTGGCCTCCGTGACGACAGCGATGGCGATTGACGCTGGAGGACCGCTCACCGGTGTGTTGGCGGGGCTCGCCACCGGCGCCCTCGTCGGAACCTTCAACGGCCTTTTGACAACGCGGATCGGCATACCGTCGTTCCTCACCACGCTGGCCACGATGGGCATCGCCACGGGCACAGCCATGTGGATCAGCGATACGGCTGCGGTACCGATCATCTCGAAGAGCTATTCCTGGATTTTTGGCGGCGGCAATGTCGGACCGGTGCCGGTGCTGCTGATCTGGATGCTCGTGCTGGGCGCTGTCGGCCATGTCGTGCTGAGGCGAACGAGCTTCGGCCGGCGCGTGCTGGCCACCGGTGGCGGCGAGATCGCGGCGCGCTATTCCGGCATCGACACCAAGTCGATCAAATTCCGCGTCCTCATCATCTCGGCCATGGCGGCGGCGCTGGCCGGCATGCTCTATGCAGGGCGGCTGCAATCCGGACGCTTCCAGCTCGGCCAAGGCGACGAGTTGTCGGTCATCGCCGGGGCGGTCCTTGGCGGCACCAGCCTGTTCGGCGGTTCCGGCACGGTGATCGGCACGATTGTCGGCGCGCTGATGATCGGTCTCATCAACAATGGCCTGATCCTCATGGGGCTGGAGTTCAGCCAACAACTGATCGCACGCGGCGCTATCATCATTCTTGCCGTCGCCCTTAGCCAAGGAAGAAAATGAGATGATGGTCCCTTACACGGTCATCGGCACCGTCGTCGCCAAACCCGAAACCCGCGAGGAACTGCAAAAAATCCTGTCGAGTTTCGTCGAGCCGACGCGGGTCGAGGACGGGTGCATCAACTACGACCTCCATGTCGACCCGGTCGACCCATGCGTGTTCATGTTCTACGAGAACTGGCGCTCGAAGGACGACCTCAACCGGCATCTGGCGATGCCGCATCTGAAGCCGCTGTTCGGGCGCCTCGATGATCTCGTCGCACGGCCGGTCGATGTCCGTCGCTTCGTCATGCTGAGTCATATTGCAAAGCAAACCCATGACTGATCGCTTTGCCCCGATCCGCTATGGCATGATCGGCGGCGGACAAGGCGCCTTTGTCGGCGCGGTGCACGGTATCCCGGCGCGTATGGACAACGAGTTCGTGCTGGTCGCCGGCGCTCTGTCATCGAATCCGAAGCGCGCCAAGGCCTCGGCGGCCGAGCTTGGGCTGGATCCGACACGCAGCTACGGCTCCTGTGCCAACATGGCCAAAGGCGGAGGCCAAGCGGCAGGACGGCATTGAGGTGGTGGCCATCGTCACGCCGAACAATGTGCACGTGCCGGCTGCCAAGGCTTTTCTCGGGGCCGGCATCCACGTCATCTGCGACAAGCCACTGGCGACGACGCTGGCCGAGGCAAAGAGGCTGGCGGCGCTGGTCGAAAAGGCCGGCAAGGTGTTCATAACTACACGCGAGATAGTGGGCCAAGGGACAGCTCGGCGATATCCGCATCGTGCAGTCGGAATATCCGCAGGACTGGCTGACCGAAGACCTGGCCGCCACCGGCCAGAAGCAGGCTGCGTGGCGCTCTGACCCGAAGCAGGCGGGTGCCGGCGGTGCGCTGGGCGATATCGGCACGCATGCCTATAACCTTGCCCGTTTCGTCTCCGGGCTGGAGCTCGATTCGTTGTCGGCCGATCTCGATGCCTTCGTGCCGGGGAGGCTGCTCGACGACAACATCAATGTGCTGCTGCGCTTCAAGCCGGTCGGCGGGTCGCATCCGGCCAAGGGAATGATCTGGGCAAGCCAGGTGGCCCGGCCAAGCGGCTTCACCACCAAGCTCCACGCCCGCTGCGACGGACATGGTCGGCCGCTCGGCTGTGTAGGTGTCGAGGGCCGAAAACAAACTGAGATACTCCACCCCGTCGTTTATGGGTTCACGGCCAAATCGCCGGGTTCGTTTGCCCAGCGTTCACGAAGGAGACGCGCTAGCCCGACGAATCCCCATTATCCACTTCACGATCCCTACGTTCCCACCCGCTCACCGCTTGGCGCTGTCGCTGTCCGCTTCGGCCCGCGCAAGGAACTGCTCGGTCGTGGAGGGAAGACGGGATTTCAGCCAATCCGCCATCGCGACTTCCTCTCGCAGATTCTCTTCGCAAGCCCGAAGAACCTCGGTTTCGCCGAGCGATCGAGCAGCGGCAATCAGGATCGTGTAGGAGGCGATTTCCATGTGCTCGAACGTGTAGCTCGCGAGCGATCCTTTCATCACCTCGTCTCCGGCGAAGACACCGCTCAGCGATTGCGCCATCGCCGTCAGTTTACCGCCAGCATCCTTCATCATGGATGAGCCCTCGTCCATCCGATCGAGACAAGTCTTCAGCCGAGCAGCCTGCTGTTTGGTTTCGTCGAGGTGCTGTCGGATTCGGTCGCTCAGTTCGGGATAATTCTCAATACGGCTCAACTGCCCGTTCAACATCGTTTCAGCCTGCTCCTCCATGGCATGAGCATCTCTAAGCCATTGGACAAACCATTCGCGCGTTTCTGACATTTCGAATCTCCTTTGCGATGTAAGGAAAAACTTTCAGAAGAAGACATTGTTCCGGAAAACAGCCCTGATAGTCCCAGAGGATCAGTGTCGTGGCGGGTCTCAATTCACCTTGCGAAAATCCCGCAGCGATGCGTGGGGAAGGCCAAGACCGCGAAAGATCGGCGCAAGGAAAACGGCCCGATCGCGACCGCTGGCGCTCCGCATTGAGCCTCGTGCCTCACCGCACCACCATAGTCACAAGGAACGCGACGGCCTCTCCGCTCGTTGATTGCTTTTCGACTCGAGCCGCCGTCATGCCCTCCACATCGATACGCAAAACGGAATACGATCCTCACAGAAGAATCCTCTCGGTCTGGTTCGTGGCCAGCGGCAAACGCTACGAGTTTGAGGAAGTGCCGCCGGAAACCTTTGCCGCGTTCCGGGCGGCGTTCGCCAAGGGCCGCTATTTCAACGACCATATCCGCAACAATTTCCGCTACCATCTGGTTGCGAGCGATAGCGACCCGGGATGACCTGACCTGCCGGTGGCTCAATCGTCCTGTCGCTCCAACCGGCGGTTGACGGATGCGTTGCCGCTGTTGCTCTAGGTTCGCTTTCGGTCCGCGCGCACTCGCAAAGCCCATCTGCCTGGTGCAAAGGCGCTTGATCGGTCCCGCCGCCCTGGCAGTGTGCGGCCGGTTTTTTTGCGCCCCAGATGGAACACCGGGGCGCGGGTAAGGTTCGGCGCACGCAGTACATCCTGTCTCAAAGGGAAAATTCCATCGCACGAAGTTGGAGTGGTATTGAGGTCACCCATTTTCTCCGAATCCAACGTCGCTGGCGCGCTGAAGGGTTCAAGGTCGATCTGCCGCCGGAGCTCAACTGCTGGACTATTGCTCGACCGGAAGCGCCTTGTGCTGCGGCTCAGCGTGGTGGAACACCTGTCCAAGATCGCGCGCGTCGAACGTTTGGCCGCAGACTGGGCAGCGCACAAAGTGCTTCGACTCGTCCTCTACCGGCCCGTCATGCGGCCTGCCCTCATAGCCTGTCGCGATGTTGTCGGTTCTAATCCGGGGCATCGGCAAATGCCTTTCGTCGTTTTGGCGGCCGATAGTTCTCATCAACCGGACCTTCTCACGGTCGACCGTGACCAATGGCCCGAGGTCGATCGTCACGGTGTCCTCGTCGATGCGCGTGACCTCGCCTCTTAGCTCGATTTGCTGGCCTCGGTTCACCTTGGTGTGATCGATGATGGAATGTGGAAAGTCGTAACGTGGGATCGAGACGCTTACGCGGTCCTCTGTTACCCGCCTCAGAACCGTGGCTGTAATGGCCACCTGGTCAGCAACGCCTATTCCGCGAGCCATGAATTGAGTCTGGAGCGGACTGGGCGATGTTCAAGGTGTTTCTAACATACGGCACCGCAATTTGGCTCTGGCCGACTCTCGGTTGCCCGCCTCCAATTCTCCTCAGAAAGATCCCGACCGCTATCTTTTGCCGGCTGCGCCGTCGGCTCGTTGTGGGCGTATTTTTCTGGATTATCTCCGCAGAGGCCGCGGCAACACAGCTGTCGGCGTTTACTCGCCTCGAGCTCGTTCAGGCTTTCCGATAGCCGCTCCAATCTAAGCAGCTCGAAAAGGGAATTTTGCCAGACGCGTTTACGTTGGAGAGGCATGTCGGCCGGCGGAGATGGCCTGGTCCACGCGCAAACACCGATAGCAATTGCGAGATGTTAGTCCCATGCGCGATGGCTTTAACGCCGGCGTCACTGCGACCACGGCAAGTGGCCGGCGTCATTGGGGGCAGTTGGGGTAAATGCCAAGTAGACGCCGGCCCAGCGGGTTGGGGTCCGCCACGGGAAATAATAGTGGGCTTGGAGATTCAGGTAATTCCGTGATCACGGAAGACGAGCCTTTGCGGTCCCTCCGTTTCACTCTTCGTCTATCGAGCGCACGCGGCAGGAAAGCGTTCTGTCCAACCGCTGCCGCAGCACGATGCCAAAAGGCCCTTGGCCGTTCTCATTTCGGGTTGCCTGTGCCAGCGCCTCGACCGAGTTCATGTGAACGCGGTCGATCCTATAGAGCCGGTTGTCGTCGTCTGCCGGGACTACCGGTCCTGCCAGCGCTCTTGCAAACCCCTTTTGACGAACCTGAGTAGACTGCCAATACCACAGATAGCAAATAGAGCGCGAGCACGCCGAGAAGACTTAACCAATAAGACTTCCATGTTGTCTCCACTGCCTGGAATCGCAGTGGACCAGACGGTGCTTGCGAGTGATGCTCGCAAGGGCGCGGACGGTCAGGCCGCCGCACCGGGGAAAAGGCCCTGGAACCGCCGCAGGTACAGCGGCCAGCCTTGATCGCTATCAACCCCCACGCGCACGCCCTCCCAGCCTTCGCCATGGCGCTCGAGGTTCCGGTGCTCGATCTCAACCCGGGTTCGGTTCTCCGTCTCAGCCGTGAACCTGACTTCCCATTCGCTGGTCTTGTTCAGGTCGCTCTCAATCTGCCACCGAGGACTGATGTCCCAGCTCAGAACGAGCCGGCCGGGGGGATCGTAAGCCAACACACGAGCCCAGCGGCACTCGCTGCCGTCCACGCCGCGATCGTAAACGTGGCCCCCGACCCTGGGTTCGAAGATGGTCTCTGCGATCGGCACGGCAAGAAGATTGTGCTCGCGAGGTTTGAATTTCCCGAAATCCTCGGTGAAGACCTTGAAGGCACGCGCGATAGGTGCCTCGACAACGACGAAATGCCTTACGGGCGCGGTTGCAGGAAGCTTGCTCATGGCTGGTCCTTCTTTGGGTGCTCGACGGCCAGTTTGTAGCTCCCCAGGGTCTTGCTCCAGAACTGATCGATTTCCGCGCGCAGACTTGCCAGGCCGTTTTGGTCGATACGGTATATTCGTTCCTTGCCAGAGCGCGTGTCGGCCACGAGCCCGGCATCCTTAAGTACTTTCAGGTGCTGGGAGACCGCCGGCCTGGTCACAGGCAGCACACGAGCAAGTCCGCTGACCGAACAAGGCTGTTCGACCAACAATTCGAATATCGTGCGCCTCGTCGAGTCTCCGAGCGCTGTCCAAAGTTTCGCGTTAGTGGCCACTAACGCGAACTTAAATCGATGGGCCTGCGCTGTCAACCTGGAGTGTTCCATGTCGCGCTACTCGGTGACTAAATGTAAAGCACGCCCGCCTCGACCACCGCACGGTTACCTCAGGATTTTCCGCGGGCCTGCGGGCGACGACAAGAACCCGATAGGCCGGTACCGCCCACGGCGCGTGCACTGATGATGCCGGGCGAGATGATGCAGCTGCCGCCGACCGAGGCGATCATCATGATCTCGGGCCAGTTCCCAGTCCGTGCGAAGAAGGCACGCTACTTTGCCGACCCGCGTCTTGCCGAGCGCGTCTTGCCGCCACCAAGGACCGGAGGGACAACGCAGAACGCTCGCCCTGACGACTGGACCGACACGACACTTCTTGCTGAGCCGGAAGGCAAATCTCGCAAGCTGAGGCTTGCCAGGGATCAGCAGGACGAGGATCCGGCCAATGGCGGCATTCGCCGCCAGCCCGAGCTTCCCGAACACGAAGACATCGCGCCGGAACGAACGCCACGCTGCGACGATGAGTTCGACCTCGACAGGCGCAATAACTTTGAAACAAATCCCGCCGACAAGCGTTCCAGCATAGCGGGCGGGTTGCCGGAGGACCCAATGCCCGACGATGACATCGTCATTCCCCAAGACCACGACGCTTCGCCACTTCGGGAGGAGGAGTATTATGTCGTCTGCCCGGCGTGCGGCCAGGCGTTCGATATCAGGTGTATGGCAGAGGCGCTTCATCACAACGAGCTGGGCCACGAGCCCTACGACCTCGACTCGTAGTCGGCAATGCCGACGGTCGTCGACGAACGTCGACCCTGATCGAGACCAACACCGAGTTCTCGCTCATCTGGCCGGCGTTGCCGTCCGGTCGGCCTACAACGAATCCCCGTCGCCAGGGCGGAGCTTCGCCGGCACGCTATGTCGTGACAGACACCTTGCGGGCTTTCAGCGACGACTTGATTGCCGTTGCGGGCGTTGTCGATGCGGTTGTGGCCGTCACCGACCGGCATGGCCGTCACTGACCGGGTTGTTAACCAAGGGGACGCTTACTCCACTGCAATAGGTCGCGCAGTTCCCGCGCGACGCTCCGAAGCAGACCTTTGCCGGCATCGCGGGCCGGGACGAACATGTGATCTCCACAATGCGTACCAACCGGAGCCTATCGCGATTGAAATTGCTGATCGGCTAACAGGCGCTCGTTGCAGAGAAAGGTTACGATCGGTCGCGATGCCCGGGTGCCTTCACGCGAAGGCACATGCTACGCGTCTTGGACGGGCGGGCCGCCTGTTGCCGAGAGCGGACAGCAGGTGAAGCGCGCTTGCGTTGGCCCGAATCTGACTTGCTTCACCAGTAACCCGGAAGACGCCAGGGAGGCGCTGCGCTGGACGCGTGCCCTAGCCGTCGAGCTCCCATCTATCGGTTCGTCCGCTCCATCCGGCCGCACCCTTGGGCTGCTCAAAGGCGCTCGCATCTTCCCTGCGCCGACACCGGCCGCTGTATCCGGAGCGTCAACCCGCTGAAGTCCGGTTGTGCTTTCTCAGCCGAGTAATCGCCGACTTGTCGACAGTGATCACCCCGCCGCAGTCAATCCGCACAGTGAGTTTGTTCACCCCGCGATCGACGCGGGTGACGTCCCCAACAAGAACCACTCTGTCGCCGGCCCGGACTTTCGGTGGGGGATCAATCGTATAAGGATGGTCATACGAAGGAATGCTCACCCTGGCGCGCCCACTGGGGAGAATCGCGATGACGATACCTGCCAGCGCCACCTCATCGCCGACCTCAAATTCGCGAGGCATGTTAACGTGCAGCATGGTCTTCCTCCCGATGCCTTCCTAATTCACGCTTTGCTAAATTAATGCCCGGCCAACCAGGTTGGTTGCTTGCAATCGACTTCGTACGGTTCCGCACAATTCCAAGCTGGTGTGCACTCCCAGTTGGCCTCGGATCGGCCTTGTGCGTCAAAATTCTGCACAAACGGTTTGACGTTCAGGACGACCTTGGCGCGCCCGCCACGCGGTAGCGGAGCGGCGGACTTCATCGCAGTCCGGCGATGGCCATAAACGCTGAGCGTGGAGCGGAAATGAATCTTTCGCGTTCAGGTACATCGTTCTAGTAAATTCGAGGAACGCCACGCCGGAAGCAGGAATCGTGTGCTGTTCCCAAGCTCCCTCGGAAGGGAAGTTGACCACCCGCCCACCGTTAGTCTAGGTCCGGCCGGTGCGTTCCAAACGTCATAGAAGCCGGTCGATGGCTTTACTGCCACGCGGGTTATTGGAGCCGGATCATCGATGCTGGTGTCGTGCGCCTACGCGCACGTCAGGTTCGGTTTCATGCATGGGAACTTCAAGGCCAGCGACGTCATCATCGAGCAATGTTCAGCCATATGTTGTTCGCAGATGGGGTGATTGGGGTCGCTCCCAGGTCTTGGTCTGCTTCGCGCAATATGATGATCGAGAAGGGAGCAGGGCATGAAGCACTATGTCGGTCTGATGTGTCGTTGGCTGAAACCGCAATCTGTGTGGTCGACGAGGATGGTATCATTTTCCGGGAAGGAGTAGCAGCCTCGGAGTCCAAACGAGATCGCCGACTGGCTCGAGCGGCTCGATCTGAACCTGGCAAAGGTTGGGCTTGAAGCCGGCGCAACCGCAGCTTGGCTGTACAACGGCCTGATGAAACGCGGACTGGCCGCAATCTCCATCGATCCGCGGCGGCTGCGGGCTTGACCAAGACGATGCCGATCATGAACGACCGGAGTCGCCGGCTGCATGCGCATGGCTGGTTCTCCATCGTCCATGTCAAAAGTGATGAGAGCCAGGAAATCCGGATGCTTCTCTGCAACCGCCTTACGCTTCAGACGAAACAGATCGACATCGAGAACGACATCCGCGGGACACTCCGTGTTTTCGGCATCAAGTTCGCCGGTCGCATAACCTCCGGCCCTTTCGAAGGGCGCGTTCTAGAGCTGATCGAGAACACGCCTCGCCTGGCGGCCATGGTGAAACCGATGCTGATCGCCCGAGCGGCTCTTCGACAGCAATGCGCGGTGTTGCACAAGATGATGCTGGACATGGTTCGGAAGGACGAAACGTGCCGTCGGCTGATGACCATCCCTGGCGTCGGAGCGATCACCGCCGTGACCTATCTCACGACCATTGATGATCCAGCCCGTTTTGAACGTTCTCGAGACGTCGGTGCACACCTTGGCCTGACGCCGAATAAATGCGCTTCCGGTGAGGTCGACCGAAACAGCGGCATCTCCAAATGTGGTGACGTCGCGATGCGGTCTACCCCCTACCAAGCCAGTCTCGCGTTACTGACGCGCTCGACCAAGAACTCGGGCATCAGGGCGTGGGGTCTCGCAGTCGCGAAGAGACGCGGCTTTCGGCGGACAGTGGTGGCCGTCGCTCGGAAGCTCGCCATCGTCATGCATCGCGTCTGGGCGGACGGAACCGAATATCATTGGGAGAGCAAAGCCGCGACTGCCAACTGATTTGGCGTGAATCGAATTCCAGAATCTGCCTGAGGCAGAGTGATGTCCCGCAAGGACCTGGTCGAAGTGACTGCGCTGCAACGATTGTGCTCCAGTGCACGCTTTCGTAGATAGCAGCCTTCGATTATCGGACCACCATCTTGAGGCGATCAAGCATCGAGCTCGTAGACAAGAGAGAGCCTCGCGGGACTTGACGTGCAGTTGGCAGAGGGAGCTGCGGTGACAATCGCAATCAGACAAATCGTTGCACATCGAAGGCTCCGGTCGGGGTGACACCTCAACACTAAGGCAACCGGACAGACGGTGGAAAACGGCCCCAGCTTCAAAGGCTAGAACAATGCCATAAGCCTTGTGCCCTTCTTCGCACCAGGCTTCGAGCTCTTTGGCGAGCTATCCTGAGTTCGGGCAGCGTTGGTTGCCACCAGCCTCGCTGCCGTTCCGCTAATCCGGCAGCACGCCGAGCGGGCCATGTTCTAATCAATTCAGCCAACGTCGCCGGACGCCATCGGCCCCAGACGTGGTCGACGTTCGCCTCGATCAAATGCGGATAGAACGCTGCTATCTGCGAGGCGTCCACGAGTTCACCCGAAATCTCGGTGAAGACCACGATACCGTATTGCTCCGTTGCCACGGCACGGCCAAGCAGGGGTAAATCGTCTGGGGGCAGTGGATAGCGACGTCGCCTGCGTTCGGCATACCGCAATCTGGCGGCCTTATCTTCCTCGGAGTCTTTGGAGGCTTCTCGTCGCCGTTTCCTCTCCTCCGGTTCTGCGCGGCCTGCGGCCCTTTCGATGCTTGGCCAATGGCGCTTCAACTCCTCGTATGAGCGGAAAGGCACCCTCCAGGCCCGCAGTTCGTCGTCCCAGCTCGCCCATGGAACGGCTCGCAGTTCCTCGAGAACCGTCCGCGAATAAGGCGTGCGGATGCGAAGGTCGTCCGCGACTTCCAGATACCGGCTCGACAGAGGATCGAAGGCGAAGGCATCCCGTCCCTTGCTGTCATCATGTGCTGCTCGTAGATCCGCCTCTTGCGCAAGCCAGCGCTGGATGCGCCGCGCTGCAGTCTTTCCTGGCACGAACCAGGTTCTGCGCTCGTCACTCCACCTGGCGCGCGGGAATCTCTGTCGAAACCGCTCAACCGCCGCACGATCGTACGGAAAGCGCGCTTCGGCGCCAGGAGTTGTCTGCGGTTCAGCAGGGGCGTCGGATTTTTCCATCAGTCAGATTGCGAAGCACAGCATGCGCGCAAACAACGCGGTGCAGCTCATTTGGGTCCAAGAACATCAGAACGTATAGTCAGACCTGCAAGGGGAAGCCGATGAGGCGATCGGTGAAACTGCTCAACACGCTAACGTGGCGAAACCTTCGCTGCGCCGGACCGTTTATATTGCTCCAGGAGAGGTCCATCCATGCCCAGAAGACATGCAAAAAACCCAACGGCCGGACTGCCAACGGGCCCTCGCTCGCGTCCCCTGAAAGGCGAGGAGACGGAAGTGAACCACATCGTCGAAACGCAAAGTATATCGCCAGCCCAGGCGCGAGAGCTTGTGCGGCGCCACGGAAACGATTGGCGTAAGATCGATGAAGCCGCCAAGTCTTACAAGGACGACAGCTAAGCACTTCCGAGGCGGGGCTTGAGGTGACGAATGACCACCGTCGCAATCTTGACGTAAAGGCTGTCGGCAACTGCCCAATGACCGCAGACGAATTGTTGCCTCCAGGAATTTAAGATGCGGAACGAGAAGTCCCTATGATGCCCGCAACGATGCTGGTTACGGCGCTTCACGGGCAAGAAGGCATCTGCTCCGCCGAGGCGACAGGGAGCGAACCCGCCGGGGCTCACCTCATACGCAGGCCGAGCGCAAGTTTGCCCCGGTGGCACAACTTCGCGCTTCCACCAGTGAAGGATCGCCGCCGCGTACTTGCCAACGGGTCGCGGCGCCGACGCGCCAGAAATGGAGTTCGAGGCGGTTGTTGCCCAGGCGCATGTCGTTCAAGGTGAGTTCCTCGATCCAGTCGGGCAGCCTGGGATCGATGTACAGTTTGCCATTAGGAGCATCGGGCTGGAAGCCGATGATCGCCTGCAGAAGCGAAAAGCAGGATCCGGCTGCCCATGCCTGCGGAACGTTCGCTCCCTTATACTGCACGGGGAAAGTCGTGGGCGTTCGCGACAATCCGGCGAACAGCTCTGGCATTCGATGTTGCATGATGTAGATTGCGGCGCTGCTCACGTCGCGAGAGAGGCGGCAGGCATTCGCGAAAAAGCCATAGCGCCGGAAGCCGAGCGCGATCAGCCCGTTGTCATGCGGCCATACAGAGCCGCGTTGATAGGAATGTGGATTGTAGGCCGGGTGATCGGCCGAAAGTGTCCGGATTCCCCAACCGCTCCACATATCCTGCCTCATCAGCCTATGCACCACCCTGGCGGCTCGTTCGGGTGGGACTATTCCCGACCAAAGACAGTGACCGGGGTTGGAAGCGACGCTCAGCACCGGCTTCTTGTCGCCATCCAACGCGAATGCGTAGAAGCCGGACGCCTCGTCCCAGAAGACCTGGTTGAATCGATCGAACAGGTTTTTGGCTTTGAGGCGAAGCTGCCCGGCACGAGCGCCATCGCCTGTGGCATCGAAGATTTCAGCCATGCGCTGCCAAGCATCATAGACATAGCCTTGCAATTCGCAAAGCGCCTTGGGTCCCTTCACCAGGGTGCCGTCGGGATAAACCAAGGCGTCACCGAGTCTTTCCAGCTCTGGTTCTCGTACCCCGCAACCGAGCGGGTTTCGTATTCCTGGAAACCGTCGCCGTCACGGTCACCATACCGGTCAATCCAATCCAGGCACTTCTCGGCCGTTGCCATGTGTCGCTCGAGCAGGCTGGCGTCACCGGCGCAACGCCAGGTATTGTGGAGCACGATAAGATACAGAGGGGTGGCATCGGCCGTGCCGTAATAGGGCGTATGGGGGATCAAATTGAAATGAGCGAGTTCGCCGCTGCGAAGCTCATGCATTATCTTTCCCGGTTCCGCATCGCGGTAGTCGTCGCGTTCGGTGGCCTGAAATCGCCCTAAAACGTCCAAGGCACCGCGCGAAAAATCTGGGTAGACCAAAGCATTCTGAAGCGAGACTATCAGGCTGTCGCGACCGATCAGGCTTATGAACCATGGTAGTCCGGCGGCCGGGACGTATTCGAGCTCGTCCGTGCCTTCGATCGGCAGCCGCAGCGCCGCCATGTCTTCGACCGCCTGATTATAGAAGCTGTGAAATTCGTCATTGGAACAGTGGAACTTCAATGCGCTGCCTTGGCATCCCGCGAGGCGTTTTGCAGCCTTCGACTCGAGGCATTTGTCAATGCAGGCTCGCGGTGCCCGATAGATTGTCTCGCCGTTGCCAAAGTTGTAAAGAAGGCAAGCATGCCATGTCGCGCCCGGTTCGAGCTCGATGTCGAAGCTGATCCGGCCATTGGCATAGACGGGCCTTGTGGCCGTCCGGCGGACCTTGGCAATGACGTCTCGCTTGAAGTCCCGATTGACGTAGGAGGTACGAAGGCTCGCCGCTCTGGACAACCATTCCGTGGTGATACGTCCGCGGCGGATGATTGCGTCGGCCTTGACTTCGAAAAGATCGGCAAAGTCGCTGCGCATGGCAACTTCCAAATTGAAGCGCGCTGCCATTTGCCCGTGGTTTACGAGTTCAAAGTCCTCATGCAGCCCCCCATCCAAGGCGCGGCCGATTACCAGCCCCAGGTTGCCTGCTGGTACACGGTTCGTTTCAGTAGTGAACGCCTGATTGACCAGATAGATCTTGGCGGCGAAGTAGGCGATGTTTCCGGAATTGAGGAAGTCCCATCGTTGCCCATTGGCAAAGATCTGCCAGCTGGATATCAGGCGTGTGTCAGACGCATACAACCCGTTGTACGTCGGCCAGGCGATCTGGCCATCCGGTTCGGTGACAAGGAAGCTGCGTCCCTGGTTAATTGCCAGGCGGGGTGGTCCGACTGTGAGCTCTAGCGTCATTGGTTCAATCGTCACCCTTGATCGGCATCCACGGGAACAGATTGAACAGCCATTGTGCGCCGGCATCGCGATCTTCGGCCACGAGAACTGACGCCTGCCTTGAACGCTTGGCCCCAGACCGTCACAAAATCATCCATCGAGAGTTCGAACAATCTGCCGCCTCGAGCACCTAGCCGCGAACAGAGGCGGACAACCCTTCGACGTGTCTTCAGATCAAACTGGTGTATTCTGGGCGACTGTCAACGAGGAGAACGGCAGGCCGCGCAACGCATTTTGCACTCCATAAACGAAGGCCAGCCTAAAGCGCGCCCGTTGGCTGAGCAGAGGTGCGTCCCAGTTATATGGGGAAGCGCCGCCCGGAGCGAGGCCTACATTGGCTGCATGCTCCACGTTGCGAACGACCACTGCGGTTCTGAAAACCAGGCGAGTCCGATATTCCCACCGAGGCTAGACCCGAAGGCGTGAAGTCGCGCAGCCCAGAACGATGGACACCACATTGGCAGCACCGTCTGCACCAGAGTGTTCGAATACGGCGGCACTTCAGGGACCAGGTGGCGTGCGATGACCATTCCGTGCATGGGCAGGCAACCGTAATGGCGCGGAGCGCGCTCGACGGCGCATGCTCTCATGGTGATCGGACCCAAGTGTTGCTATCCCGGTGTTCGTGAGTGCTCGGTAGAGTGCCAGATAATCGCTGCACATGCGCTCGACCGTGAACCGCTTCTCGAACGTCTGCCGCACTCGTGCGCGATCGAGGCTGTCTATGCGCCGGAGCGCGCCTACGGCTTCCTCCACCGTATCCACGATCGATCCGGACACACCGTCATCGATGATCTCCGGGACGGCGCCACGCCGGAACGCAACCACCGGCGTACCGCAGGCCATTGCTTCGATCGTTACGAAACCGAAGGGTTCCGGCCAGTCGATCGGAAACAAAAGCGCTTTCGCATTGCCCAGAAAATCCGCCTTTTGCCGCTCATCGATCTCGCCAATGAACTCCACGTTCGAATGCCGCAGCACTTGCGGCTCGACCCTTTCCTTCCAGAACGACTGGTCCACCTTGTCGATTTTGGCGGCGATCTTCAGGGGAAACCCGGCCCGCGCCGCTATTTGTATGGCCGCTTCCGGCCCCTTTTCCGGCGAGATGCGACCGAGAAACGCAAGATAGCCGGAGGTGTTCGGGTG